>CAIKAI010000184.1 GCA_903825325.1 Candidatus Shapirobacteria bacterium | reverse complement strand
ATAAAGGCGGGAATGTTGACTTTGGATAGAAGTTTAAGGCAGAAAACTAAGCATAAAACAGCAACCAAGCCTTTGCCCGTATAAGAAACACCCACTTCGATACGTGGACGTATCGAAGTAAAGCCAAGTTTATAAATTAATCTCTTATTTGACAGTAATTTAATAAGTGTTAATATTTAATTAAGGTTAATAAATTATTAAGGAAACAAACAAATGACAAAATTACAAAAGGTTTGGATAGGAGTTCTTTTGGCAATAGTGCTGGTGCCTGAAATTTTATTTCAGAGCACCTCACGTTTAATTTATGGGGTTTTAACTATCAAAGATATTACCTTTGGGCGTTCATATACAGTAGTTCTTATACAGGCATTGTCAGCGCTGGTTTTAGCAATATCTCTATTTGTGTTTAGAAAAAAAATTCAACAGAGATGGCTTAGCTATTTGTTTATTGGGCTGTTGCTTTTATGGGCAGTTGTTGGTTATTTGACATACTATGATGCATTATATTCTAAGATTAGTATCGGAAATTTTTAATTGTTAAAAAATTTATAAATAAAAAATTATATGAAAAAGTTTTTTATTTGTTTGGTGACTTTTGTTTTTATTTTCTGTCCTATCCTAGTTAAGGGAATGATTGTGGCCCCTCCTTCCTCGTGCAGTGACTATAATTGGTGGGAAATAGATGGAAACACCTACCAATTAATAGGCTTGCCGCAATATGATCATGGCTTACTAGTTTTACATTTTGCATTTAATGCTCCTGATGACCAAAGAGATATTAATTTTTTATCCCAACTTTTGGCTCAAAAAGATTGCGCCGGTAAGGGCAATTTTTCTTCAACAGTTACCATTCCAGCGGGTGTAAATAATTTTTCCATTCGCTTTAATTCCAATAATAGTTTTAGTTTTTATGATGATACTAGCAATATCCCGTTAGCATGTGATGGGTGTTCCAATATTTTTTCCGCAAGCCCTCTCAATAATTATAAATTTAAAGTTTATTTTTCTAACAATTTTAATAATGATGCAGTAGAATTAAAACCTTTTGATATAAATGAGCCAGCCCCTCAAGATAAAATACCGGTATTGATAATTCCCGGGACTTTAGGATCTGAAGTAGATAAACAAACCGAAGTTTTATGGCCAGATATTCCAAGAATGATCGATCCTACTAAATCAGATGCTTTTATGGACCCGTTGGCCTTTAATGAAGATGGTACAGCTGTAGATACCAGTCTGACAATGCCGGATATTTTGAGAGAGCCGTATAAAGGGCAGCATTTTTATGATGGAATAATTCAGTCTTTTAAAGATCAGGGTTATCAGGAAAATACAGATTTGTTTGTTTTTCCTTATGATTGGCGCGATGATATTTCTAAAATTGCCCATAATGAAATGGAGAGACCTCTTCCTTTGGATAAAAGAACAGATTTGGCAAGCAAAATTGATCAAATTTTATTAGCAACAGGCGCAAACAAAATCGATATTGTTGCCCATAGCCAAGGGGGGTTGCTCGCCAAGCGATTGTTGTTTGATGAAACTGAATATCAGTCGAAAATTAGAAAGCTGGTTTTAGTGGGCGCCCCTTATTTTGGAGCTCCTAATTCAGCTAAGGTGCTATTGTATGGTGATAATTTGGGTGTTTCAAAATCCGATGGTGTTATTAGAGGTCAGTTAGACCCTGGAGAAATAAAAAAAATTTCTCAAAATATGCCATCCGTGTATGAACTGTTGCCTAGTCCATCCTATTTTATTAATCAGCCATTAGGCTATATTTATGACCACGATAAGTTTTATTTGAATACCTACCAGAAAAGTTTGGATTATCTAAAGCAAAACAATCTTAACTCTTCCCTAATTGACGGTGCCTCTAGTTTTCATAGTGTTAATTTTGATAATTTTAATTTTGGCGCCACAGGAATTGAGACTTTTAATATTGCTGGTTGCGAGCAGGGAACCATAGGAACTTTGGTGGAAAAAGCCAATAGCGATGAGCCGGAAATAAGGTTTACCGCCGGCGACGGTACTGTTCCCATAACTTCGGCAAATGGTGTGGTTGGCGCTGTTAATTATTATGTTACCGGTGCTGTTGATCATGCAAAAATGTTAAGCAATGCCAGTATTATGCCTTTGGTCACGGATTTGATAACTGGAGTAATTTTGCCTCCCCCGTCCAATGTTGTTACCGATTTTTCACAATGCCATTTTAACGGCACCGAAGTAACTGTGCATAGCCCTGTAGAGTTAGATGCGTATGATGAAAATGGCAATCATGTGGGGATATCAAAAGATGATAATAGCCCGTTTGTCGATTTAGGAGTTCCTGGCTCGCAGTACGAAGAAATAGGCCACAATAAATATGCTTTTTTGCCGTCCGGGCATACTTACAAAATTGAACTCAATGCAACCGATTCAGGAAACTTTAGTTTTAATTCATCAGTGATTCAAGACGGAAACATAACCAATACAGCTCATTATGATTCTGTGGCAATTACTGCAAGCTCTACTGCCCAAATAAATTTAAATTCTCAAAATAACCAAGTCATCCAACTGGACATAAACGGCGATGGTGTAACTGATCAGGCTATTAAGCCCTCAGCAATTTTGGACGAAAATCAATCTCAGGATATTATTCCTCCAATTTCTACATCAACAATTTCCGGACTCATGGGGCAGGATGGGTTTTATAGAAGCAATGCCACTGTAACGCTTTCTGCCATTGATCCGGTTGTTGAGGGTAAAGAAAGCGAAACATCGGGAATTCTAAAAATACAATATAGTTTAGACGGGGGAGAGTATCAGATTTATTCATCGAGTTCGCCCGTTAGCGTAGCAGCGGAAGGTTTTCATTCCCTATCGTTTTTTTCCACTGACAGAGCAGGGAACAATGAAGAACCGCAAACTGT
>CAIKAI010000183.1 GCA_903825325.1 Candidatus Shapirobacteria bacterium | reverse complement strand
CGCTGCATCACTGCTCTACCCCCGACCATTCTAAAATACCTGTAGCTACTCCTGAAGTCCAACTTTTCCCCACAGAAATTCCCCGATCACAAATATCTCCTGAGCAAGCCATAAAAATAGTTAGTGAATTGCCCGAAGTTATTGATGAAGATCGAATTCTTCTTGCTAAAGGTACAAAAACCACCCTTTATGTCGAATCTCAACCAACTTCTTCCGACACCAATTTTCATATATATTATGGTGAAGTCCAACCTGATCATGAGGTACGTTTGGTTAGTTTTTTAGTTGATTCAGTCTATAGTAACGTCTCAATCGATACGCTAGTTGACCCTCAACCGGTTATGTACAATCTATGGTCGCATTCTTGTCAACTTGAATCCTGTAAACAATATTCTTATCGCTTCGCAATCTTAAAAAAAGCTTATCAACAAAATAATCAAAATTATTTAGATGTAAACTTTGCAGATTTTTTAACCGGAGATTTCCAACCAGACGGCTATAAAATAAGCAACATCAGTCCGAGCGTATCAAAGTTAATTATTGGTGACTCTACTGACATTGTTTTAATCGATCCTTCACTCAAATATTCAAAAGTAAGTTTTGTCGATCTAAGTCAAAGATTTAATACTCCTGACTCCCAGATTTCTCCGAATTTTTGGTTTAAATATAATAATCAAGGCAAAATTATCGAAATCCGTCAACAATTTACCCCCTAAATTAAAAGTCGATTATTTGCTTTTATAAAATACTCTGTTATAATGACTCTTAAGCTTCTGAATACAATTCATTTGAATCGGACCGACGTTTACCAAAACATCTTACATAAATTCCGTACAACTGGCCGTTTCTCCTTGAATTATTTTGTCTTGTCCCTTTGGGAAAGCCATCAGATTTTCAGTATTTATTAATTTTAGCTTGCAAAAAAACAGATTTAGTTTTGACTAAATCAATATATATTTATAATTATGATTAACAAACCATATTCAACTGCTCCGGTCAGTCTACCGGTCAAACCAAACTTTACCGGTATTAAGAGTCCGGTTCGCCAATTTAATAGTTCGCTTGATGCCGTTCGCATCGTTTCCCTTGGTGGTTTCGGTGATGTCACCCAAAACATGTTCGTTTACGAATATATTCCCAATGGTGATGAAACCAAATCTCAAATTATCATCGTCGATTGCGGCGTTGGTTTTCCTGAGGAAGATGACTTTGGAGTTGACCTCCAAATTCCCGATACCAAATATTTGGAAAGCAAAAAGGACCGAATTCTTGGCATTTTTATTACCCATGGACATGAAGACCACATCGGTGCTGTCCGCTTTATTCTGCCAATTTTAGGAACTAACATTCCTATACACGCTCCCAAAACTGCCGCTGCCTTTATTGAAAATCGTTTAACCGAGGCCAACATCCGCGCCAAAATGACCGTTTATGAACCCGACCAAGTTATGATCGCTGGCCCATTTTCAGTTGACCCAATTCGGGTTAATCATTCCGTCCCCGACACCAATCATTTTGCCATCACCACCCCCATCGGTATTTTTTACCATGGCTCAGATTTTAAATTTGATATGTTCCCGCTCGATGGCAAACCCTCCGATATGCCTCACATCGCTCGTGTTGGCGATAAAAAAGTTATCGCCTTAATGTCCGACTGTCTGGGTACCGATCACGAAGGTTTCTCACCTTCTGAAGGTTCCATCGCTGAAAACTTTGAACACGAAATCAAAACTGCCAAAGGTCGTGTTTTTGTGACTTCAATTTCTTCCAACATCGTTCGTTGGGGTCAAGCCATTGATTATGCTAAACGCGCCGGTCGTAAGATCGTTACTGTTGGTTACTCTGTTGATAAAGCTATTAAAATTGGCCAAGAACTTGGCTATATTAATATTACTGACGCTGATGTTGTTCCCCCCGAGCGTATCAAAAATTTTGCCGACAACAAACTAATATTCTTAGTAGCTGGTTTTGCCGCTCAAGCCAACTCTGCCTTGTCCAAAATGGTCATGGGTAAACATCGTATCAAAATTAAATCCGGTGACAAAGTTATCTTTTCCGCCCCCGATTATATTCCTGGTACCAGTTCCAAAATTTATGAACTCGTTGATGTCCTTTCCAAAATGGGCGCTCAGGTAGTCTACGGCGAAGGCAGTGAACTTCACGTTTCCGGCCACGGCTATCAAAAAGAACATGCTATTTTGATTAACTTAACCCGACCCAAATATTTATTACCCATCGGTGGTAATTATCGTCACATCAAAAGTTATTTCACCATGGCTAAAACTATGGGTTTTACTGATGATCGGCTGATTACTCCCGACACTGACTCAGCAGTAACCTTTTATAGTAATGGTACTTTTGATACCAAGACACATGTCCAACTACGTAAAGTATTAATCGATGGCTTAGGTATTGGTGACGTCGGTACTACCGTTCTTCGCGACCGCAAATTATTAGCTGAAGAGGGTATGTTCTCCGTTGTCTTGATGATCAACAAAGCCACTGGCGCGCTCATGCGCGAACCGGAAATTCTGTCTCGTGGTTTTGTTTTCTTTAAAGAAAACACCGATTTGTTGGCTTATTTGCAAGAGGAAATCCTTCACAAATACAAAACCCTCAGCAGCAAACCGGCCAATCTTGACTTTATCCGCACTCAGCTTCAAGCTCATATTGAGCAGGTAATCTTAGACAAAACCGGCCGTCAACCGATGGTTCTACCCTTGATAATCGAAGTCTAAGCAATACGTCATTGCGAGAAGCGAAGCGCCGAAGCAATCTTTTGCAATTCTGCCATTGATTGTTTCGATGCCAATCAAATAAATAATTGGCCCACTCGTTTCCCTGTAGAGACGCCAGATCTGGCGTCTCTAACAAGATAATCAAAAAGTCATGTTGGAAATAATTGTCAAATCCACCACACGTCGGATTATTTGTTATTATTATTTCAAGCCCGTGTGTGTTAAGAATTTATTCTTGGCACCGCGGGCTTTTTTCTTATTACCATTTCTGGTAAAAATCCAACATGCTCCGCTAATCCTTCTGCTTCAATATCGGTCAAACTCTTTTGTTGAATATTCAATCCTAAAGCATGCATTTCTTTTCTGACCCTCTTGACCAATTTTGGCGACAATAGCCCTAATCCATTTTCATTAGTTTCCCCCAACACCACGGTACCTCCATTTTTAAGCAACTCTACAATTCCATGAAGTGTTCCATCGTCTGTGTCTATTTTATTAACAGTCCTGTCATGTTCCGGCCAAACAATTTCGTTAGCTTTATCGGTCGCAAGTACACTCACCACCACTCTCTCACTTAATGTTCTCATAGCCCCATAATATCACCATTTATTTTAATTTCAATAATAATGTAAAATACCCGTATGGCCAAAACACAACTTGCTGATTTTAATTCCAATCTTTCCGAATGGTTTAACGATGTCGTCCTCAAAGCCGAATTGGCCGACTACGCCCCTGTCAAAGGCTGTATGGTTATTCGTCCCTACGGCTATTCTCTTTGGGAAAACATTCAAAAATTCATGGATGTTTTAATCAAAAAAAGGGGAGTCGAGAATGCCTATTTCCCACTTTTAATTCCCATGTCCTATTTTGAAAAAGAAAAGGAACATGTTGAAGGCTTTGCCCCTGAGTTGGCCATTGTCACCATTGGTGGTGGCAAACAATTACCTGAAAAGCTCGCCGTTCGTCCCACTTCGGAAATGATGATGTACGACATGTACAAAAAATGGTTCGGTAGTTGGCGCGACTTACCTGTCCGCCTCAACCAATGGTGCAACATTATTCGTTGGGAAAAACGGACCTACCTATTTTTGCGTACCTCCGAATTTTTGTGGCAAGAAGGTCATTGTGCTCACTTAACTCATGAGGAAAGTATTGACGAGGTCATGTGGGCCATTAAAATGTATCAACAAACTTACAACGAATTAATGGGTATTTATGGCATTATTGGTGCCAAAAGCGATTCTGAAAAATTCGCTGGTGGCTATAAAACCTATACTTTTGAATCCTTAATGCCCAATGGCAAATCCCTTCAAGCTTGCACCAGCCACGATCTCGGTCAAAACTTTTCCAAATCCATTGATTGGACCGTTCAAGACAAAGAAGGTAAAAAAGCCTTTCCTTGGCAAAATTCCTGGGGTTACTCAACTCGCTCCATTGGTGGCTTAATTATGGCTCATGGTGATGAAAATGGTTTGGTTTTACCACCGAATATTGCCCCAATTCAAGTTGTCATTGTTCCCATTCCCAATCATCAAACTGCCCTAGCCAAATCGCAAGAACTATTTAAGGAACTCAGTGAAAAATATCGTGTCAAATTAGATGATCACGAAGGTGAAACTGCTGGGTTTAAATTTAACAAATGGGAATTAAAAGGCGTGCCTTTACGCCTCGAAATTGGTGATCGTGATGTTGCTGCTGGCACCATCATCATTTCTCGTCGTGATACCGGTGAAAAAATCACTATTACTCTCTCCAACCTCACTTCAACCATCGACAAGTTATTAACCGAAATTCAAACAGCCCTTTTTGAAAAACATAAAAAATTTACTTTAGACCATATATTTAAGGCCGATACTTACGACGAATTCAAAAAGATTATGGAAACTTCCCGCGGCTTTATCTCTGCTCATTGGTGTGAACAAAAAAACTGTGAGGCTGAAATCAAAACTGACACCAAAGCCACCACTCGCTGCTTGCCTATCGATGCTCCCGAAGAGGAAGGGGTGTGTGTCCACTGTGGCCAACCCTCCCACCATCGCTGGTTATTTGGGTTATCATATTAATTATGAAATATCTTCCGGTCAAACCCGCTATTTCTTTTTCTGACCTCGACAAAATCGATATCCGGGTTGGGACTAT
>CAIKAI010000182.1 GCA_903825325.1 Candidatus Shapirobacteria bacterium | reverse complement strand
CTTTTTCTGCAAATTTCTTCTTATTGAACAAGTCGAAATACAAATAGACAAACGGAAGGATTACATTGATAAAAATTTCATCCGCTCTGGTATTTCCTAAAAAATAATGAGTCTCTTCTGATGATGTCTTATCAAATGAAAAATGCTTTTTCCAATATCCATCCCCTTTTGTGATAAGAAGTGTTCTGATAGAATTTTTCAAAACTGTATGATTATGAATTTCATAAAACTTTTTCATGAGTGAGGGAATTAAATCGTCATGCATAATTCTTTTAGCTAACCGGGCACCAGCGGCAATTCTTATCGTTGGAAAATTTTGCGGACGCAATTTAAAGAAATGCCAGTCAGTTGAGTCAAATACTTTCCCATCATATGATTCTTGATACTTCAACCATATCTCGGTAATTTTTCTGACGTATGCAATGGTTTCAGTTTCTTTCAACGTATTTGTATCAGGAATCAGCCCCGATATTGAGAAAAAAATCGCCTCAATAGTATCAGCTAGTTCTTCTTGTGGTATCTCTAGACTATGGAGATACGTAATTGGAACAGATTCTGCCATTTTCGTCATTATTTGTCTGTTCTGAGAATATCCCAACGCCTCAAATATTGTTTCATAAAATAACTGCTCCCAAACATGCTTATTATTGAGGTTCTCAATAGTAAGTTTGTTAGAGTATGCTTCTTCAGGTATTGCGTAATGAAAATCCGGCTCTTGTACCTGAAGATTATCAATAAATATAAGTTCCCTGAGCCGGTTCACCATTTTTTCACATTTTTTTCTAAATCTTCCTAAACCCAAATCTGCAAGAAAATCAATTTTAGTCTGTTCATCAGCAAATACTGAAACTTTATAGCAATGAATTTTATTGGTTTTTTTGTCCGGATCAACAATGATAGACTTACGTATTTTATCAATCTGATTGTTGTCAATAAATTGAGTGAAACAAATTGTGCTAATTTTCCTTCCATCCTGAGTATACACATATTTTTGATTGGACTCATTATTGAGAATTGCATGTAGTATAACTTTATTGAATCGTTTATTTATGCTGTGACCGTGGTTTTTCCAGTCATGGTGAGTATTATCTATTTCTACATCCCCAACATATGTTAAATTGCCAATTTTAATTTTAGCGTTAAGAAAATCCGGACCGCCATTTTCTTTGTTTTCTTCTCCAACCTCGAGTATTTCAATTGTTTCTCCCGATTCGGTTGTAATCGCTTGATTAAACTGACGATTTTTCCATATCTCTACTAAGATCTTTTCGGGAACATGAATATTTGAGGCCATAAAATCATCCTCTAATAAAATATGAGTTGCGAAAATGACACAAATCGGTTAGTAATTGTACTATAAAACGGTGCGCTATTGAACAAATAGAGCTCTTTTCCTGCTCAAGTTGTAAATTACGACTCATACTCATTGAATTCAATGAATTTAATCAGTATCAGGTAAAATCTTTTCTGCTTCTAAAAATGTTTATTACTGTTCCAAGCATAATCATATTTGTTAGTAATGCACTTCCGCCATAACTGATAAATGGCAATGGAATACCAATAACGGGCATAATTCCAATAGCCATACCAACATTAATAACAAAGTGAATAAAATAGATGGTCAATACCCCGATAACAACTAAGCTTAAAAAATCGTCTTTTGCAAGTGTTGCAATCTTCAATAAACGGGAAAATAAAACAGCAAATAGCACTATAACCAACAAACTGCCAATGAAACCAAATTCTTCTCCAATAACACAGAAAATAAAATCAGTCCATTGTTCTGGAATAAAGTGAAGTTGGGTTTGATTCCCTGCTAAAAATCCCTTCCCGAATAGTCCACCTGAACCAATAGCAATTTTTGCCTGCATGGAATTATATCCAGAACCAAGTGGATCGGCGCTGGGGTTTACAAACGATAAAATTCTGACTTGCTGGTGTGGACTAAGAATATTAAAAACATAATCGACAAAAAAACCGGATGCAAGATTTAAACCAAGAATTGAACCACTTAAAAATATATCCTTTTTAAACAAAATAAGAATTACTACTACTACTACAAGTGCAGCAATAAAATAAACCACACCAAATAAAGAAGAGATAGCACAAACTACCGGGGCAAGAACAAAAAACAATCCAAATAAACTAATACCCTTCCAAAAAAGCATAACAAGAATTACCCCAAAAAAGATTAATGATGACCCGAGATCAGGTTCAAGCATAATTAAACCAACGGGTAACAAACCAATACCAATAGCAATTAAAATATCCTTTTTTTTTTCCAAATCAGTTTGAGGTCGGCTTAAAAATAGTGCCAATGCCAGAACCGTTGCAAATTTAGCACTTTCTGATGGTTGAAAACTAAATCCGCCGAGAAATATCCAGCATTTTTGTCCGCCAACAACACGACCAACAAGCAATACAAGCCCGAGTGAACTTAAGGCCAATGCATAAGCAGGAATAGTAATTGTTTTTAAAAACCTTACGGGAATTGAACAGACCCCAATGAAAATGAGAACCGATGCTCCCCATGAGATAATTTGTTTCAAAAAGTTACCATGTTCCAATACGGTATTTCTTGTTGAAGAATAAATTGCCAGAAAACCTATGCATGTTAATACGGTAACAATAACGAAAGTTGGAACATCAAATTTATCCTGAAACCGGTAATTAACTTTAGACATTAGTCAGCTCCTGTTTCTGCAACAACACCTAAGGCTGGTGTTTTTGTTTTAATCCTTAAATAAGCTTGAATCACTTTTTGCGCTATAGGTGCTGCATATGTTGCACCAAACCCGGCATTTTCCACAAGAACTGCTACCGCAATTCTCGGTTTATCAAATGGGGCAAAGCAAATAAAAAGAGAGTGATCTTTACCATGTGGATTTTGAGCCGTACCGGTTTTACCGGCTATCTGAAGTTCACTCGATTTAATATTGGTTGCCGTACCGGCACCGTTTACAACGAGATACATTCCACTTTTTACAATATCAAAAGTCTTTTGTGAAACACCGGTATTAACTTCGGGAAATGGCAGAGGAAAATACT
>CAIKAI010000181.1 GCA_903825325.1 Candidatus Shapirobacteria bacterium | reverse complement strand
CCATTGGCACGAGGAGTGGGATCGCCCAGGCTATCGGCGACGAAGGCGTGAGAAAATTCGTGAATGGTAATAGCAATGATAAGAGCAATAATGCGGATAATATTTGCCATATTCTAAAAAGCGGAAGCTAATGTTATAGTATATCCCATGGCAAGAACATGTAACTTATGTAATAAAGGAACGGCGATTGGTCGCAATCGTTCGCATGCACAAAATAGAACTTCACGAACTTTTAAGGCGAATATTCAAAAAGTAACTATGAGAGTGGGTGAGGATTCAATTTCAGGGAATTTTTGCAGTAAGTGTTTGAAGAGATTGAAAAAAGACATCCAAGAACAAAAAACGGCACTTGTTTAAGCACCGTTTTTTGAAGTTTTCCAAAACCAAAATTATTTCTTTTTGGCTTTTTTGACGGTTTTTTTCTTAGCAACTTTTTTGACGGTTTTCTTTTTTACTGGCATAATTTTTATTCCTCCTTTAGATTAATTTAAGGCTTTTTTGGTAAATATGTCAAAAATGTGACCGCCTGTCTTTAGGGCAAATAAGAGCATTTTCAATTCAAAATTCATGATGAAATATTGTTTTTTTTAAAATTGCGGAAATGTCGAATTTGCCTATTTATCGGATAAATTTCTATTGACTAATTTTCAAAATCGAGCGAATAGTATGAGGAAATTTCGGACCAAAAAGTAGATTTTTTGCCTTCAATTTGGACTTTTTTGATTTCTATTTTTCCAGAAATTAACTGTGCGGAAAAAACCTTCAATTTTAGTTTAGCTCCATCCTTAGCCAGAATATATGTCCAGGCGATGGGCCAGGGAATCATGGCGTTAATGAAACGATAAATTTTTAATTGGTCCCAATTCCAGTTGATTTTACCGGATTCTTTCGATAACTTTGGATAATATGATTTTTGAGATTCATTTTGTGGGGTGCGATTTGTCGATAATATTTTATCCAAATTATTAGCCGCCAAATTAAAGGCTTTTTGGTAAAAACTAGATGATGTTTCGTGAGGAGAAATGGTAAAAGGAATTTGATAAATAACTGGTCCATGGTCGGGGAGTAAATCAATTTGAAAAAAGGTTACAGCAGAATTAGTTTCACCATTAATAATTTGCCAAGGACCAGGGGTGGCGCCACGATATTTGGGGAGAGGCGAGGGGTGGATGTTAATGATTCCTTGGGGAAAGAGGTTGAGCATGGCTTCGTCGAAAAAAGGCGGGCCAAATGCCACGCATAAGGCTAAATCTGCGTGGCAATCTTCAATCTTCAATCTACAATCTTCAGAAAAAGCTTCGATTTGAAGGAGATTTAATTGATGACCAAAAGCAAATTGAGCGACGGGGTTGGGAGTGGTGATTTGGTTGCGACCGAAGGGTTTGTCAATTTTGGTGACGACGAGTTTGACTTGAAAATTGGAATCGGTAAGTAATTTGTTTAAAATTATTAAAGAATATTCGGAAGAACCGAAGAATACCAAAGAAGTCATAAATCGATTATAATATAAAGATGCGTAAAATTGTGACCTATCCGAATAAGATACTCCGAGTAAAGACGGTGCCGGTGGAAGCGGTGGATATTAAATTATTAAAAGAAATTAAGGAGTTAGAGGTTGTTTTGGCCAAACAGCGGGAACATGCGGCGGGATTGGCAGCGGTTCAAATCGGAATCAACCGGCGTTTTTTCGGGTTATTGATGGGTAATAAGAAAGAACTAAAAGTTTTTATTAACCCTAATATCGAACAAACATATGGCGAAAGGGTTAAACCAATGATGGTATTTGATGATGATCGACAGGAAGAGTTTTTGGAAGGTTGTTTGTCGTTTCCCGATTTGTTTGGAGTAGTTAAAAGATATTTAAAAATAAAGGTAAGTTGGGATGAAATAGTTGATAACAAATTCGTTAGAAAAGGAGCAATTTTAGAAGGAATAGAAGCAATTGCTTTTCAACACGAGGGTGAACATTTGGATGGGATACTATTTATTGACTACATTAAGAATGAAGGCGGGGCGTTGTACAAGTGGGTGGGAGACAAGAAAATTAAGTGGAGTGTGGACAAGGTTATGGAGAGTGAGCAGAAATAGTAGCGATTTGGGCGAGGAATTTTTGGGCGAAATTATTGGTGGGGGCGATGCTGAGTGTCTTTTCAAACATTGTTTTGGCGTTAGCATAGTTTTTTTGACTAAAAAAAACTTTACCTAGGGCAAAAGCAGCATAGTCGTAATTTGATTTGAGATCGAGAGCTTTTTGGTAGTTAATTTGGGCATTGGTGGTGTCGTTGCCGGCATCATAAAATGAACCCAACAAATAAAAAGAGATAGCATCGGTAGGGGCGAGTTTGGTGGCAATAACCATCGATTTGATGGTTTCAGAATAGTAGCGTTTATCCAAAGCGGTGAGGTAATAAAAAATTTGAGCTTTTTGTTTCCAGAGGTTGACATCGAAAGGAGAGATATTGGCAGCTAAATTAGCGGCAGTTACGGCTGGAGCAATATAGCTTTCATTTTTGGTAACCACAGCCATTTTGGCAGATAAATCGGCATATTTTATTAAATAGTTGGGTTCGTCAGAGCGGTATTGATAGCTGATTTTTATTTGATCGAGAGCATTGGAATATTTTTGGTGATCGTCTAAAATTGTGGCTTGGTAATAAGCAATGTCGGCAAGATAATAAAATAAAATCTTAGATAATAAATAGATAATTAGTAATCCGGAAAACGTCATACGTAATACGAAAAATGATTTATT
>CAIKAI010000180.1 GCA_903825325.1 Candidatus Shapirobacteria bacterium | reverse complement strand
TCTGGTTTTTGATTAAAGGTTAGTAGAAAGTCCTGGTCTATCTTCCCTATATGGGAATAAGATAGCTCGAGACTTTCTACATAACTATAAATTTAATTATTAACCAGAGTGGCAGAAATGCCGTAATATTTTAAAACCATGAAAGCAATTCATTTTGTAATTATCGGCCTCGTAATCCTGGTGGGAATCGGAATTTTTTCCGCCCTCAAGCCAAAACCCAAAACATTCTGGGAAAAAGCTGGAGAAAAAATTGAGAAAATCACCGGCACCGGGGAACAAAAACAACAGGATGACAACACCAACTCCAGCTGGTGGGACAGATTGTGGCATCGTAGCAACAACGCTAACAACAATCAGCCCCAACAATCGAGCACTGGTGACACCGCCTATGATAATTGGAAACGGGCTCATAAAAACCCCGTCATTCAATTTCCTGGTGGAAACAGTCAGCCTGGCAACCAGAATGGCCCTCATCCGGATGCTTTGCATCCAACATCTGGCTTTGCTCACCTAACCGCGAGCAACCCAGTAGCTTATGCGTGGATCGACCATATAGCCGACTCCACACACACTGAACTCGGAGACGTTAAAATAACCTCCGAAATAGACCCAACCTTCACTTGCACAATTTTGAATAAAATTGGCATCAGAAATCGGGCCTATAAAAGCTCAAAACAAGCAATTGATTGGGCAAAACTCCCGATTGGACCCTGTAAGCTCGAGCTTGTAAACGGTTCACAAGAAGCCACTATCCAATGGTGGCATCTGTAAAAATCATCTTCCCGGACACAATGTGTTCGCAGAGCGACCATTTCACAATATGTGAAATGGTCGTTTCTAATTTAGGTGACTTAATCGGAAAAAGCAAAAACCCCCGCACGGGTAGTGCGAGGGCTTTTTAAAAACAATTTTCAAATTTCTCTATTGAGGAGGGAGGCTAACTGTTCCCTTCTCAGGATTTATTCCTTTAATGTTTAGCGTATTTACCACGAGATTCATTATCATAAACACCCCCATCATAATGGTAAGACCAACAATTCCCCAAATCATATTTTGCTTTCCTTTGGTTCTTTTGTCTTCATTTTCTGGATTCGAAACAAAATCAAAAATACCGTAAATGAACAACACCATTGCCAAGGCAAACAAAAGCAAAATCAAAGGATTTATGATTTGATTGTCAATTTTTGTGAGAAACTGACTAAAAGACTGACTGCTGGCATACGCCACATTAACAAAGAATAATTCCGTAATCATAGAGCTAAAGATTAAGGGCAGCCCGGAGTTCCAGGAACACATGGAGGCGTCATGCCATTAGTGCTTGTGGTATTGTCCAAATTAAAGGTTCCCGTTACAAGGCGAACCAAACCCCACATACCAACGATTACAACAAGTCCTATGATACCGTTGATGATTCTACTTTGTCCCTTTTTCTTCCCTTCTTCATCACCTGCTAACATAAAAGAGATAACTCCCCATACGAAATACACAACACCCAAAACAATCAAAATTGGGATAATGGTATTTAAAATTGAACCGATTCTACAAATAACCCCTTCAATTGGCGATATATTTGCGTTAGAAAAACATTGCCCGGTGTTTTGAGCAAAAGTCAAAAGAGGCAATAGAAACACAGAACTCGACAAAACAATTAATCTTTTTTTCATAACTTATAATAATATACTAACAACTAACTAATAATAATTCTACGACCCCCGCCTGCATTGCTATGCGAAGCATTGCGGGCAGGTTATAATACTAATAATATAATGCTAATCTACCTTCAATTATAACATACAAAAAACAAAATCGCGCAAATATCTAATTGGATTGAACCTTTGGGTAAAAATTTGTCTTGATATTAAAAGAGTTACCCAATATTTGCACCAAACCCCACACTGAAACCATCACCGTAAGAGCTAAAATCCCCCAGATCATAAAGTCCCGTCCTTTTGCTTTTTTGGTTTCAGAATCTTGAGCACCTATTAGGTAATATTGAATTACTCCCCAAATAAAGGCAACTATAGCTAAGATGAAAAGTAGCGGAACGATAGAAGACCCGATAATACAGGTAGCGTATGTAACCACATCGCTTATTATTGGATTTGCTTTGCCGGAATAAGTCGCAAAACAAGAAGTAGAATTTGTATTTTGGAGATTATTATTTACGATATTTGTCGGGTTTATGATTGCAAGCTCTTGATTATCAAGTCCAAGACCGCTCACCACCATACTTACAATTCCCCACAATGAAACTATCAATGCAAGCCCTATAATTCCGTATATTATTTTATCTCGTCCCTTTTTTTTTGCTTCTTCTGTGTCTCCTAAAATAAGATACTGCACTATCCCCCAAACAAGATAAAGCACTCCTAAGGTCATTATTGCCGGAATTATTTTATTTAAAATAAAACCTATTCTGCATATAACACTACCTAAATCTTTCACCTGTGATCCACAGGCTTGTGCTAAACTAAAACTGCTAGCTGTTCCCGTTCCTGATCCTGGTGTAGTGGTAGCGGCAAAAGAAAAAACCGGTAAAATCATAACACCGAATATTATCATCG
>CAIKAI010000179.1 GCA_903825325.1 Candidatus Shapirobacteria bacterium | reverse complement strand
TTGAAAAAATTTTTTATAATATTTCCGATGTCGTCGAACGTAAAATACCTCAGTCGAATGTCACGGTTGATATGTCTTACAGTGGTGGCTATGGAGATTTCGCCAATTTAAAAACTCGACTAAACCTATCCCCAATAACCATTAATAATGGTTTCACTCCGGAGCCTAAAGAGGGTAAATGGGAAGACATCCCTCTCGCTTTATTTCCTAATTATGGTGTTATTGCTACCACCTATATTCGTCCCGATCCTCAGCGTTCATTTGCCTACGTCAATTTGGCTCAAATTGACACCAATTTATTACGCCTCGGCATTGTTGCTGGCAAAAAAGAACCCGCGGGTAAAGTTGGCCGTCCAGGTCCCGGCGTTGTTCCCCAAGATTTAATTTCTGGCAACAAGCTTGTCGCTGCCTTTGATGGTGGCTTTCAATATCGTGACGGCGAATATGGCATGATCGTTGATGGTTTTACTTATCTTCCTCTTAAAAATGATTTAGGAACCGTAGTTGGCTACAAAAATGGCGTCGTAAAAATAATTAGATACAACGGCCAAGATCTTGGTAATAATGTAGCTTTTGTTCGCCAGAACTGCCCTATCTTGGTTGAAAATGGTCAGTTAACTGTTGATAGCCCTTTGAATAAAAAGCTCTGGGGTCGGACTTTGACTACCAGTATTCTCACCTGGCGCACCGGCTTGGGTGTCACGCCTGAAGGAAATTTAATTTTTGCGGTTGGTAACAACTTAACCCCCGAGACTTTAGGTGCTGCACTTATTGCTGCGGGAGCCACCAATGCGATTCAACTCGATATCAATCCTTTTTGGGTTCGCTTCAATATCTTTGATTCACTCGGCAACGGTCAATACAAAAGCTATCCGTTAACCAAACGACTTACCGATGGTTCCAAAAGCTATCTTACCGGTTATGCCAAAGACTTTTTCTATTTGTACAAGAATAATTAAGAGGTATCTACTGTTTGTATGCCTTCGCTGGTCCTCCTTCTTTCCTTCTCAACCTTGTCATTCCAATCAGGGAATACTTCAGAAACTTTAATTACTATGTCATTACTTAAAAAGCCTGGATCTACATATCTGAACTTTTTGTAAACTTTTTGTGAGCCCAACGGCAAGTTATCAAGTGATTTTGAAGTCAGAACTAACAGCCATTTATTTATAAATTGATCATCGCAGTTTTCAAGTTTATCCAAAATAGGGGACTCATCACCGAAGAAATCGTTAAATTCAATTATTTTTAAATTTAGTGCTCTTTTTAAAATCTCAGTAAAAATCAGGTATCTCGACGATCCTTCAAAACCTGCCCAGTTGGTAATTTGTTCCTGAAGAAATAAATTTGCAAAATTCAATGCCGAAACAGCATCAATAAAAAATATCTTTTCGTTTTTTTGTTTTATTTTAGTAACAAGACTAATGGCGTCTCCGGGTAAAAACTGCCTTAAGGCGTAATCAATTCTATCGGCGCACAATTCAGGAATTTCCGTATCCAATAGTTTATAACTAGACAGATTTGAAATTGAATCGGGATTATAATCATATTTTCTAAGAATTGACGAAATTTCTGAACCATTTAAAACCTCTTTATGTCTATCATCTTGGAAATTTTCGGTTGTACCTTGGTCCAATACCCAATCCACAATATGGGAAAATGCAGTATGCGAAACATCATGCAATAACCCGGCCACCTGCTCCTCGGTTGTGGCTCCAAGTTTTCTTAAAAGCAACATCACTCCTACGCTATGTTCATATCGGCTAAAACCTTTCCTGAAGTAATATTTATCTGGAACTCCGAATTGAGAAATGCCCTTTAATCGAATCATCGGCTTTGATTCCAAAAGCTCTAAAATTACAGGTTCAACTATTTCAAATTCGCCATAAATTCTGTCAGCAATCAACATAAGATATTATACTGCTCAAATTGTACAAATCTAATCAAACTAGTCTCTGACAATTGTCCCAAAAGAATAATCTCCTCTGATTACATCAGGTAATCTTGACAAGTCCTTGATGTCAAAAACAAATATTGGAATTTTAGAACGCATACACATGGTAAATGCAGTCAGATCCATCACCTCAAGGCGTTGAGACAATGCTTCACGATAGGTAATTTCACTATATTTAATTGCCTCGGGATATTTTTTTGGGTCCTTATCATAGATTCCATCAATTGTGCTGGCTTTTAATACCAATCTGCATTGCAATTCGTCAGCATATTGAGCCACCGCCGAGTCGGTCGAAAAATTCGGGTGACCAAGACCTCCTGCAATTATCACCATTCGCCCATATTTTAAATGATGTATTCCCTTATTTTTAATATAAGGCTCGGCAATTTCTGGTAAATTGAAAGCCGTCATTAGCCTTGTGTCCTCAGCCCCATTTCTAACTAACGCCTCACGTAATCCAATTCCATTAATTACTGTCGCCACCATTCCCATTGAATCGGCTTCAGTATGGTCTACACTTGAATCAGCCTGTCTTCCACGAAAAATATTACCTGCTCCGACAACAATTGCTACTTCAGCTTGTGATTTTCTTTGAATTTCAATTAGATTTCTTGCCACTATATTATATTTATGAAAATCTATATGATTACCGTTTTCACCAAACAACTCCCCACTCAGTTTAAGGATGACCCTGTCTTTATTTTCCGTCATTTGGGAGATTATACTACTAAATTACGATATAATAGCAACAGACAATACCCCATCGTCTAATGGTAGGACACTACGCTCTGAACGTAGTAATTGTGGTTCGAATCCATGTGGGGTAACTAATAATGTTAAAATATCATCATATGAAAACATTTGACGAATTGGCCAAAGAACTAAATTTAACACCCGAGCAAAAAACTGCCGTGGAAACTTACTTCAATCAACTTATAGTTGAATTGCTGGAAAGCATTAAACAGGACAACAATCAAAACTTCGACGAAACCATTTCCTCGATCAGTTTAAAGTCCTAATTTTACAATCCGCCAAAATCGCTTCCTCTCCGTGCCCCGACAGAATTATGGTTTCTTCCGGCAACAAAAATATTTTGTTTAAACTTTGTTTTAATTCAAGAGCGGACGAATATTTGTGGTTAACTTCACCATTACTGCCATCACCAAATAAAGTATCCCCGGTAAATAGCATCTTATTGCTCTCTGAATACAAGCATACCGATCCCGGGGTATGGCCTGGAGTTTTGATAACCGTAATTCTTTGATCGCCCAAATTAATCGCTAGTACATGATCCAAATCAATTTCCACTTTGACTAAATTTGGCGTCTTAATTTTTCTTTTAAGAAAATACTCCGCAGTTTCTTTTTGGCGATCAAGTAAAAACCAATCTTTTTTTGACACTGCCACTGGCAAATTAAAAATAAGTTTCAAATCTAATACTGCCAGCAAATGGTCAAAATGCCCATGGGTACCCACAATTACAATTGGCTTCAATCCGCGTCTTTGAATTTCTTCACTAATATCTTCGCCGCCATCGGCTGGATCAATAATAAGTGCCTCTTTGGAAAAATCATCCCATACTAAATAGCAATTAGTTTCCAGCTCGCCTAAAACCATCTTTTCGTATTTCAACATAATGTATATTTTAACTTATTTAAGTTAATATTCCCTTGCCCTCTTCGAGGCGTGCGGTCCCAGAAGTGGGAGAAAGGGCTGGGTTAGGGTTTAAATCAAAAAGCTTGCTATAATATAGTATGGATCCTGTAAATAAAGTCCCATCTACCCGCCTTTTTATCGGCGGCTTACCCTACAAAATTACTGAAGGTGAGCTTCTTGACCTATTTGCCAAATTTGGCCGCATCGTCTCACTCAAAATCATGCATACCAAATGGGGTAAAAGCCGCGGTATTGGATACGTTGAATTTGATAATTTGAATTCAGCTATCGGCGCCAAAACCGAAATGCACAATTACAAAATTGACTTTGATCGCACCATAATCGTTGATTATGCCCAACCTGATCCATTTAAGACCGAAGAAGGTCAAGCCCGACATATTGAAGCTGTCGCCCGCAAAGAAGTTCGCTTTGCCCGTTTTCATAAAAATAATGCGTCTCCTCATCCCGATCGACCACAAGAAGCCCCAACAACGCCTTTCAAAAGAAAGCCCATCTTTGGGGAAAATCGTCAGTCTGTCTACGATTCACGCACCCACCATTCCAAAGTCGGTGCTAAGTTTGCCAAACGTAGTCGTGGAAAATAATATATTTTCCCCTCAAACCATTGAGGGGTTAGGGGAGATTGAATATGCCAAAATGGTTAACTGATAAATTTATCATCGGTCTGGCTCCCATGGACGGTGTCACTGACGAGCCGTACCGTCAAACCCAATGTTTTGTTGGCAAGCCGGATGTGATTATCACCGAATTTGTCAGTGCTGAAGGTATTTCTCGCGGCGGTGTTCAACTTTATGATGAGTTACTTTATGGTGAAAACGAACGACCTATTATTGGCCAAATCTTTGGCAAAGAGCCCGAAAGTTTTTACACAGCGGCAATAATCCTCAGTCATCTTGGTTTTGATGGCATCGACATCAACATGGGTTGCCCCGCCAAAACTGTCACCCAGCATGGTTCCGGTGCCGCCTTAATTGACAAGCCTGAAGTTGCATCAGACATAATTAAGTCCGTCCGGCAGGGGATTGACGATTACCGTTCTGGTAAGAAAACTATTAACGATATCGGTTTGAAAAATCCCTCTCTTGAAGTTATTAAGCGCAATCTAAAATATTCTGGTAATCCCGAACCAAAAAATCCTACTTTATCGGTTAAAACCCGAGTTGGTACTTCTCAAAATTCAATAGATCGTTGGATTCCCCATTTGCTCAAACATAATCTCGATTTCATGACTCTTCATGGTCGCACCCTTAAACAAGGCTACTCCGGTTTGGCCGATTGGGACGCCATTAAAATCGCCGCCAGTATGGCTAAAGATGCTCATACCCCTTTATGGGGTAACGGAGATATCCAAAATTTAACTCAAGCTCGCGAATATGGCGAAAAGTATGGTGTTACCGGTATTCTTATTGGTCGGGCTTCCATGGGCAATCCTTGGATCTTTACCGACAAAATTCCCACCCTTAGAGATAAATTTTCATTAATGTGTTATCACGCCCAAAAATTTACTGAAATTTTCCCCGAGCGTCAATTCGATCCCATGCGCAAACACTTTCTCTTATACGCTTCCGGTCACCCTCATGCTAAGAATCTGCGGGCCAAATTAGTCCATTTGAGCTCTTTAGACCAACTTTATGCTCTTGAAGAGGAGTTTTTAAGTTGCTAAAGTTATCTCTATGTCAGAAAACACCAACGCCCAAGCCATCACCCTCCTTAATATAGAATCACTAATCAATAGTCACGACTCCAAACTGTCGACATTGCAAAAAGATCTCTCGGTTCAAAAAGAAATGCTCAACGATCTTCTGGAAAATGATGAAGAATACGTTAAAGCCTCCCAAGAATCAGCTAAATTAGCTAAGCTCAAAACTCAAGCCAAACAAAAAGTCCTCAAAACCGCTGCCGCGGTAACTGTTGTCGACAAAGTTAAAGAATTCCAAAGCGAGCTTAAAGAATTAAAAGTCGCTTTGTCAGATTATTTATCACAATATGTCAGTCTCTCCGGCACTAATATGATCGAAGGTCCCGATGGGGTTATTCGTCAAATTATTTATTCCGCCAAGCTTGTCAAAAAGCAGGAGTAAAAGTTAAATGTTAAACAAAATTAATTAAAGTTCCTCTTTTTCGAAGAGGGATTTAGGGAGATTTTTATGGATTTTCAAACTGAAGTATTAAACTATCAAGGAAAAGTTATTGTCGACTTTTGGGCTGAATGGTGTGGTCCATGCAAAATGCTCTCACCTATAATCGAAGAAATCGGTCAAGAGAATAAAGATATTAAGATCGTCAAAGTTGATGTCGATACCGAAAACGAATTAGCCAGTAAATACAACGTCAATTCCATTCCCACCGTCATGATTTTTGACCACGGTCAACTCAAATCAACTATCATCGGCTTTCATCAAAAAGCTGATTATCTTAAAGCCCTAAAATAAAAAAATCAAATAGGTCTCCCTTGTTAAAGGGAGAAGCGGCGCAGCCGAGAGGGATTTAAAACTGCTATAATATACGAATGGACTTCTCAAAATTAGCCGAATTCTTGGCACAAAACAACGAACCAGCTTTTCGGATTAAACAAATTACCAAAAACTATTATTCTGGTCGATATTTATCATTTTCCGAAATGACCGACCTATCCCTAGGCTTACGCCAATTGCTTGAAACTAATTATTCTCTGTCGTCAATTAAACTCGACAAACTTCTTGAAGACAAATTTGCCAAAAAAGCCCGTTTAATCTTGGGCGACGGTTCCAAAATTGAAACTGTCTTAATGGATTATGGTGATTGGAAAACTGTTTGTGTTAGCTCGCAAGTTGGCTGTCCGCTCGGCTGCACTTTCTGTGCCACCGGCAAAATGGGCTTTACCCGCAATCTCACTGTTGACGAAATTATCGATCAAATTTTGTTTTGGAAACATACCAATACTGTCAGTCGCATAGTTTTTATGGGTATGGGTGAACCATTTTTAAATTGGGATAACTTAATCGCAGCTCTAAAAACTATTAACGATAAAAATGGCCTATATATTGGCAATCGAAAAATTAGCATTTCCACTGCTGGTGTCGCTCCGCGCATCATCGACTTTGCCAATCTCAACACCGAAATCAACCTCGCCATTTCCCTTCACTCCGCTGACCAAGCCACCCGCGAGGAAATGATGCCTATTGCTCGGCAATATAGTTTAAATGATCTCAAAAAAGCCTTAGACTACTATACCAAGTTAACCCATCGCCAAGTATTTTTTGAATATTTATTGGCCAAAGATGTCAACGATTCGCCAAAGCATCTTGATTTGCTAATCAAATTTATACGTTCCAATAATTTATTTTATTTAAACTTAATTCCTCTCAATCCCATTAAAGATGGTTTAACTCCCTCCGATAACCTAACCTATTTTCAAAAAGAATTAACAGCCGCCCACGTCAACTTTTCCGTCCGTCACAGTATTGGCCAATCCATTAATTCGGCCTGCGGTCAATTAATTGTTGAAAAATAGGCTATAATAACCATATGTTAATTGATGATGTCGAAATCACTATTCAAGCGGGCAAAGGTGGCGATGGCCTCGTCCATTTTTTCACCGATCGTTGGCGACCCAAGGGTGGCCCCGATGGTGGCAATGGTGGCAATGGTGGTTCAGTTTATTTTCGGGCAGTTTCCGACATCAGTAAACTTCATCAGTTCCGTCACGAAAAAGAATTTCATGCTCCGGACGGTGACAAAGGTGGTCCCAATCAACGTTCCGGTAAATATGGTGAAGATTTGTACCTAGATATTCCCATCGGCTCAGTCGTTACTTACGACAACGGTACTCAAATCGAATTAGACACTGCCGGTCAAACTCTGATGGCCGCCAAAGGTGGTCGCGGCGGCAAGGGTAATTTTCATTATCGTTCATCGACCAATCAAACTCCTCAAGAGCACACCCTCGGTCAAACCCCACTAGTCCGTCGTCTTCATATCCAACTAAAATTAATTGCCGATGTCGGACTAATCGGTTTACCCAATGCCGGTAAAACCAGCTTGCTCAACGAATTAACCAGCGCCCACGCTCGCGTGGCCAATTATGCCTTTACCACTCTCGAGCCAAATTTAGGCGTTACCAAATCAGGATCAATCATCGCCGATATTCCTGGTTTAATTGAAGGTGCTTCAGAAGGAAAGGGTTTAGGCTACAAATTTCTTAAACATATCGAACGCACCAAAATTTTGGTTCACTGCGTTTCAGCAGAATCATTGGATCCCCAAGCTGATTATAAGACTGTTCGCCAAGAATTAGAAAACTATAGTAGTATCCTGGCTCAAAAGCCTGAAATAATTGTCCTTACCAAATCCGATTTACTCGATACCAAATCAAAGTTTAAATCTGATCTCTCGACCTCAATTGCCGACGACAAATCCATCAAAGAATTAAACGATCTAATTGCTCAAAAACTTACGCCAAAACTTTCTTGACTTTTTCCCAATCCTTTTTCAAATATGTAGCTAATTTAGCCGCCCCATCTTTAGTCGATTCGAAATCCGATTTAAAATCAGCGATTACCTCATCGACAACTTTACTATATTTTTCTTTGTTGATTTCATTACCCGTAGTTTTTAATGAAGCTACTTTTGATACTACCGTATTTTTAACTTGATTGTACTTGTCCATCGCCTCATTACTCATCTTTCCATAAACATCCTTAACTCGGTCCTCGGTTTCATCAACCGTTGTTTGAATTTTCTTCGACAACTCAGAAGCTAGAAGAGATATTGCTTTACGGGTTTCTTTGCCCGATTGCGGTGCCATTAACAAACCACCGATGATCCCCGCAGCTGCGCCTAAAATACCAGCCAAGAAAAAGTTACTTTTATTATTCGACATAGCTCATTCTAGACGATATCTATATGATCGTCAATAGCCCCGGTTATAAATTAAAATCTTTCTCCATCCAATGTGTATCAGTTTGGACTGTCAATTCCAAAAAAATCTTTCGTCCCGACATAAGTTCCAATTCTTTGCGAGCATTGTAGCCAATTTCTTTAATTTTTTTGCCGCCCGCTCCAATAATCATCTTTTTGTAGCGATCCGCGTTGGTAAAAATAACCGCCTTAATTACCAGCATTTTTTTCTTATCTTTTATCTCAGTGACACCTACATTAATTGTATAAGGTACTTCTTCGCGTAAAAATAAATATGCCTTTTCTCTAATAATCTCCGCCACATAAGTATTCGAGTCCATATTAATCAACGGCTTGTTCGTCATTTCCACTTGCCCCATTTCGTTTACTAAAGTTTCTTCTGATACTTCAGGCAAAAAACTGAATATTAAGTTAACCAAACCCTTTATATTTTTTAATTTCAAAGCGCTAATCGTAATAACTTTATCAAATTCTTCCTCTAAGTAGTTATATTCTCCAAAATGATCTTTTGGTCCAATTGCCTTATCGATCTTGTTGTACACCAAAATCTTTTTTGACGGCATTTTTCGAATAATACCAATGACTTTGTTTTCTTCTTCGCTTTTGGGTCGCGACACATCCACCATACATACAATCACATCTTTTCTACCGACCGCTTTTGGAGCCTCGGTGTTAACTGCTTTTGATACTAAATCAGTCACCTTATTAATAATTCCTGGTGTATCAGTAAAAATTACAATTCCTCTTTCGTCGCGGTATACTGCTTCGGCACTTTTACGTGTCGTTTGCGGTAGGGGAGAGGTAATCGCCACTTTTTGATTCATTATCGCATTTAGCAGCGTTGATTTTCCGGTGTTTGGTCTTCCCACCAAAACAACACGTCCGAACTTTTTTAGTTGATCCATGCACCTATTCTACCATTTTAAATTTGCTTCTTTACACTTAGCAACACCTCTGATAGACTGCTAAATATGACTGATCAAATCTTAACACCCAACACTGAAACTAGCCTCCAACCAGTTAAAAAAATTCTCCCTTTAATCCCCCTTCGCAATCTAGTTTTATTTCCTTCTGTCGAAACTTCGTTGTTCTTTGGCCGCAAAGAAACCATGAATTCTTTGCTTTATGCCTACGACAACACTAATAAACTAGTCATTATTACTGCTCAACAAAATCCCAAAACCGAAAAACCATCAATAAAAGACCTTTATACCGTCGGTGTTTTAGCTAAAATCGAACACATCCTTCACACTGATGGTAGTCTTCATGCAATTGTTAAGGGTATTTCTCGCGTCAACATTATCGACATCACTCAAACCGATCCTCATTATATGGTGGAGTTTGTCGATTTGCCCGTCATTACTGAGTCACTCACCGATATTCAACAATCAGCCGAAATTCTTCTTGATCAACTCAAAAAAGCTTTTGCTATGGGTCGGCAATTCGATCTTCCTGCGATGATGCAACTATCCACCGGTGTTAGTAGCAGTGATTTGGCCGATCAAGTTTGTTTCTCAGTCAACGCCAAAATTCCCGAAAAACAACAACTCCTAGAAACACTTATCGTAAGTCAACGTCTTCGTGCTGCCTCAGAATATTTGATTAAGGAAATGAAAGTTGCCGAGCTGGAAAGATCAATCGAAGATAAAACTCAGGAAAAGTTCAACGTCGGTATGAAACGGAACGTTCTCGAAGAGCGCAAACGCCAAATTGAAAAGGAACTCAAGAAACTTGGTCAATCAGGCAACGACGAAACTAGTGATCTCGCCAAAAAATTAAAAAACAAAAGTATTCCCAAAGATATCCGTAAAAAACTTCTCAAAGAACTCAGCCGCCTTGAAGAGATGGGCTCCATGGCCCCCGAATCCAGTTATGTCCGCACCTATTTGGAAACGGTGGTCGAATTACCCTGGGGTAAA
Source organism: Candidatus Shapirobacteria bacterium (assembly GCA_903825325.1). Lineage (GTDB taxonomy): Bacteria > Patescibacteriota > Microgenomatia > UBA12405 > UBA12405 > UBA2283. The sequence continues at coordinate 8,529 of CAIKAI010000179.1, read as the reverse complement.
TATTCCAAATCAAAATTAAGCCTAAAACAAGCCGAAAAAATTCTTGAAGACGATCATTATGGACTTAAGGATGTCAAAGATCGGATTCTAGAATACTTATCTGTTATTAAACTTAAAGAAAAAAATAATCGCAACGAAGACGGCGCCACTGCCAACATTCTCTGTTTCATCGGCCCTCCCGGTGTCGGTAAAACCTCACTCGGTAAATCCATTGCCAAAGCTCTAGGTCGAGAATTTATCCGCGCTTCTTTAGGTGGTATTCGCGATGAGGCAGAAATCCGTGGTCACCGTCGCACTTATGTTGGTGCCATGCCCGGTCGCATTGTTAAAGGTCTCAAAGACGCCAAATCCATGAATCCGGTGTTTATGCTCGATGAAGTCGACAAAATTGGCGCTGATTATCGCGGCGACCCCTCATCGGCATTATTAGAAACTCTTGATCCCGAACAGAATCGTGAATTTTCCGATCATTATCTCGATTTTCCTCTCGATCTTTCTAAAGTTTTCTTTATTTTAACTGGCAACGAAATTTCCACCATTCCTTATGCCCTCCGTGATCGTTTGGAAATCATTAATTTTAGTGGCTACACCCAAGAAGAAAAGTTCCATATTGCCAAAAAATATTTAATTGGCAAGCAACTCATTGCCAACGGTCTTAAAGCCAAAGATATTACCGAATTTAAAGATGAGACTTTGCGTTATATTATTGATAAATATACCCGCGAAGCCGGTGTCCGCAATTTAGATCGCACTATTGCCACTCTCTTTCGCAAAGTTGCCAAACAAATTATGTCTGGCAAAACTAAAACTATCGACCTTAATGATACTAAATCAATTAAAAAATTCCTCGGTCCCGAGAAGTTCTCCTCTCAATTAAAGGGCAAAAAGGACGAAGTCGGTGTATCCACTGGCTTGGCCTGGACCAGTGTCGGTGGTGACATTCTTTTTATTGAAGTTAACATTATGCCTGGTCGTGGGTCATTAATCCTAACAGGAAAATTAGGCAGCGTTATGAAAGAATCCTGTCAGGCTGCGCTCTCTTTTGTTCGTTCCCAAGCTAGTAAGTGGGGGATTAAACAAGATTTCCATAAAATCGACATTCATATTCATGTCCCCGAAGGTGCCACCCCCAAAGATGGTCCCAGTGCCGGTGGCGCGATTACCACAGCATTGGTCTCGGCCCTCAAAAATATTCCTATGCCTCGGGATATCGGCATGACTGGGGAAATCACTCTCCGTGGCAATATTTTAGAAATCGGTGGTCTTAAGGAAAAATCCATCGCCGCTCACCGTGCTGGACTCAAAACTATTTTTATTCCCAAGGATAATCAAAAGTCTTTAGTCGACGTTCCCACCGAAGTTAAAAAAGCCATCAAATTCATCCCCGTCGAACATTACTCCGAAATTTACAAAAAGATTTTTAAATAATATTTCTAAAACATAATTTCCTATGTCAGAAATACTTTATCAACAGGGTGTCCTTCGATTAAAGCAGATAATTGAAGAAAATAGGCCAGAGAAATTAGTTTTTCTCGGTAATTCAGCCAATAGGTTAAAATATGAACTTTCGGAAATAGGTTGTGTTGCGACTTCAATCGTTTTTCCTTCGCGAAGAATAACTTATTTATATTTAGCTGACGTTAAGTCTGTTGTGCTACCTAGCCAGACAGCAATTGTCGCTGAAGATTATGCATTTTCATGCAGTAAAATGGACATGCTTTTATATGGACTACCAAAGAATATTCAAGCAATCGCGGTAGTTGGTCCAACAGACCACTCCGGTAACTTTATAATAAGGAATTCCGAGATGGCTGAGCAACTTCACAACGAACGTTACACACCTAGAGAAAAAAGAATCTGACCAGAGTTGCTTTTAAAGTCAATAATGCCGCCGAATTTATTCTCGAATTTTTAAGGCACGAGCTGTTCCCAAAGTAAAATAAAGAAATATATATTCAGTAATGTTTAGCACATTAAACTGGCTCATTACCACAAAAGCAACGAGGGCCACTAAATTAGTGTATGCGTATTTGTTCCAGCGTTGTTTCCATAAAGCCAATCCCGCTTCAAAAATAATCCAATAATAAATTATTACTCCGACTATTCCTGTCGCAGTCATAACTTCCAATGTTTCATTGTGAGCTTTATCCACCCGAATGTTCTTTAAGTCAAAATCCTTACTACCTAGATTAGCTTTAAAGGCTGTTTCAAAGTTTTCTCTTCCCCAGCCTAAAATCGGCTTTTCATTTATCGCCATAATTGCTTTATTCCAAATCGCCACACGGCTATCAAAATGAGAAACAGGCCGGATTGGCATAAATATCGATATTCCCAAAATAATTGTGATAAAAAGTAATACGAAAACCCAAATACTATTTCGAAAATATCTCATAGCAAAAACTACCGCCAATCCAATAGCAGCCGTCCAAGATCCGGTAAATAATATCCCGATAACAAAAACTGGCCACAAATAAACGTTGGTGATCCCAACAGCCGTTAAGGCGATAAATCCGCCAGTAAAATTTGGATTACCCAAGTTGCCCGATAAACGTCCCGATATCCCCATAAAATTTTGACCCAACAACCATAATATATTTATTACTCCACCCCATAAAATGTAAAAATTAATTCTGTTGTGTTTAACATTAATTCTTGATGACAACCAATATATTGAGAATAACCCCAATAGTGTCGCTGTACCTTCATACCTATAAAATTGTCCCCACCATCCCAAACTCAAGGCTCCGTTTATATAGTTGCTAACCAAGTTTAAGACTAAAAATATCAATAATAAAATATCAAGTCTGTATTTTTTAACATATCCTATATGTAGTGGTATACTCGCCACGCAATAGCCGAGGTATATCAAAGTTATGGATATAAAGGCTAAAACCTTAGGTAATTCAAACGGCTCCTGGAAATAAGGAACCCAAATAATAGGCAAAATACAAAATATGAAAAACCAAAATAGATTACTCGCCATTCTGATTTTATTATTCGCTATTATCTTGCCGGTATCAATGGCTAAAAAGATTTTAACCGTTAGTGCCTATACTTTAACTACCCCAATTACTCCACCATTAACTTCGCCCTTGGTCTCACCGACTGCCACTCCGACAGCCATTCCCACTATTATTCCTTCACCTACGGCTACCCCCACAATTAGACCAACGGCCACTCCAACTCCAATTTCTTACGGATTGAACATTATCGCGCCAAATGGTAACGAATCTTTATCAATCGGGTCGACCATCACCATCAAATGGTCATCAACAAAGAACTTTGCCAAATTGGACCTCTATTACGCCGTCAGCGGTGGATGGAGTGGTAATATCGTTACTGGCTTAACCAACGACACTGGTGTTTATTCTTGGACGGTCAACCCTTTATATGGTTTAGGTAGCTATAAAATATATATCATGGGATACGACAAAAATGGCTACAATGTTGCCAATGATTCGTCCGATAATTATTTTAGCGTCATTAAAAATAACCCAACCCCCACACCCACCATTAAGCCAACCGCTATTCCAACAAAAAAGCCGACTCCTACCCCAACTAAGAAAATTATCCCGACCCCCACCCAAATGGTCTGTCGAGCCTGTCGAAGTTTCCTCTGCTTTAATGTCCCTTGTAACAAAATTTAAGCGGGTTACATCTTTTCCAAAGTCTTAATTCCTAGCAAGCTAAGACCGGACTTGATGGTCGACGCGGTAGTTTTAGTCAAAAAAATTCTCCAAGTTTCTTCCGACTCACCAATTATTCTGTGTTTGGCATAAAACTCGTTATATTTTCTCGCCACCCCTAGTAAATATTCCGCCACCACTGCCGGATTGTATCTTTCCGCCGCTTCCACAATTTTTTCTTCAAATTTATAAAATTCTCTCAACAAGGCCATTTCCTCATCATTAATAGAATTTGGCAAACTTTCAATATCCTTTTGCTCTTTAATTTCGGTCTTATTCAGCACACTTTGGCATCTGGCATAAGTATATTGCAAATAAGGACCACTATTACCGTCCATACTCATTACTCTATCCCAATCAAAAACAATATCTTTTTTAGGGTCCTGGGCTAAATCATTAAACTTAATTGCGCCAATTGCCACCGTCTCGATTTCTTCGTAAGTGTTATTGGGTGCAATCTTTTTAGCTTGCTCCATGGCTGTTTCGATCACCTCAGATAAGTGAATAGTGTCGCCTTTACGAGTCGAAAACTTACCATCTTTCCACCGTAATAAACCGTGTCCAATATGAATCATGTCTACGTTGTAGCCTATCATTTTAGCGGAGGCAAACAGTTGCTGAAAATACAAATTTTGGTCCGAACCGACTTCATAAATTATTAAGTCCGGATTCCAAGTGTCCACCCGATATTTAATAGTTGCCAAATCTCTGGTTAAATATGTCGTCGCTCCATTTGTCTTGGTCGCAATCGCCGGGGGCATATTCTCAAACTCGACAATCATTGCCCCTTCGCTTTTTTTCAAAATCTTCTTTTGCTCCATCATTTTTAAAACATCCGCCATTTTATCTTCATAAAATGACTCACCATAGGCAAAATCAATTTTGACATTTAGTAATTCATACACCCGGTCGAATTCTCTTTGGGATATATCAATACATTTTTGCCAAATCTCCCGCGCTAGTTTGTCGCCATTTTCCAGTTTTGAAAACCACTCTCGTCCTTTATCTACCAAAGTAGGATCAGTTTCAGCCTCATGATGAAATTTGACATAAAGTTTTTCCAAGTCATCAATCGACAAATCTTCCGGTTTCTTAGAATTCCACTCTGGATTTAGAATTGCATAAGTCAGTTTTCCAAACTGGGTTCCCCAATCGCCCAAGTGGTTGTCGCCAATACAGTTCCAACCTAAAATTTGGTAAATATTATAAATTGCTTGACCTATATTGGTTGATCGTAGGTGCCCAATTCCAAACGGTTTTGCAATATTCGGGGCAGAATAGTCGATTACCATCGTCTTGTTCTTCCCGTACTGGCTCAAACTATTTTGAAACTCAATTTCAAAATTAATCTTTTCGGCTTGTTTCTTAAAATATTCCGGTTTAATAAAAAAGTTTAGATATCCTCCTACCACTTCTACCTTGGCAATCAATTCATCAGGCTTGATTTTGCTTTTTAACTCTTGAGCAATTTCGTGAGGATTCTTACCTTCTTTTTTGCCCAACACCATCGCCACGTTGGTGGTAAAGTCGCCGAATTTCTCGTCCTTGGGGTGGTCAAGTTTAATTAAGCTCTGGTCAATTCCTAAAGATTGCAATATCTCTAAAATTTTATTGCTTATTTCCATGGAATATTTTATCATTAACCCATGCAATCGTACCAAGAAATTACTCCCCAGCAAATTTCTCACATAAAATTGCTCTGTTTTGATTGTGATGGTGTTTTAACCAAAAAAGGGACGAGCATTACCGAATCAGGCATGGATTTTTCCATTAGCACCAATTCGCCCTCAGCCGATTTATTCAACAAACTCGCCCGACTCCAAACTAAATATCAAATTTGCGTTAATAGCGGTCGCAGTAGCTTATTTCTGACTAAATTATTTCAACCTATCTTATGGCAAAATGTCAGTCTTATTTCTGAAATAGGTATCTTTGTTCTCCATCGGGGAGTCTTGTTTCAAACAGCTATCCTCGACGATTATGAATTAATGACAATCAAAAAAATTCGTCAAGATTTATCCAAACTAATTGGTGACCCCCGGGTTAAGGGATTTGAACCCAAGCAATTTTTAACCACTCTTCATTGTTTCTCCGAAGTACCTGAAGTTCCTCAAATCGTTAAGCAAAATGATCCGGAGAATCGATTTTACAGTTGGTGGAATGAAGAAGCCTACGATATCAATTCTCAAAAATTTAATAAAGGTGTTGGCATAAACTTCCTGCTCAAACTCCTAAACTTATCACTCGATCAAGTTTTAACTGTGGGTAATGGCATTAATGATGGCAATATGACCGGTGCTAAATCGCTCAACATTTCTACCGACACCAAACATCTTCAAACCGACGATTATTTTGCTGATGGCGAAGAAATTGGCGGTCATAATATTCTCGACCATCTGTTAAAATTATCCAACTTATGAACAACCTCTTAAAAATGAATCTCTATCCATTTTTAATTGTTGCCGTAATTGTTTGTGTCGTCGTGTTATTTATTAAAAATCAACCACAAGTTCAATCTCAAAAAATTGTTGAAGCTCCCAAAACTATGTCTCAATTAAAAATCGAAGATCTCAAAATTGGTACCGGTTCCGAAGTTAAATCCGGCGATACCATTTCTATTAATTATCTTGGTACTTTGGAAAATGGTAAGAAGTTTGATAGCTCCTACGACCGTGGCCAACCATTCGAAACTCAAATCGGCGTTGGTCAAGTTATTAAAGGTTGGGACCAAGGCGTTATTGGCATGAAAGTCGGTGGCAAACGTCGCTTGACTATCCCCCCTGAACTTGGTTATGGTTCTCAAGAAATCCCCAATGTTATTCCCGCCAATTCTACCCTTATTTTTGAGGTTGAACTAGTCGGTATATCTCACTAGTACCTACGCATCCGATATGTTGCAAATTGCTCCAAATGTGGTATACTATAGGATATGGGATGCAAATTTGCACTTAAAGAAAACGGCCAAGTTCGTTGTCAGTTTAGTGATAAACACTATCCAGACACTGATGCAGTACCATTTTGCAAAGAATTTGATATGCAAGCATTTTGCGCAGAAGTTAAAAGCCGAGATGTCCAGGTAAAATACGGATTAGGTCTAGAAAGTGAGCGTCTTACACCAGTTAACCCTTCCAAACCTGTTGATGGAGTAATTTTCGCTGCCAGTCCCCGTCAAAAAAAATAGGGGTTAACAATTCTTTTGGATCAGTTTCCAGTGGTATCCATAGAGTGGCAAGCCCACAATAATCATCGAAATTGCCCAAGCCAGTTCTGATTCCCTCTGATTTTTAATTTGTTCAAGTTGCTGTTTTTTAGCAACTTCAGGATCAATATAATTTGGATCATTTTTTGGCAAATTTGGGGTCATATTATAAAAAAATGAATCTGCACCAGTAAAAACAAAAGTCTTCAGCCCTAAATTAAGTATTTGAATACTCCCAATGACTACGATTAACAACCCAACAAATGAAAATAAGTACAAATAAAGCAACCTTAAATTAAATTTCATGTGCTATATTAAAATAGTTAACAAATAATTATACCCTATGGCATTTTCAATAAATTTAGCAATGATTACCGGCAATTGTACTCGCGACCCGGAATTACGATTTACTCCCAGTGGTCAGGCAGTTTGCAGCTTTGGCGTTGCCACCAATCGCTCTATTAAAAAAGGCGAACAGTGGGAAGATGTCGCCACTTTTCACAATGTCGTTCAATGGGGTAAGCCTGCCGAATACACCAGCAACACTCTTAAAAAAGGTATGAAAGTGACTGTCACTGGACGCATCGACAATCGCTCCTATGATGCTAAAGATGGCACCAAAAAATATATCAGCGAAATCGTCGCCGACACCGTTATTGCTTTCTCTGATCATCGAGGTGGTGTGGCTTCAAACAACGATCAATCTAGTGAACAATCAGCTCCCGTTATCGAAGATAAAGTCGAGGACATCATCATCCCCGACGAAATGCCTTTTTAGTTCTCACCATCTAATCGGTTCTTTCCTATTGAATATCAAATAGGTATTTGTTTGGGAAAATGGCTTTGACCCAAAGAATCCGCTATAAGCTGAAAAAGGGGAGGGGTGGGCTGATTTAATCACCAAATGTTTTTTATCATCAATTACCTTACCTTTGTCTTGGGCATATTTACCCCATAATATAAACACTAGCCCTTCTTTTTTATCGGATAATAATTTAATTATAGAATCGGTAAATGTTTCCCAGCCTTGATTTGCATGCGAGGCCGGAGCGTTAGCTCGTACAGTTAATGTTGAATTTAATAACAATATTCCTTGATTAGGCCAATTATGAATATTTCCATTATTTCCCAAATCACTTTGGATTTCTTTATAAATATTTTGTAATGACGGCGGTAATTTAACCTCATCATTAACATCAAAACACAAACCATTTGCTTGTCCTTCGCCATGATATGGGTCCTGTCCCAAAATAACCACTTTCACCTTATCAAAAGGTGTTTCCCAAAACGCCCGAAAAATAAATTTCGCTGGCGGATAAACTGTCGTTTTCGTATATTCTTCCTTAACAAATTCTGCCAATTTCACAAAATATTCTTTCTCAAATTCTCCTTCCAACATCTGTTTCCAGCTCGGTTCAATTTTTACTTCCATAGTCGACTTGTCATCGGTATTGCCAACATGTAAATTACAAAATAGATAAATAACAAAAAGAACAAACTACCAGTATACTTACCAAGCTGGTCAATCCCTACATATTTTTTTATTGAAACTCTCCAAATAATCACATCGATAATCAATGAAAAAACGAATGATGGAATCAAAAAAAACACCCCTGCTAGCTCCAAATTGCCCAATCTGGTCAC
>CAIKAI010000178.1 GCA_903825325.1 Candidatus Shapirobacteria bacterium | reverse complement strand
CAACTCTTCGGCCGATAAAAGTTTGCCAGCATAAATACCGTATTTAAAGCTGGTTTTTTCTTTGGATTTGTTAACGGCGTCAATTTCTTTTAATGGAGCGACTTCATCTTGATTGCTGTAAACAATGGCAGTAGGTCCAGAAAGAGTTTCGGGAAGAGTAATGCCGAGTTTTAATAAAGCACGAAAAATTAAAGAATTTTTGGTAACTTCGATTAAACCGCCGTTGGCTTTAACGGCATCGCGGAGGCCGGTGATGCCAGCGGCATCGAGACCTTGATATTGAATTAAAGCGGCCGATTTGGCGTCTTTGATTTGATTAGCCACCTGGGTGACTTGGTCGATTTTTTGAATTTTGGCTTTGGACATGTTTTTTTAAACTAAAAAAGGCCCCGAAGGGGCGCTAAACTAAAAAGCTAGTTATGGCCTCGGCGGGACTTATTTGATTGCCTGCTGTCTTCGGTAGGACAAGGTAGATTATAGCACGATTTGATTGGTTGGCAAAGGGTTATTTAGACTTGTCGCTGTTGTCGGAAAAAATCTCCATTAACATTTTGAAAAGTTGTTTTTTGTTGATATAGTGATCGACGATAACAAAGTCAACCCCAGCAGCTTCAGCAAAATCATAATCTACTCTTGAATCACCGAGATACATAAAGTTTTCTTTAGGTTGGCCAGATTCCTCAATAATTTTGTGAATACAAAAGGGATCGGGTTTTTCATGGCCTTCGTCTTTGCAGGAAACCACCTTCTCGAAGTATTGGCGGAGTTGGTTTTTCTCAAGAATTTTATTAAGTGATCCGTACTGTCGATTAGTACAGATATAGACTTTTTTACCCTTTGACTTGAGTGAATCCAATAACTCCTGAGTGCCTTCAAAAAATTTAATTTGTTCGAATTTTTCTTGGTGGAGAAGTTCGTTCTCTTCAGTTAATTTGACGGCATTAAGTTTAAGGTCAAAATGGTCGATGGCTTCTTGGAATAAAAGGTGCATGGCCTTACCACGGGTAGTGAAATGAAGGTTACGAAGCCAAAGTTGGTCGATATCAGGACTGTGAGGCAGAAAAGTATCAACAAACATTTGTTGGTTGAAATCATAGGAATTGGTTAGAGTGTCGTCAAAATCGAATATAAAATTAGTTTTCATAAATATGGAAAATTGGTTTTTAGTATGGGTATTTTAGCATTTATGTCTTTAGAAAGATATCATTTTGACTGGTTGGCAAAGGGGAAATGATGAGTAAAATAATAATGTTGTTTGTTTAAATGTTGCCAGAGTCCTTTATAACACAAGAAAAGCTTGCGTGATGAAGAATTAAGGCAACGAAGGAGGTTAATCTGACAGTGTTTAATCCAACAGATCGGGATAATTTAGCCAGAGCAATTTTATTGGTAACTGGTGATGATGAGGCTCAAAGAAATCACTTGGTAGATTTGTGTCGGAGAGTTCCTCGGGTATTCTCCAGGAGAACTGTGGAAGATGATAAAAAGATATTAGAAAAGTATTTGGTAATCGTGGAAGCAAGAAAAGCAGTAAAATAGGTAAGTGAAGAAATGGCTGGGGGGAATAATTATTTTAGCTTTGATGACGGCGGGGCTATGGTTTGGGTGGAAATGGTATGAATTGAGGCTGGATCCAAAGGGAAAAGTAATACCGACAGTAAGCTTGAATTTGGAAAAATATGATTTTGATAATTTAAGAAAAAGAGGGGGGATAGGTAACGAGATTAATATTTCAGGAAATATAAAAGCGGTTGAAGATAGAAGAACCGTAAAATACAACTTTACGACTAAAGAATATAGATTTAAAAGTGACGGAAAGTGGGTAAGTGGAATGATGAATTATTATCCTGAGAGAAGTAGTTTAAGCCCAGTAATTATTATGATTCGAGGTTATGCGGAAACGGCAGGGTATTATGTGGGTTCGGGGACGTGGAAAGTAGCCGATGAATTGGCTAAAAATGGGTATACGACTATTAGTATTGATTTCTTAGGCTATGGGCATAGTGAGGCCGAATCGACGGATGTGTTGGAAGCTAGGTTTCAAAAGGTAACCGAGGTTATTGATTTAATTGAATCTGTCGAACAGTTGCCTTGGGTGGATAAAAACAGAATTGGAATTTGGGCACATAGCAATGGTGGGCAAATTGCCTTGTCAGTACTCGAGGTGACCGGGCAAAAATATCCAACAGTTTTGTGGGCGCCGATGACCGATCCATTTCCCCAAAGTTTGATTGATACGGCTGATGAAGGTCAGGCAAAAGACGAGGCGGAGGCATTTGTGAACCTATTTTTGAAGCATTATGATGGGCGGAGATATGCTTTTGAAAACTATTACGATTGGATAAAGGCACCGGTGTTGATTCAGCAGGGGACGAATGATGCCCAGGTGAAGCTAGAGTGGCAAACGCCGGTGGCCAAGGCCATTGGGGCAGAATTAGTGGTCTACGATGGGGCGGATCATAATATGGGAGGTAAAAAGGGAGAAATTTGGAAGGAAGCAGTAAGGAAGGATGTGGAATTTTATGGGAAAATGTAGTATAGTAGGAAGTTATGAAAGTTTTTTTTGGAACAAGTCCAAGGATTAAGGCAGATTACCCGGATTTAGTGCACCAGATATATAAAAAGATTAAAGATCTAGGTTATACTCATACAAGTAGTTGGGTTGACGGCGTTGATCCTAAGTCGTTTTATGAAATGACGGCTGTTGAACTTGAAAATCATAATGAGAGAATACTGAAAGAGTTGAAAAATGCTGATATATGTGTGTTTGAGACATCGCTGCCGAGTTTGTCGGTCGGATATTTGATCAATATGTCAATAGATTTGGGGAAGCAAGTGATTATTTTAACTCAAAATAATAGTCCATCTTTTGTAGTTGGTTGGGTGAAGTCAGATGCTTTATATCTACTTAAATATACAACTGAGAACGTTAATAAAGTATTAGAGGAGGCATTGAAGAAAGCGGAGAATAATAGTGATGTTCGTTTTAACTTTTTTGTTAGCCCAAAGATTTTAAATTATCTTGACTTTGTAGCAAAAAAAAGGATGATACCAAGGTCTGTTTTTCTGAGAGATTTAATTGAAAAAGAGATGAAGAAAGATACTGAATATAAGAAAGGCTAGGATTTATTTCTTTTTTGCTTCAAAGATAATGAAATCAGGGATTCTCTGGTTAATTTCGTGATAGCCCTGATCATATATCTTAGTTTCAGTGGTGGCTTTTGGTTCATAGATGTCGATGACTTCGAAATTGGCCTTGACTAGCTCTCTAAACATGTCAGATAGTGGTCTGATATATGATGTCATATTTATTTGCCTAATGCCGACGTCATTAATAGCTTTTTTGTTGAGGTAGTCACCAAATATTTTTAGCTTATTTTCTTTAGAAGGATATTGAAAACCCATGAGTAATGTATCCCCTTGGCGCTCGCCGCTCCATCGAGTTGGGTGGAGTGTGGAGAAAAGAAAAGTCGACCCTGGTTTCATTACCCGATTGATCTCTTTTAAAGCATTATTCCAGTCTTTAAGGTAATGCATCATTAGGCTGGAATAGACAAAATCAAAAGTATTGTCTTCAAATGACATATTCTTGACATTCATGGTGTAAAATTTATGTTGAGGGTAGCATCTTTGAGCTTCCTTGATTAGTTTTGCGGCAATGTCGATCCCTGTAATGTCAGTGGCCCCTTTTTTCTCCAATAATGTACATTCCTCACCGCTACCACACCCCACATCAAGGATCTTTTTACTTGTTAAATCCTTAATTTTAACTTTCATCGCTGGCTTTTCGATAAACAAATGAGCCCTGTTCATTTTTAGAAGCGAAGGATCTCCGTGTTTATAGTCGGTGGTACTACGAATTGTAATCCAGAGGTCGGATTCTTTATTGAAATTGTTGGCTCTCATGACCGTTGATTATAACCTATAATTTATGAATTTTCTAGGGTAGGGCTAAATCTTATCAAAAGCCGAACAATTCCAAGAGAAAGCTCCTTTTATTTGGCTTGGGATGATTACGATAGTAAAGTTCACAATTTTCGGTAGGTGGGTAACTTATTCCAGCATTAAGGCAAATTGGGTCTTTTAGAGTATCGTGGACGCTACAACGCAAGTCCATGGTCAACAACTGACAATTATATATCGGAATAGTGGTAACGGGTTTTGTTTCAATAACTTCCTGATCGACAACTTTAAACTGAGGATGGGCCTTAAGAAAACTCTTTTGATTTGAATCGATCTGTTCTTGTTTGGGGTATGGAAAATGAAAGTCTCGCCTGTCGTGAATTCTAAGACAACAGTTTTCCTTGCACTTAAAACATGGATTGTCTGGAAACATGGGGTTATTATACTATACTTTCAATCTACTTTTGCATAGAACGGAAGTTTTGCTTAAGTTTCAGCCAGTATGGGCTTTGGCGACAAATGGATTGGGTGGAAGTCGATAAATTCTTAACAATTTCCTCGAGATAAATGGTGTTTTGCGAGCCTTTGATTAAAATGGTTGAATGGGGTAAATGATGTTCTTTGATATATTTGTTAGCTTGCCACCAGTAAGTAAATTTAATCGCTTTAGGCCCAAAATACCGGGTGGTTTCTGGACCGACGGAGATAATGGTGTCGGCGGATTTTAGGGCAACTCTATAAATATTTTGATGGGCGGATTCAGATGAAGCTCCGAGTTCGCGCATATCGCCGAGAACGGCAATCCGAGGCGACTTATATTTGGCTAAAACTTGAAGCATTTCTTCGCAGGCGAGAGGCGAAGAATTATAAGAACTATCAATAATGGTTGAATTGTTGATACCGGGTAAAATAGAACAACGGCTGGGGGGCAAAATAAGATATTTTTGTAGTGATTTGATTGCTTCTGATTGATTTATTTGAAAAATATTTGCCAAATTGATGGCTGCAAAAATCGAGATGTCAAAACTGGATGGGGGAGCATAATCATTAAAATCAAGATGAATTGGTTTAAGGGCAATTTTTTTGGCCAAGGAAATTTGGGTGGTTTGAGAGACGAGGGGATCGTTGACATTGATCAGGGCAAAGCCGGTGGAGGGAAGAGTGTTAATTAATTTGGCTTTTTCCAAGGCAATGTCTTTGATCCCGCTAAAATTTTGACCGTGAACTAAATTGACATTGAGGAAAATGCCGATTTTTGGTTTAAGAATGGTGAGCAAATAAGCCATATCGCCAGGTTTATCGATGCCCATTTCACAAAGATAAATATCGAATTTTTGCCAATTAGTGATTAACTTAATTGGGGCAAGGAGAACGTATTTTAGCCAGTCAGTGGGGGAATAACCGACAACTTTGATACCCAAAATAGACAGGGGAATCCCCGATTCGGAGTTGGAACCACCGTTGGTTTTAACTCTAAACTTATCTTTTAATACCGCTTCGCAGGTAGCTAAAGTGGAACTTTTGCCGGCTGAGCCAGTGATGCCGACAATAGTCGCTTGGCGATTTTTGAGAAGTTGAACTTTGGCTAAGAGACGAAAATAATGGAGAAGGAGGGAGGAAAAAAATTTCTTCATAAGTACTTAACTATTATACCTTTATTACCAAAGAATTTCAGAAAGTCAGTAAAACTAATAGAGGTGTTATGTTGCGATTTTCGATAAATACCTGAAGGATTGTTTAAGATGAATGATTTAGTTTGGTAATTGTAGCCAACGATTAGAACTAAATGGCCACCTCGGCGACGGGGCGTTGAACTAGGTTCTCTGATCTGAGCACTAACCGAGGCAATGACAAAAAAATCATGGTCGAGGTGATAAATAATTTCGTTGAGAGCTAAAGGGGCAACAACTTTGGCTTGAAGGGGAAAAGTTGAATTGATAAAGGAAACGAAGGGTTTGTATCGCAAATTACTAATTGAGTTAACATAATCTTCCTTCAGATAAGCTGAATGGTTAATAGTATAAAAACCGTATTTAAGGCCATTTTTGGCGAGGGTTATCAATGGGACGTAGATGTTTTTGCCAGCAAGAATCATTTTTAAACAGGTAACCCCGCAAATGCTCCAGCTCCAATGGAGGTATTCGAGTTTATCTTTGGCACCAGACTGACGCCACTTGGGGTCGAGTCGGGCATCATTTTTTTTGTGGTAAATAGCATCAACTAAATTTGATGATGACCATTGGGAAAAATAGGGAACGTCGGCGACAAGATGTTGTTTAGATTGGGGCCGATAAAATTTAAACCAAAGTTCTTTAAAAAGTCGTAACACTTATAAATTTTAGCATTTTTGGCTATTTTGATATACTTAATCAATGAAAAAAATAAAAGTAGCAGTGGTAATGGGAGGAAATAGTTCGGAAAGAGAGGTGTCATTAATGACGGGTGCGGGAATGATAAAGAACTTGGATCGGGAAAAATACGAGGTGGTCGAGGTGGATTTTCCCAAAGAAAAAGAAAAAATAAATGGCTGTGACGTGGTGCTTTTGGCATTACATGGTCGGGGCGGGGAAGATGGACAAATTCAGGGGTATTTAGAAACCTTGGGAATAAAATACACAGGCTGCGGGGTTTTAACTTCGGCATTGGGAATGGACAAAATGATTTTTAGATGGATTATGGAGAGATATAGTCTGCCAATGGCAAAGCTAACCAATAAAGTACCCTGTGTGGTCAAACCGGTTGATGGGGGATCGAGTATCGGGGTAACAATAGTTAAAAAACAGTCTGATTTGATTAAGGCCATAAAAGAGGCAAAAAAGTACAGTAAAGATGTTTTAGTTGAAGAATATTTGGAAGGAACTGAAGTATCGTGCGGGGTTTTAGGCAATGAGAACGTGGTGGCATTGCCAGTAATTGAAATTGTGCCGGATAACGGATTTTATGATTACGAAGCCAAATATAGCGATGAGGGGACGAGATATTTTTGTCCAGCGAGAATTAGTCAAGTTTTGACGAAAAAAATTCAAGAATTATCAGTGGAAGTTTTTAAAGCCATAAAGGGCCGAGGTTATGCCCGAATTGATTTTATTATTCACAAAGATGAACCGTATATATTGGAAATAAATTCATTGCCAGGAATGACGCCGCACAGCCTAATTCCGCAAGAAGCCAGGGTGGCAGGAATGAGCTATTCGCAATTATTGGATAGAATGATTGATTTAGCGGCTTAGATAGGCGGATTTCCAGACTGTGAAATCGACTAGAGTCGCCTGGCCGGCGAGGTATTTGGTTTTCCAAATGGAGAAATCGACGAGGTCAACGGTGCCATCATGGTTGTAGTCGCCAAGGGAGGCGATTGGTGTTGGAGTTATAGTTGGTGAAATCGTAATTTCAAAAGATCCGTTGATGATTTTTCTTTGATTGCTGCAACCATCAGCGACGAGTTGCCAATAGTACTGACCATTTTTGAGATAATTGAAAGTAGCGGTAGACACATTGGTAACTAATAAGTTGGAAATATTTAAGACATTAAGTATTCCGGAAGTGTTAAATTCATTTTTGTTAGATATGTATAGATGGATCGAGTTATTATTTGAACCTTTTTGCCAATTGAAGACTGTGGAGAGATTAGATGTATTAATTGAGTCGATCGACGGGGAAGTTACCCAACAGGAGGGCGCTTCGTTGGCGACTGTTTTAATGGCGTCAAGAACGTATTGTTTGTCTCGGGCCATGCCTTCCCAATTAGCAATGTTGATAAAGCGATTATTTCTAAAATTGAGGGAGTTTCGGAGTGAAGTGACCCAATTGGTGTAATTGGAGGCGTCAGTAAGCCATTCAGGGGATGCCCACTCTATATTGCCTATTTGATTTAGGGCATTAGTGAGCCCAGGATAATTTTGAGGATTTGACGTAATATCACCATAAAAGCTCCAACCGGGATTTCCAAATTGAGTAATAGCTGAACTTGAATTTTGAAAAACTAAGTTGGGTTTATTAACCCAGCCTGGGTAAAGATCAGTACCACCGACATGATTAAAAATTTTGTTTCTGGGAATACCCTGATCGTAGGCAAATTGATCAAGGGAATCGAGATAATATTTAATGACTGCATTCAAATTAGATTGAGTAATCCCACCAGCCAAACCAAGTGACTTGATGGCAGCAAAACCTAGCTGAGTACTTTTGGCTATGCCTGGTCCAGGATTAGGAGTATTGGGATTGATACCATTAGGATAATAATAATAATTACCACCAATATCGGCCTCGACTTCGAGCGAAACGCCACCAAACAACCATTTTTTGTCGGCCGGGAGCTGTTTGTACCAATTGGTAATTTTGGGAATTAATATGCCTAAAATAGTTTTTTGATGATTGATAAAAGTTGGACTTGCTAGGTTTGGGTGGGGTTTGGTAAGAAATTCACTACCCCAGTTGCGCCAGGACATGTTGATGGCGCAGGATGAATCGGCACACGTCCATTCAACATTATTTATATTGTTGGGGTTGTATCCGACAGCAGATGGATTCCACCAATTCCATATTTCTGGGTATTTATCCCACCACTGAAAACCATCTAGAGAAATAAAGATCGGGATGTCGGTTATTTGAGAAGTGACTAGTAAATTGTCAATTGATTGTTCGATATTGGCTATATCATATCGATTGTAAAAAACTAATACGCCAACTCCGACTTTTCTGGTGCCACTGCTATTGCCACGAGTGCCTATTTTATCTATGATATCATTGACGGCAGTTGCATTTATCCGGCTTTGATTGTTCATGTTCCAGAGTTGACTGCAGTCAGTTGGATTGCAGCTATCAGTGTCTTTGCGGACAAAAATATATTGAGGATCAACATTTTGGGCAATAACAGTCGAAGCGGAAATTAAAAATAATATCGTTAATAATATGCTCTGCATTAAATTAGTATAACAAAAAATCCCCCGCGCCTGCAGGGGATTTGAGATTGCTTCGCTACGTTCGCAATGACGTTCTATTTATCGATTAAGATCCGCCATAGGCGGATTTCTAATTATTGAAATTACTTAATGATCTCAACTTTGACACTCGGTCCCATGGTGGGGCAGAGGGCGAGTTTTTTGATCTTGGAAGCTTTAATGACTTTGATCAATTCTAGAACATTAGCTTCGATTTCAGCTTCGGGTTGGCTAACTTTAGCGATAACCATGTGAACGACGGGAGCTTTTTTCTCGGTTTTGATAACAGTTTTGGCGACCGATAATTTTTTAATAGCGGCTTCAGGGTTGTCGGTTAAGGTACCATTTTTAGGATTAGGCATTAAACCACGAGGACCGAGAAGTTTGGCGAAAGCCAATAATTTAGGCATGGTGGCAGGAGTGGCCACAACGATGTCGAAATTAATTTTGCCATCTTTTAGTTCGGCTAAAATAGTGTCGTTTAGAACAACGATTTTTTTGGCACCGAGGTCAAGGTGGGGGAAAACGATTTCACCGGCATTACCAATGTCGAGAACGGTAACATGGGCTTCAATTTTGCCTTCGAATTTGGACAAAGAAACTTCTTTAACCAATTTTACGGCGGCCTTGAGGTCGTAAAGTTTGTTGGGATCAACTTTTTTGCGGGCAGCAAGATATCTTTTGCCACGAACGCGAGCCACTCTTTTGGAGGTTTCTTCAGTAGTTTCCGCCTTCGTTTCTACTTCGGCGGATAAATCAGTAACTACTTCAGCCACGGCGGTTTCAACCACTTCTTCTGAAGCCTTGCGAGACTTTTTAGTAACTTTTGAGGTTACTTTAGTCTCTTCCTGCGCAACGACAGCTTTTTTAGCTTTGTTTTCTTGTGAGGTTTTGCTCATTTTTTGTTTAAATTATTAATAATTTAGATTATGTACAATCAGTTAAGATAGGACAGGCGCCACATTGAGTAATTGGAGATTTAGGGTCTAAAACCAATTTGCCTTTTTCCGACATAAAAGTTGCCCGGCAAAAACGACCTGCCTGTTGAATATGGCAGCCAACGTTACCATCACCGTCGGAAAAACTATTTGGAAGTTCAGCTAAAATAGCCTCAATTCTTGTGGTTGAATTTGCCATAGTGTTTAAGCAACGATTTCGAAGCCCATGGATTTGGCAGTGCCGGCAACCATGTGTTTGGCAGCTTCTAAATCTTTGGTATTTAAATCAACTAATTTGTCTTGGGCGATTTTGGTGATTTGAGCATCAGTAATTTTGCCGATTTTCTCGCGGCCAGTGGTGCCTGAACCTTTGGCAATGCCAGTAGCTTTTTTGATCATGTCGGAAACTGGAGGTTTCTTGATGATAAAGGTAAAAGTGCGATCTTCGAAAATAGTAATGACAGAAGGAATTAAGGAACCTTTCATGTCTTTGGTTTTTTCGTTGAACTCATTGCAGAAGTCCATGATTTTGATACCCTGAGGACCCAGAGCGGTACCGACTGGAGGAGCGGGATTGGCCATACCGGCCATAAGAGCTAATTTGACAACTGTTTTAATTTTTTTGGCCATATTTTTTGATAAATAAATTTATTAATTTTGGGTGAAGCTTCCCAAAATTGATTAGAGGTCTTTGCTAACTTGTAAGAAGTCGAGTTCAACTGGTGTTTCGCGCTCAAAGAAAGAAATAAGGACGCGAACTTTGCCACGTTCGGTATCGATAGAATCGATGGAACCAATATAATCAGTGAAAGGCCCGTTGGTAACTTTAACAACATCGCCAATGGCGTAAGGAGTTTGAAATTTGGGCTTGTCTTCTTCAGTAGTTTTGAGAATTTGATCAACTTCAGCTTGGGAAATGGCAGAGGGTTTGTTGTCGATACCAATAAAGCCGGTAACTCCTTGAGTGGTGCGAACAGTTATCCAGGAATCATCGGTTAAAACCATTTGGATAATGACATAACCGGGAAAAGTTTTTTCTTGGGTTTTGACCTTGGCACCGCGGCGGATGACCATTTTGGATTGAATGGGAACAATAGCTTGGAAGATTTTGTCTTCCAAATTCATGGTTTTGATACGAGTTTTGAGAGCTTCAATGACTTTGTATTCGTGCCCAGAATAGGTGTTGATGACATACCACATGGCATCGATGCCAGGAGTGTAAGAGGACAGGGCGAACAAAAAGTCTTTTTGTTTGGTTTTAGAAGCGTTGTTGGGCATTATTTCTTTTTAATAATTTTTGGTGTAGCAGTAGCTACAGAGGCAACCTGAGGTGTGGGGGCGATGGTTAAAATCGGAGCCACTGCCGGCT
>CAIKAI010000177.1 GCA_903825325.1 Candidatus Shapirobacteria bacterium | reverse complement strand
GGCCCCTATACATCCCCTTACGGGTTAGCAGAGACCTGTGTTTGTGGTAAACAGTCGCCATGCATTCTTTTGTTGTAGCCCGCTTGTTAGGGCGGGCAGGGTATCTCGCAAAGCTTACACCCAGTTAATTTGCCAAGTTCCTTAAGCATCTGTCTTCCAATCGTCTTAGTCTTCTCGACTTATCCACCAGTGTCGGTTTTGGTACGAATTTCAAGTATTCTAGTTGCGATGGTTTTCTCGGATAAATGGGCTTAATTCAATTGTCCTACTTACGTAAGACTTTTATTCGCGCTTCATGTTAAAACGAAAAGGCGGATTTTCCAACCCCTTCTAACTAGACGCTTAAAGGCTCGATCACGCGAACCCTAAACCTCCCAAACATCGTCACACCCCAACTTAAAACGAATACTCGAAAGCACCGGAATATTAACCGGTAGTCCATCCACTACGCCCTCATTAATCAGGGCCTCGTGTTAGGATCGCCTAACCCTCAGACGAACAACGTAGCTGAGGAAACCTTGGATATTTCGACGTGGCAGATTCTCACTGCCATTTCGTTACTCATGCCCGCATTCTCACTTCTGACAACTCCACCAGTTCGCTTTCGCGCCAGCTTCACTGTAGTCAGAACGCTCTCCTACTGATCGATTCCGATAAATCGGAACCTATCCTACAACTTCGGTGTTATGTTTTAGCCTCCTTACATTTTAGGTGCAACTTACCGACCCGAATTGCTTCAGGTCGAACAGTGAGCTATTACGCTTTCTTTAAAGGATGGCTGCTTCTGAGCCAACCTCCTGTCTGTCTTAGGTAAATCACTGCCTTTCCCACTTAACATAAACTTAGAGACCTTAGATGATAGTCTGGGGTCTTCCCCTCTTGCCCGGCCAGCTTAGCCCGGTCGGACTGACTGCCTAGCTTAAAATCACGGTATTCGGAGTTTGGTTAAATGCCGAAGCTTGCGCTTCAAACATTCATCCAGTAGCTCTACCCCCGTGAAGAAACACTAGACGCTATACCTATATATATTTCGGAGAGAGCCAGCTATTCCCACTTTCGATTGGCATATTACCCCTAACCACAGATCATCGGACAGATTTGCAGCTCTGATCCGTACGGGCCTCCCGTCAGCTTTCGCTGACGTTCACCCTGTCCATGGTTAGCTCAAGTGGCTTCGGGTCATCCCCATTTACCTAATCGCGCTATTCGCACTCGCTTTCGCTTCGCCTTCGTCCTGTCGGACTTAAACTTGGTAAATAGGAACACTCGCAGGCTCATTCTTCAATAGGCACGACATCATTCGCGGCTTACGCCGGAACTCTGTCTGTTTGTTAGCAAATGGTTTCAGATCTATTTCATTCCCCTACTTGGGGTGTTTTTCACCTTTCCCTCACGGTACTAGTTCACTATCGGTCTGCTGAAGTATTTAGACTTGGAGCTTGGTCGCCCCAGATTCCCGCGACATTTCACGTGGATCGCGGTACTCAGGTATTCTGCCTATCTTTACTTTAATGTCAGATACAGGACTTTCACCCTCTTTGGTCATCCATTCCAGAATGTTTTCTTAAAATTTCAAGATATTATGCAAAACCCTACAACCCCACAATAAATTGTGGTTTGGTCTGTTCCCTGTTCGCTCACCGCTACTAAGGGAATCTCATACGATTTCTATTCTCTCGGGTACTGAGATGTTTCACTTCCCCGAATTCCCTTCCGCTTTGACTTACGTCAAAATGGATTCTCCGGTCTTCACCGGAGAGAGTTTCCTCATTCGGACACCGCAGGATCAACGTTTGTTGGCAACTCCCCTGCGAATTTCGCTACCTTCTGCGTCCTTCATCGGCTTCAGCCGCCAAGGCATCCACCATTTGCTTTATTTAAATCTCTCAATATATTTTTGACAACTCAATTTAGTCGCCAAAATCGAGAATAACTCTCCCCCAGTGACGGGTGGTTATTCTCTAATATTTTTCTTTCGATTCGATAGATTGTTAAAGTATGAGTCCGGTAATACACCGGACCGAATCATAACTCTTTCTAAAATTTCATCTTTTCAGATTGAAGTTTGTAGATTGATATTTGATTCTTTGTGGACCTGACGAGACTCGAACTCGTGACCCCTTCATTGCAAATGAAGTGCTCTACCAACTGAGCCACAGGCCCAATATTTATTCCTGTAGAGATCCTATTTAAATGTGCAAAAAACAAAAAAAGACCGAAAGCTCAAAGCTTTCGGCGCTGTTCGACTCCAACATCTTGTACTTAAGTTGACGCTATTCCCTCCTTATTACAAAGATGTATTCTGTTCCGAACAGATTGCTTCAGCATTTAAGTGTTTGTATTGTACCTAATTGGATTGAGCAAATCAATAGAGCAAATATCACCACCGACTAAGGCTTTTCTTCCTTTCAACCCAAGTATCTAATTGAGCTTGGACTTGCTCCTTCCGCTTCGTCTCATTTCCATTTATTCCCGCCACCACCACCATCCTGTTTGTTTTGACCAGTAGGTCAGCCGCAGTTTCATTGTTAGTTTTCCCAAATTGTCTCTTCGACTTAACTAAGTAATCAGCCTTTCCACCTTCAGATGCCTTAACTTGGACATGAATCTTATGTCCCCCAACCTCTTCCTTTAATCTCAAAAATATATCGATATCTCTATTTTGATCATCAACTTCTGGCGCCCGTTCTGCTGAAGCAACTAAAGGACTTTCTTTAAACGCCTCTAGTGCTATCCTCTCCGATTCATTTCCTACATCTTTTCTCCTCTCAAGTTTTTGAGCTGCCAAAGTTGGGTCAACCCCTTTTGAAATTAAATCCAGCAAATAACCAGTCCGACGTACACTCTCCATTTTTTGTCTTTGTTTACAGTGTTTCTCTTGTTTTGCTGCGTTCGACATTCAATTGATTATACACTATCAATCAGCATCAAAAAACGATCGCTCGCAAATCAATAGCCCAAATTAGATCCCATTAAGAGTATATATTCTAATTGTTTTCGACACACCATCAGTCGAAGAGAACCCCACTCCATTTTCCGCGCCATTCTTCATTTCCACCCAGCTTTCATAAGTCCGACCCGCATATCCGTCTACAGTAAAACTTGAATCGCCATAATTTAGCACCAAATCAACCCGGGGTTTTCCTTTCTCAAATCCGAAACGAAGTTCAGGAATGTTCTTAATATTTATACGAGGTTCAGTTTCAATTCCTTTAACAGTTTTTTGATGTGTGACTCTTTTACCTTGACCAATCACTCTATCGAACAATTCGTAGAGACCTTGAGTCGTTCGCTCTCCGGATTCGCTTCTAACTTCAGCAGTTTTACTTGTTATTTCGTTATTTCTGGTATTAATACTCATTACCAATTATACAATATTCTTTATAAAACTTACTTCTTTTCTCCCCTGGCCTTAACTACTTCAATTATAATCGGCACTACTGACACCGCAATAATTATCAATACCAAATAATGAAAATTAGCTTTGATCACCGGAATATTCCCTAGAAAATAACCTCCCCAAGTAAACAAGCTCACCCATGCCAATCCGCCAATAATATTAAAGGCAATAAATTTTTTATAATCCATTTTTCCCACCCCCGCTACGAATGGCGCAAATGTCCTAACTATCGGCACAAATCGTGCTAAAACAATCGCTTTACCGCCATATTTGTCATAAAAGCTCTGGGCTTTATCTAAATATTCTTTTTTCAGAAACTTGTTGTTCATTTCAAATGCCTTTGGTCCAATATAATGCCCAATCCAATAATTAACCGTGTCTCCCAAAAACGCTGCTGCCACCATTAGTCCCCACAATAACCAAATATTAAATGCTCCTAAACTAGCGCTTAATGCCCCCGCCGCAAAAAGTAAAGAGTCACCCGGTAAAAACGGCATAATCACTAGTCCAGTTTCCATAAATAAGACCGCAAACAAAATTCCGTACGACCAGCCTCCAAAGCTAGCAATCACCGACGCCAAATTTTTATCCACGTGCAAGAAAAGATCAATTAAATATTTTATTGTTGACATGTGTCCATTTTATCCCCTTGCCCTGTCAAGGGAAAGGGGTTGGGGTTAGGGTTTAATTTGTAATTCGTAATTTTAAATTTTTAATTAAATCCGTCTTTCCCTCATATCCCAACGCCCAAAATCCCACCCCTGCCAATTGTGCCTGCTTCACCGCCTCTAACTTTACTGCCAAGCTTTGCTCATTCTCAAAGTATGCCTGATGAATTTCCGTCACTGTATACGGCACATTCTTTTTATACGTCTTCTTACCCACTTTATAATAAACCACTTTATTTTTTTGGACCTGTTCCGTCCAGGTTGACCATGGACTTTGGGCTACATCATCAAACGTTGTCCCGGTAAAACCTACACTTTCCTGATATTGTACCGTTCGTCCATACCCCCCAGTCACCTGGGCACTGCCGATTTTATCGTCTATCGTCACCCATTCATAGCCATACAATGGAAACGCCAACACCACCTTTTCTTTTTCCAATCCAAATTCGACCACTTTTTGTAAAATCTCATTAATGCTTCTCTCTCCTGGTGTTGCCGTCATCGGTGCCACAAACCCGGCATAATCCGACCCTGGTCGGTGAAAGTCATAAGCCATGACAATTATTTGATCCACTCTTTTCGCCAGTTTATCTAATCTATCCTTATCTCCCTTAATAATCGTGTTGGCAAATACATCCACTGACACTTCTTTCCACCCCGATTGTTTCATTTGGTCAAACAATCCTCCAAAATCATCATCCAAAATCCTTGTTGGATTGCTCATATACTCAAAATCCACATTCACTCCATCAAATTTCCCTGTTTCTACCATATCTTTTACTTCAGTCATCATTTTTAATCTGGCATCAGCATCAACTACCAATTTCTCCAAATTATTATCGTCAAACAACTTAATGCTTAAAAAATTCTTTCCCCCGGCGTTTGTTATCGACTGTTTTAAGTTCAAATAATTATCATTGTCAATTTTTTTGCTCTGCACATCCCACAGCAAACCACCATCCACTTGCACCTCTATCCCTGAAAACACCAAATCCGTTATTTCGTCAGTGTAGACCTTAGTTTTTCCAATCATCCAGGTAGGTAGGAAACCCACTACTCTTTCTCTTTTTTGGATCACTCCAGTAATTTTCTTATTAACTAAAGGATTCACCAAATCCAAATTCCCTCCTCGACTCAAATACCAAAATACGACAATCACCACCAATTCCACCGTTACCACTATTCCTGCTAATACCCAAAAACGTTTCATTAATTTTTAAAAAACTTCTCGCCCGCAAATTTCACCGTCCGCCATACATTATCCACCCCCCCGAAAACTATTAATACCAATGCTGTCAGCAATCCTAGTACTCTCACCACGCTCCATCTTTGCATATCTCTATTCTATCAAATTTAATCCACTCCCCAGAACTTCTTTGTACCCTCAGCATCCGGCTGGAAGGTTTGGAAATGGACAAAATCGTTAAAATCACTTATAAACAAGCCCAAACCCAACCAAAATATGTAATTTCCCCAACTTCCTTTTATAAAATAACTCACTACCATCATTAGGACTCCAATAATCCAATGATGAGGAAACCAACCCACATTCCCTGTCCACACATTTAGGTAAACATGTCCCCATCTTCCAATTACAAAACCAACAAAAATCAAAACCAAGTTAAACAACACAGTGGGCAATGATAGACTCGAACTATCGACCCCCGTCTTATCAGGACGGTGCTCTAACCAACTGAGCTAATTGCCCGAAACAATCCTAGTATATCATCCTCATTAAACATTAGAAATTAGAAATTTATTAATATAACTGCTCCATCTTGTCCGACATCGCCACCATCAACAACGACAAGTCCTGCGACTCCAGTTGACAGTTTCCATTCAAATCAGCGATTAATTTATCTCCGGAAGTTCTCTTAGCTACTTCAGCCTTAACATAGGCGAAATCCAAACCATCTACTTTTCCATCAGGCACTCCGTCGGGTCCTGTTACATCACCTGCCAAATTTGCATATTGGGAAAAGTCATAAGTTTTGCCGTTTTGCCAGCTGATTTCTCCGCCGGCTTTATTATAATACCCTGTCTGTCCATCGATTCCATACTTCGTTTGTAATTGTCTCGGCCCCTTAATAAATACTGCCAAACCATCAGATGAACCAATACCCGCCATCGGTATTTGCCCACTAAACTGCATCAACCCATCGCTATTCCCCATATCAGTTAATAGTACATTATTAAATATTTTCGTTTGCGCGTTTCCCCACAATACAGTTACCGTTGCCTTCCAGTTTTCGGCACACAAAGACCCTGCCTGAACTCCAGCAAAAATAGTTTTAAACTTTAGTACACCACTTGGATCCGTCGTTGGGGTTGGCACCACTGTTTCAGTTGCTACACTACCAACACAATTGATCGCCGCACCACCCACTCCACTACTTATTGCTTCACCATTTAATGTGTGAATCCACCAATTATATTGTTTATTCGGTAAAATATTATACGTGTTTGTATTTGAGGCAACATCTGCCAACACATCAGTTGAATTTGGACAAGCCCAGCCATCTTGACACGTATTTGCATTATTCGATATATCATCTAAGCGTAAGGCATATTGGGTTGCATTTGTTACCTTATCCCAAGTAAGGGTTACTTGTGTTCCGTCGGCTGAACAGGTTGCTTTCAAATTTATTGGATTGGAGGGCACACAAGCAGTCATATTAAAATTATCAATGCTCGCCGATGCTTGTGGAAAATCTGGACCCCAATTACTCAGTCCAATACTCACCCCACCGCCACCAGTGTAGTAATTATCAAATTGTTTTGCTAATTTATATCCATTTCCATCTAACATATCAAAACTGACTTTAAATGTCCCCCCTGCTCTCTCAATTTTTACCTTCACTGGAGTATTGTGGCCCACTGGTACGTTAGTTGACTCATTCTTCCATGAAGTTGTCCCAACATCATACCAACCAATAATTAATCCCGATGAATCACCATAATTTTTTAATATTTGAACTGCTCTTGTCCAATCATTATTGGCAAAAGTAATGCTAAATGTTGAAGTTAGTTTACCGCTCGTATTTGTGTGGTTTCCCAGGGTTACTTCTGTTTTGAAATCACCCGACACGCTCATCCCGCCAGGTCCAATTCCCATCCCGTTGCTATCAGGCCCTGTCGAGCTAGTAATATAAAGTGTTGCTTGTCCATTGCTCTGTGCCACTGACCCTCCGTTCGGACCCCATGACCACCATTTGTTAGTATCAAATGCCGCCCCCGAAAAATCATCAGCAAATGTTTTTAACTCACTCCCTTGAGCACAACTTATACTCCCTGGTGTAGGTGTTGATACCGGTGGGGTAGGAGTCGATGATATTGGCGGTGGTGTTGGTGTTGATGCTGGGGGTAAAGTTGGCGTTACTGTTAATGTTGGAGTTGCTGTCTCTGTTGGTTTTGGACAATAAGTCGCCAGCTCCGGCATTTTACAAGCTGGCGTTTCATTTAAGCAAGCTGGGCGAGGTACACAAGTCGGTGCTCCCCCACCTCCTGCCGCCGAATAATTACTAGGGTTATTTGTGGCCACATTCCAAGTCGCCGGTTGACCATTTATCATTATTTTCGCTCCCGGACCTACCACAATTGACCCACTTTGAAAACCCAAAGCTTTAAAAGTCAATTTAACCAGCTCAACCGCTCCAGATTTTTCTGCACCTAAAGTCACCATTTTATATGTCAAATTTCCTCCTGGACCTGTCTGACCTGAATTCAAAATCGTATAGCCATTCTGTTCCGTTGCTGATACAAACCCAATTTTGTGCGGGTCAAACTTTACAGTAAACTCAGCCCCAGACAGTTTGTCGGTATCATTTCCGGTATTAAGCCACACATGAACATCAAAATTTTGACCTGCGGATGTATTTAATATATTTGGCAACACTGACGAACTTGTTTCCGCTTGTGAAGCTTTCCCTAAAAACTGCACATTACCATTAACTAAATACACCCCCCCCGCCAACGCTCCTACCAGCATCACCAACGTTAGCACTTTTATAACATTACTCATTATATTACTTCGATTTTAAAGGCGGCCAAATGGTTGTATCTGTATTGAACAGTTACAATTAACCGACGACACACAGCTTGTATTTCGACATACACCATAGAATAATGGCATTTTAACTGTTCCATCACTTTGTTTATTCTTAGGGACTAAGCCATTTGTCATCGGACAATTCGCGACCATGCTCGTCACATCACTCTGATTTAATCCCGCATCTTTTTGAACTTTATTTTTAGTATTTACCGGTATAGTTTGACATGGCCACCAAATTGGTGCACATGTTTGTCCTGAACCACACATACTGTCGCTGGTGCATCTTTTACCACAACTATTTGTTGTTACTGGCGGAGTCACTGAATTTTTTACACATAGCAACCCACCGCCAATCGCCTGAGAACAAACGCTCATTCCGTTAGATGATACCGTACAAGAAACAGGTGCCGAACTCCCTTGACAAGTATATCCATCTGGGCACTTTCCGGTGGAGGCACAACTGATCCCCGACACTGGCACATCTTTTATACATTTCCCCATTGAATCTGGAGATTTATTAGTTGTTCCACTTGGCATTCCATAATCGCATCTCAACCCGTCAGCACATACCACCCTCCCCATACCCAAGCAAGTTGCGTTTTCTTTAAGTTTTGCTGTGCATTTCGAAGCCGCTGTACATAGCGTCCATGTCTCAATAATCTGTCCTCCTAATACCTTTGTTTCCATTTTTGCAGGGCAATTTGCCGGACTTGCGTAGCAAAACTCCGAGTTATTACAATCCACATCTTGAGTACAAGTTTTACCCAAAGTCGCAGTTGTCTTAGGACAATAATCACTTCTTTCTGGCATCGCACATTTTGGATTGGCATCCAAACATGCTGGTCTGGGAATGCAAGTCACTACTGCAGTATCGCCTGTAATTGTAACGTTACTTTGTTGCCCTGAGGTGATTGCCCAAGTTGAACTTTGTCCACTGATCATTAATTTACCACCAATACCTGCAGTAATTATGGCATTTCCGTTTAACGCCATAAATGTCATTGTTCCGTAATTTATTGCCCCCCCCTGCTCTGTCCCCATTGCTACCAAGCTTATCTTAATTGCCCCAGTACCTTTGTCTAAACTGGCTGCATCATTAACCAATGTATATCCTGACATCGGCTGAAAAGATACAAACTTCAATTTGCTCGGATCATAATTTACCGTCATTTCCATTCCTGTTAATTTATCTTCAGGCTTTCCTGTATTCACCCATAGACTCACGTTAAAATTTGATCCTCTTGATACTGTCATGCTACTCGGCAACACTTGAGCACTTGTTTCCGCTTGAGTTGCTCCACGTTGCAATTGTTGATTATTTCCTACCAAATAAACTCCTCCCGCCACCGCACCTAATATTATTGCCAAAGCTACAATTTTAAAAACGTTGTTCATTCTCTTTTAATAAAATCTAATAATTAAATTTATCATATTATTGATTCGATAAGTATGCCGACTTCCATATTGAAAAATCGACCAAGTCAACTTTGCCATCTTTATTAAAATCAGATTTCCACATTGATGAATCAAAAGATGTTGCTGGATTTTGTACAAAAGTCAGATATTCGTTTTTCCAAATTGCAAAATCCACCAGATCAGCTTTTCCATCTCCATTAGCATCCGCCATCAAAGTCGGTTTTAATTGACAAAACATTCCTGGACGATCTTGGCAAGGTAAAAGTTGTCCACTTTGTGGATCTCTTCCACAAGATGTTTTGTATGTGCCACAATATTGATTTGCTTGACAATCAGCATCGCTACTACAAAATTTACTATTTGACTTTATATATTCCAAAGTCGCTCCATTTTTAATATTAGTCCCGTCCCAGTTCGCCACCATTATGTAATAAATCGTATTCGGCAATAAATTTTCTGATACTACAATTGAATCTTGAGTTGAACTTAAAGGACCGGTTGCAAATGTACACCCTCCATTAGGACAACCAGCTAACACCGCTGCCTTATCGGTTCCTACTTTAACCACTTGTAACAAGCCACCCTTCCCTGGAGTCCAGGTTAATTTAGTTCCATCAAACGACAAATTACTCGGTATTCCTGTAGTTTTTGGTCGACAAACGTATTTCACTGCTTGTTGACAGGGATACGCCAATCCAGACTGTTGATCGAATCCACAACTACCTGTTGTCACTCCCTCTTTTGAGCAAAATTGGTCAGCTGGACAAAATGATGCATCATTGTAACAAAGAATTTCTTTCCCCGATGTTGGTATCGCATCTGGAACACATACTGGTGCTACCACGGTACAACTTTGCCCTTGAGCACATGTCTTGTCCCCAGTCGTATTACAATGCATTCCTGTCGGACATATTTGATTATTATCACATCGAGTAACTGAGTCTACTGACCGACACACCCTTTGATTCATTAAACATGGTGCTCCTGAGCCACATTTTGCTGCTGGCAAAGAAACGCAATGTTGTCCTGAAGGGCACATCGCATCACTTCCACAGGGGATATCCGCCACCGGCGTCGGCATTGCTGCTAAGCTTGAATCGCACTGGATATTTACTGCGGCATTTAAATTATTATCAGTACAAGTATTTAAATCATTTTGTCCGCATCCTTGATACACTCCGCTATATTTATTAAAACAAACTTTCGGATAGCCATTTGATAAACACATACTAAAATAGTTCTGCCCCGTCAGACCTGCCTTTTGTAAATCTGCGCACGTCATAGGCGATGTCGTTGTCGTAGTCGTAGTCTGAATTGTACACACCCCATTCAAATTAACACACCTTTTTTCCGCGCTCACAGCGATCATAGGGCACATCATTCCAGACTTAATTGGTCCACAAACAGTTCCGCACCATCCACATCCAATTGCTGTCGAAGTCGCTGATGTTACATTCATCGAAGCCGCATTGACGTTTCCCGCTAATAAACCCAAAAAAACCGCCATCAACAAACCCGATATTTTTCTCATAACCAATACTAGACCTTTTTAAAAACACTGTCTAGTGTCAGTCACAATCTAATGGGACAAATATGCCGTTTTCCAAATTGAAAAATCAACCAAGTCAACTATTCCATCCCCATTCGCATCACCAACATAGGTTGCCCCAGTTTTTACCTTACATGTTCCACCCGACAACTTACACCCACTGATGTTACAGACCACGGGTCCTGTCAAAGAACAATAATAATTAGTTGAACAATCAGCATCACTATTACAACTAACCCCAGGCGATAACGTTGGCGTTACCGCCGCCAAACTCGCCTCACACTGAATATTCACTGCAGCATTTGTGTTATTAACGGTGCAAGTATTTGGACTGTTTTGTCCACACCCTTGATATACCCCACTATATTTATTAAAACAAACCTTCGGAAAACCATTAGTTAAACACATACTAAAATAGTTTTGACCGGTCATACTTTCCTTTTGCAAATTTTCACAAGTTAATGTTGTCGGCGATACTGTTTTAATGGTGCATGCTCCGGCAACCTCTACACATGCCTTATCTTTACTCACCCCAATCATCGGACAAGCCATATTTGCCACCACTCTCGTGCAAGAAGTTCCGCACCATCCACACAGGGACACTACCGCCATTGTCTTATTTGGCGTAAACAAACCAACAAACAACAGCATTCCCAACCAAAATATTTTTCTCACACCAAATACTATTCTTTTCTCAAAAACATTTCCACTACCAACTTAGCCACATTTATCCCCGTCGATTTTTCAAACCCTTGAAATTGACATTGCCTGTTAACTTCTAGAATATAACTTTTGTCATTCTCATCTTTCATGATATCCACCCCACAATAATCCAAACCACACACCTTAGCCACTTTTTCTGCCAATAATTTATCTGCTTCCGACAACTCCCACTGTTCCACTGCCCCGCCCAAGCTAAAATTACTTCGGAATTCATCACCCACCGCTGAACGCTTCATTGCTCCAATTGCTTGTCCATCTAGCACAATCACCCGCAAATCCCATCTGGTTGGCAAACATTTTTGCCACAAAAACATTCCTAGATTTACTTCATCAATCTTTTTGATAAACTTTTTTTCCTCTTCCCAATTATCAAATTTTTTAACTGATTTACCCTGAAATCCTTTTTCATGTTTCGCAATCACTGGATATTCCCATTGACCCATTTTTTTTACCAAATCTATATCTTTAATTTCCTCTTTAGTATAGTAGATTCTTGTCGGCACAATTGGAATATTTTTTTCTAAGAACAAAGCATGTTGGGCAATTTTACCCATTCTCGCCCATCCCAAATATCCTTCATGATTGGCGCAAAAAACCTCGTTCTGGAGTATTCTTATCGCCAAATTTCTTCCCTCAGTATATTTTCCTGACACTGTCCCTGCCACCCTAAACCACATTCCCAATGTATTTCCCCCGTTAATTTCCTCACCTCTGATAAACATTCTCGGTTTCTCATTGTTCAAATCAAAAGTCATCTCCCGATACAAAGCTTT
>CAIKAI010000176.1 GCA_903825325.1 Candidatus Shapirobacteria bacterium | reverse complement strand
ATAAAATATATTTTTAAATTTTTTAAGGGAAAATAAAATAGCGATAAAGATTGGGGCTAAAAAGATGAGAGAAGAAATTTTGCTAGCGAGGCCAATTCCGGTTGAGATGGCAGCGAATAAATAATATTTTATTTTCGAAGGTGATTTTAGAATGAGTTGAGACAGATAAATATTTACGGCAAAAACAAAAATCAAAAGGGATTCGGTAGTACCAAAATGGGCCAACTGAATTAGGCCGGGGTGGAAAATAAGTAGCAAGAGAAAAATTAGATTAGGATAAATTAAATAAAAAATAACTAAGGAGACTAATGAAAAAAATGCTGACCAAAAACGAAGAACCAGAATGGAATTGGAGAAATCAATATCTAAATGAATAAGTTTTAATGAAAAATATCCAAGATAAAGTGGAAACTGACCATAGGCAAAAAAATGAGGATTAAGATTGGAAGAAGAGAGTTGGCTGAGGGCTGTGGCCATATTATTTTCATCAGGTTGAAAATAAAAACCGTTACCCCAATTTATTCCCCAAAAACGGGTAATAATAGCGATAATGAAGATTATAACAAAGACCTTAGAGGACATAGATGATGGTGATAATCATCAGACCCCAGGAGAGCATGGCAAAAATTAGGGGGATGTCGGTGGCAACGGTTTGTTCTGGCCGCTCCCCTTCCTGCATTTCAAAAATAATTTGACCATAGCGCATGATCCCGTAAATAACCGGTATTATGGTGATCATATACCACTTCCGATCGATAGCTGATGGAAAGTTATAGAGTAAAAAAGCGTGGATTAAACCTTGAAATTTTACTTTTTCTTCAAAGAAGGTAAACATGGAATAGGTAATTAAAGTACAGACGCCAAACATGGTGGTGTAAAAATTAAGTAAAGCCCGGCCATAACCTTGAAGCGCCGAACGAGTTTTTGAACCAGTGTTAAGCAACTCACTGCGGCGTTTTCCACTGGCAATGAATAACGATAAGAAGATGACGGTTAATAATATCCATACAGGTAAATGGTATCCAGTAGCCACTTCGCCAGCGTAGGAACGCATGATAAAGAAAAGGGAGATACCAATGATGTCTAAAACTGCTTTTTTCTTGAAAATGAACGAATATGAATATTGAAGAATGACAAAAACAAAGGCTAAAACAAAAAAACTAAAATTGACAAGGAGAGAAAGTCCAAGTCCAGTGAACAAAAGAAAAAAAACTAATAAAGTGGCCTGAGAAACCGAAACATCACCCCGAGCGATGGGGCGATGACTCTTTGCCGGATGTTTTCGATCTTTATTGACATCTAAAACATCGTTGACTAAATATGAAGATGATGAGAGTAAACAAAAACTAATAAATGCCAATAAACTGGCAGAAAACAAATTAGGATCAAACAATTGACCGGTTAAAATAATTGAGGCAAAAACGCTTAAATTCTTAATCCACTGAGCTGGACGAAGTGCTTCAAAAAGCGCGGGTAGATTAACTTTTTGTTCCATTTAATTATAATAAAATCAAAAATCCAACTAACGTGGTTATTATACCAACTACAGTAACTATCTGACCGGGGAACTCGACACCGGTACTCGGGAGGATGATACGAGTGGGGCTATTGTTGGGTTGATAGACGGGGGTAGAAACTCTGGTTGAGGTTACAGTGGGAGTAGTAATAGTAGGTTGAATTATGACGGTAGGAGTGGCTGTAGGGGCAAATACACCAGTGGGCGTAGGAGTGAGGGTTAAAGTGGGCGTATTGGAAGGCGACAGTGTTCCTGTCGGAGTTTGGGTGGGTGTTGGCGTACGGGTGGGTGTGGGTGTTCGAGTTGGAGTAATAGTTCGGGTAGGGGTAGGTGTTCGAGTTGGGGTGAGAGTTCGGGTGGGGGTGTTAGTTGGCTGTGTAGTAGTAGTAGTTGTT
>CAIKAI010000175.1 GCA_903825325.1 Candidatus Shapirobacteria bacterium | reverse complement strand
GTTAACAATTTTTTTCAAAACAATGACTAATGTTGCTAAAGAATGGGAAGAATTATCTAGAGAAGTGGTGTTTCAGAAATATGGGAAGAAAGTAGAGAAAGTTATTTTTAAGTTGCCTGATGACAAAGAGCTGGATTATTACATCAAGAAAGAAGGACCGGCAGTTTGTGGATTGGCTTTGACGTCCGATAAAAAAATTATTCTGGCGCGACAGTATCGACCGGGACCAAAAAAAATTGTGGCTGAGTTACCCGGCGGCTATGCCGATCCGAATGATACACCGGAAGCATCGATGGCCCGCGAATTATTGGAAGAAA
Organism: Candidatus Shapirobacteria bacterium; assembly: GCA_903825325.1. Taxonomy (GTDB): domain Bacteria; phylum Patescibacteriota; class Microgenomatia; order UBA12405; family UBA12405; genus UBA2283. The sequence continues at coordinate 1,517 of CAIKAI010000175.1, read as the reverse complement.
CGGGATATGAAGGCAATGTTCAGTTAATTTCGGAGTGTTTGGATGACGCTTATTCAACTATGAATCGATATTGTTGTGTGATTACTGATTGCAAAAAGGTTGCCGAGCCAGAATGGGAGGATGATGAGTTTATTGACATTGAATTAGTTGAATTAGAAGATTTTAAGAAAATACTCCGGTCGGGGCAAATGACAGATGTGGAGGTGGGATTTTTAGCTTTAGATTATCTGAAATTACTCTAACCTGTGGGAGATATCGTTCCATGTTTCGAGTGTCCACTTGCCATCTATCCAATTACAAGTGGAAACACCAGTATTGCTGAGGCGAAAAAAGTTTTTGAGCTTTAAGGATAATTTAACGGGGTAATCATTACCAAACATCATTAAACCGAGCAATAAGGCAATAAAATTACCGTGAGAAACAACCAAGATGTTGTCTTTGGTTTGGGTCTGAAGAAATGATAGTGCCTCGAGTCCCCTGTTTTTGAGATCCTCAAAATTTTCTTCGTCGGAGTAGTGCCAGCTGGGGTCGATAGAATACATTTCACCGATTTTAGTTAAAATGTTTTTCACTTCCAGATTTTCTTTGGGTTGACCAATGACTGTAGTCGGTTTTTTAACTTCGGCAAATAAGGGAGAAATTAAAATGTTGGAGGTAATGGCCTGGGCAGTTTGAAGAGCACGCAAATGAGGACTTGAAATAACTAAGTCGAGAGGATGTTTGACAAATCTGTGGGCAACTTCTTGGGCTTGAGACAAACCCTTGGAATTTAATGGTTCATTATCAGGCTGGCTGATTCTTTTCTCAAGGGAATCGGTGGAACCATGGCGGACAAAGAAAACTTTCATAATAGGGATTATAATCCAAGGAATGACGGAAATTGAAATCAGAGGCAGAATAACAAAAAAACAGTTTGATGAATTGTTCGATAAGTTAAGTCGCAATGGAGAATTGGCGGACCATTATCAAAGATTGTCGATTGATTTATCACCAGGATTTGATCCGGATACAAAAAGCTGGAAAAATGTGAGCGGAATGGATATTCGATTAAAAAAGAGTGATGAGAAGGAAAAGATTTCGATTAAAACCGGAGGGATTCATGACTTAGAGAGGAAAGAGATTGAGGTTAAGTTGCAGACAGGACAATTTTTGAGTACCTTGGATCTATTAGAAACAATGGGTTACCAAATAGGAATGACTTATTTCTGGGAAAGTTGGGAATTTAATTATCAAGGGACAGAAATTAAACTGTCAAAATATACTGAGGAGTATTTCACCTTTGAGGTGGAAGGAAAAGAAAATATTGAGGTTAAGAAGATGGCTGATGGTTTAGGACTGAAACCATATTCAAATGACGAATATAAAAAAGTCATAAACTGGGAGAATCAGAACATACACAAACTATATGTGAAGGACGAAGTGGAGAAAATATTAAAGGAGAAGTATTAATTATCGGGATAATGGTAAAAACGGGATGTTTTTTTAGTTAGTTTTGGTGTAAGATTCCCTCATTTGTT
>CAIKAI010000174.1 GCA_903825325.1 Candidatus Shapirobacteria bacterium | reverse complement strand
TTGAGTAAAGATCCTCAAGCACTTCAGCGTCTGCGTGAAGCCGCTGAAAAAGCCAAAATTGAATTATCTTCGGCTCAAGAAACCGACATTAATTTGCCCTTTATCACCCAGCGCGATGGTCAACCTTTGCATTTAACTGTCAAAATGACTCGCACTGATTTGGAAAAATTAGTTGATGATTTAATTCAAAAAACTCTTGGTCCTGTCGAAAAATGTCTTAAAGACGCCGGTGTTTCCAAATCCGATATTACCGATGTGGTCATGGTTGGCGGTATGACCCGCATGCCCAAGGTTCTCGAAGTTGTCAAAACATTTTTTGGTAAAGATCTCGATACTACCGTTAATCCCGACGAAGTTGTCGCCATTGGTGCCGCCGTCCAAGGGGCTGTTTTAACTGGAGAAGTTAAAGACATTGTTCTATTAGATGTCACTCCTTTGACCTTCGGTATTGAAACTGCTGGTGGCGTCCGCACACCGTTGATCGACCGCAACACCACCGTGCCTACCAAGAAGTCGCAAATCTTTACTACTTATTCCGACAGTCAACCGCAAGTCGAAATCAATGTTCTCCAAGGTGAGCGCCCCATGGCTGCCGATAATAAATCTCTCGGCCGCTTCGTCCTCGATGGCATCGCTCCGGCTCCCCGTGGCGTCCCTCAAATCGAAGTTACCTTCGACATTGATAGCAATGGCATCTTGAGCGTTTCCGCTAAAGATAAAGGCACTGGTAAAGAACAAAAAATTACCATTCAAAATGCTACTAATCTTAAAGAAGAGGAAATCGAGCAAATGAAAAAAGATGCCGAAATGCATGCTCGTGATGATGAAGAGAAGAAAGGTTTAGCCGAAAGTCGCAACAAGCTCGACGCCACTATCTTTAATGGCGAAAAATCTCTCAAAGATTTTGGCGACAAAGTTAAAGCCGAAGACAAGGCCAAAATTGAAGAGCAAATCAAAAAAGCCAAAGATGTCCTCGCCAAAACTGACGTCAAAAAAGACGACATGGACAAGTCGTCCGAAGAATTAAATCAAATTCTTCAAACTATTGGTGCTGCCATTTATCAGCAGCAAGCTCCGCCAGCTGGCGGACCACAGGGATCTCCAACCGAAGAACCCAAAGCTGAAGAAGCAAAAAGCGCTGATCCCAAAGCAGAAGCTGAGGAAGGCGAAGTGGTGAAATAAAATTACGTCATTGCAAGGGCTCCGATAATTAATCGGAGCCTGTGGCAATCTTTAACAACGTGCCTTAGTATTAAAAACCGTTATATAATCGTAAAGACGTAGCGCGCTACGTCTCTACGAGTCTAAAAAAATATGTCACTTGATAATACTCCAAAAGTCAGCCGCAAGGCAGTGATTCCTACAACGCATGAAGTAAATTCGCAACCAGATTGCGGTACATGGTATCCGGTTGATGATAATGTTGCCGCAGTTTTTCAAAATCAGTTTGACCCTAGTCTCGAGCGATTTAAGTTATTTCCCTTGGCTATCTCACTGGCACCTGATTTGCCTGAGTTGACCAGCAAAAAATATTTAGGAAAATTATTGGATAGTGTTAAAGATCAAATAAGTGATACTGGAATAGGTAATTTATGGGCGGATATTCTACCTGACTTAAATGGTCAAAAATCTATGTTATTGTGTCATCATCCAAATAATAGTGTTGATCAAGTCCGACAATTCATGAATAAAGTCATTCCTGAGGCCAATAAAAAATTATTTTTAGAACACGAAGTTGCTAAACTACCACTTATACCACCATTAGAATGAAGTTATGAAACCTGATTTTTACGAAGTTTTGGGTGTTAAAAAAGGAGCCTCGAAAGAGGAAATCAAAAGCGCCTACCGCAAGCAGGCCATGGCCAATCACCCCGATCGTAACAAATCTCCCGATGCTGAGGAAAAATTTAAAGAAATCAACGAAGCCTACGAAGTCTTAAGTAACGATCAGAAAAAAACCGCCTACGACCAATACGGTCATGCCGCCTTTGACCCCAATTCTGGTGCCGGTGGCTTTGGTGGCCATACCTATACTCAACAAAATGGTCCTTTTAATTACACTTGGCAAAGTGGTGGTGGTCAACAAGGCGCCGATTTTGACTTCGGCGGCTTTAGCAATCCCTTTGATATTTTTGAACAGTTTTTTGGCAATGCCCAGTTTGGTGGTCAGCAGCGCACTCGCCAAATCCCCACCTATAAAATTCAACTTAGTTTTTTAGACGCCGCTAATGGTGTCGAAAAAGAAGTTGATATTGACGGTCACCGTCGCAAAATTAAGATTCCTGCTGGCGTTAGCGATGGCCAACGGATTCGTTTTAACGAATTTATGCTTTATATCGACGTTGCCCCTGACAAAGTTTTTCAGCGCGACGGTAATGATGTTTATGT
>CAIKAI010000173.1 GCA_903825325.1 Candidatus Shapirobacteria bacterium | reverse complement strand
TTGTATCGTCGGATTTGTCGGACGATAAGGGAATAATGTATGGTATCAATGAACATAACGGATCGTTGGTGATTTTCGATAGGTTTTCAATGCAAAACTACAATTCAGTGGTATTTGCCACGGCTGGCGCAGGAAAGTCATATTTAATCAAACTGGAAGCGCTGAGATCACTTATGTTGGGAACGGAAATTATTGTAATTGATCCAGAGAATGAGTATCGGGATTTGTGCGAAGCTAGCGGTGGGCAATATATTGCTTTTGGTTATGGCGAGGCATCTAAGATTAATCCATTTGATTTATCACTGGTGTTGGATGAGGGAGAAAATGCCCTAAATTCAAAAGTTCTGTCAGTCCATAAGTTACTGAAAATCATGTTGGGGGCAATGGATCCAATAGAAGAGTCAATTTTGGACCGGGCGGTGATGGATGCTTATAAAATGAAAGGGATTACACCGGATCCAGATACACAAACAAAGGAAGCTCCATTAATTGAGGACTTATACAAGTCGCTGGTGGGAATGGAAGAAGTTAAAGCCCAAGGTTTGGCGGCAAGAATGGAAAAATACATAAAGGGATCGTTTGCCGGAATTTTTAATCAAAAAACAACGGTGGACCTTAAGAGTCCTTTTGTGGTGTTTGGAATTCGAAACCTAGAAGAATCAATGCGGCCGGTGGCAATGCATATTATTCTGGATTATATTTGGACGGTAGTGAAAAAAGAGCTACGAAGAAGAATTTTGGTGGTGGATGAGGCGTGGTATCTAATGCAATATCCAGATTCGGCAGAATTTTTAAGAGGAATTGTGAAAAGAGGACGAAAATATTATTTAGGTGTGACCACAATTACTCAGGATGTAGATGATTTTTTGGCAACACCGTATGGTAAAGAAATTGTAACCAACAGCTCGATTCAAATTTTATTAAAGCAGCACTCAGCGGCAATCGATCAGATTGGAGAAGTTTTTTACTTGTCTGAAGGAGAAAAACAATTACTACTGGCGGCGGATAAAGGGGAAGGAATATTTTTCGCCGGCAAAAACCATGTGGCAATTAGAGTCGTGGCATCTGAGGATGAACATAAAATTATCACTTCGAATCCGGAAGAAGTAATGAAGTTAAAAGCACAAGCAAAATTATTACTACAAAAGCAACCGGTAGTGGCGACGCCAAAACCAGTGCTGCCGCCAGTGGAAGATGAGGTGGAAGAAATTCAAAACCTACCCCCTTCCCTTCCTTTGACGAAAGGAGGGGGCGATGAAAAACCAGTAGAAGTGAGCGAGGTAGTTCCAACCGTGGTTCCGGTGGCAGAGATTAAAAAAGAAACACCATTAATCGTGCCTGCACCGGTAATAGTTGAGCCACCAAAAGTAGATGTTCCAGTAGTGGATAACAGTCGACAAAGGTTTGAAACAGTAGTGGAAGAAAAAAGTGCACCAACAACAACCAACGTTCAAGATTCTTTGCAAAAAAGAATTGCGGAGATGGAAACATTGGAAAAAGCAAAAATTGACGAACATAAAATTAAAGTGGCAGAAGAGGCAAAAGTAGTGGCCGCTCAAGAGGAAGAAAAGAAAAAATTATCAGGAACTTTGGGTAATTTTGGAAGCTTACCAAAATATCAAGATTTGTTTGTAAATAAAGATAAATTACCTCCGCTACCACCACTACCTCCCTTACCAAAATTTGAAGCACCAAAGGCAGAGGTGGTTCCAACAAAAAACAATTTACCAACAACTAATAAGCCAATATTTGTTGAACCACCAAAAGAAGTAAAAGTACCGCAACCACCACAGTTGACAAAAAAGCCTGCACCGGTATTTGAAGATAAATCTTCAACTAACAATCTTCAAACTTCAAAATCAGAAACAAAAATTGAAGAAAAAAAACCTGAGGAAAAACCGATGTCGGACTACGACAAACTATTTGGTAACGGGATTGTATAATCTAAGAGATGAAAAGAAGTGAGCTATATCAAATTTTGCGGGGTCTAGCCACGGAAAATAAGATTTTGGAGTTTGGTACCCCGGAATATGAGATTTGTAAAGATCTGTTGATAAGACTGGGGATAAATGACTTTGATCCGACGGATATAAGCAAAATAATAAATGCTTTAGGTGAGTATGAGAGAAAAAATGGCAATACCGAAAAAATTGAGAGGGCTCTAGAACAAATCGAAAACAACGAACCTGAAGCAGTAACGACTGATATGGAGTCGGAGCAATTAAGTAAGGCCCAACTGGATTTGTTAGTGGAAGATTATGAAGATTTTTTAAATAAACAAGCTGAAGGGACGGAAGCAAGCAGAGTGGTAGATGAATATGTAAATAAGCTTAAGGAACGCTATGGTAAAAGTCAGGTTCAGAGAATTACCGAGAGACTAATTGAAATCGCCAAAATAGCCGACGATAAAAAAATCTCGGTCGAGAGAGCAGCAAGGGTGGTGGAAATTAAAGATGAATTAAAAGTCGTTTCGCCAGAGCTATCAGCAGAAGCATCGGCAGCAATGGCTGAAGATTTGGTGTTAAAAGACAAAAAAGACCTAGCTGAAAGAATAAAAGATTTAAAGATAGATGGTGAAGAAAAGGAATTTATTTTGCAGGTACAACAGGAAGAAGCGGCGAGCAGGGAATTTGACAAAAAAATAGAGGAGGCAGTAGAAGTAATTGTAAACAAACATGAAAATCCAAGCGAAAGACTGACTGATTCTGAGCGAAACGAAGTAAGACAATCTTTAAGGAAAGAAATAAAGACAAAAGTGCTTGACCCACTGGAACTCGAGAAAGAGGAGAGACCAAAAATAAAGTATGAGTTGGATGAAAAGGGAAAACTAAAAATTGTGGCAGTAGTAGCAGCGGAAAAAGAGGTGGGGCAGTATGTATTTAAGGCGGGGGCAGAAGTAAGACCGGCAAGGCTGATCATTGGAACAAAGGACGAGAATGGAAAGGTAAGTTTTTTGGGCAAAGAAATCAACGAAACAGTTGAAAAATTTAGAAAGGATTCATCAACTTCTGGGAAAGAGCTGGGCAATATTCGAGAAAGAATGTTGGGGCGTACCCACTCAGGTGACAACAAAAAGATGTTGATGGAGGAAATTCGGGCGGTACAAGCGGCAGTGGCAAAATCAGGGGAATACCAAGGTGTTCACGACGAAATGGAACAAAATGGTTTTACAGAAAACCAAATCAACCAATCAGTAAATGAGGCTTTGACAACATCAAAATTATTATCAGGCAAACTGGGTGATATTGCTAAAGCTCCAGGAGAACTTAAGAAACTGAACGAGAAGTATGGAAAATATGTGCCAGGGTTGAATCGGGCAAATGATGCGGTACAAAAAGTTGTTCAAGAGCTGGGAGGAACAAATGAATTGAAATTTATCGGTGGAGTAATGAAGTTTCAAAAGTATTTGAATCCGATGACTTGGGTAGCCAAAATTACTGGGGCTGAAGGGCTTGTATCATTTGAAGCTAGTTGGCAGATGGCAGCAGCAATCGGAACTCAAATAGAAGCGTTGGGTTTTAAACAAGGGGTGATGTTTTCGTTGAGCCAAATACTAAGGACTGGATCAGTGCCTTTGGCGCAGGCGGGAGCTACAGCGGCAGTTGGAGCAGGTACAGATGTAGCAGTGGTTGCTGGAGGAGAGGTGATGGCTTTAGGTGGAATGGAAATATTGACCTTGGGCGCGGCGACGGCAGTGGCTTTGGCGGTAATGGCAGTACAAGCGGTAGCGTGGGTGGGCGGGAAGATTTATGATTTTGCTTCTGACAGAATAAATTCCATTTTGAAACCAGTGGGACTGGATGATATTGAACGTAAAGCGTGGCTCAAAGAAAATTTTGGTGGTTTTTTTGGAGGAATAGCTAATTTTACGATTAACGTTGCGGGGGCGATTGGAGCGTTTTTGTTGGTGCAAGGTGTGTGGACGTGGGTGATGACGGCCGCGGTGGTGGGTATTGCTACTTTTCCATTTTGGGGAACGATGGATATGGATGAAATCTTGGTGGGAATAACCCCAAATACCATACCAATAGATAGTGCAGTTTATTGTAAATCTGTTAGTTCGGGTCAAGTAGGTAAAGATAATGCGATAGCAAACTGTAAAGCAGACAATGGACCCCAAGCTGGTGGAACAACAGTAGATCGGGCGCAGTTTGCCAATTTGGCATCAAGATGGAATGGTGGAGCAAATTCACAAAATGCATTTGCCTGTTTTAACGATGTGGTAAATCAGGCGACGGCGGCGGGAATAAACCCAGATTATGCATTGTGGGTGTGGCTGCACGAGTCAGGTGCAAGTAGTAATTCGAGTGCAAGTGACTTTGGAGTATTGTCGGCGGGAACCAATAATTTTTCAGGGCAACTATCATCACTTTTAAAACTTGACCCAGCTTCGGCCTGTCCCGCGCTGGCATCAACGGATTATTGGTTAGCATATTCAACCAATTTTCTAACAGGAGGATGTGATCCGAACGCGGTGGTGGGGGGGACGACAGGTCACACCTATGAAGTAGAAATGAAGACGACATGGAGTTGGATGACAGGAGCACCAATGCCGACCAGCATTCATAGTGGTTCAGGGGGCAGTGTGTCGGGGTCGAATTCCCTATTGAAAACGGTTCCTGGAGTAGGGAAAAGCTATTTATGTGAAGTAACGCCGGAAAACTCAGGTAATTCTCCCGGAACAGGGAGTGGAGGAGTCCTCTTACTACCTGTGACACCTGGACCAACCAGAGACCCTAGTATTCCCATTCCCCCAGGTTGCCCATCTTCGTACCCAATAAAAGGGAGCTATAATATCGAGCAAGGTCCAGGTGGTAGTTATTCTCACATTGTGGCAGGCGGATATCCGGGTGAACAACTACAGGCAATTGATATTTCTCAGCCAGGCGGATTAACAGGGGCAAATGTGTTATCGACAGCGCCGGGGGTGGTGGTTTTTTCAGGATATTATGGCGATAACTATGGACAGACAGTAATAATCGAAGGGTCGTGTGGTGGTAAAAACTTTGTAATCTACTTAGCCCATTTGCTACCAGGGTCGATGGTCCCAGTGAACACGACGGTGTCGGCAGGGCAAACAATAGGTTTGTCGGACAATAGTGTGTTGAATCCAATTGCGGGCAATGCGCACATTCATTACGAAATCAGAGGCTGCGCCCCAGGAGAAAATCCTCTTCATTGTCAAGGATTTGAAACATTTCAAATTAGCGATTATATACCTGTACCAATTGCCCCAGGATGCTTAGGTAATTGTGGTAAAACTCAGTGACAATAAAATGAAAAAAATACTTAATGAAAACAAAGTTTTAGTAATTGGGGGAGTGTTAATGGTTTTATTTGTAGGGCTATTATTTTGGCCACAAAAAAAAGAAACACCAATACAAAAACAGCCGGTAATAAAACAAAAAGAGTTGATTGGTTTACCAAGAAAAGCAGAAATAGTTGATTGGAGTAAATCGGAAATAAGCCTTCCTAATAAAATGGCCATATTGGAATCGAAAAACAATCCAATAACAAGTGACCAAGTTGGGTTGATTAAAAAGGCGGTGGGGATGGAAGGAGTGGGTATAACTAAGTCAGCAGATAATTACGAAGTTTTTGAAAACGATAAGGCCGTACTATATGTGCTTTTTAATGAGAGGGAAATTAATTATGAAATAAAAAATAAGCTGGCGTATAAAGGAGAAAAAGACTCAACCAAAGCGCTAAGCAATTTTAATGCATTAGTATCAAAATTATCAATAAACAACCAATTAACAAATCCAAAAGTGGATTATTTAAAAGATGACTATAGGGCAGTAAAGACAGATATAAATTCAGCGGACTATTTGGAAATAACAACAACATCAACATACAACGGGATATTAATGCTTAACTATTTAGGTGAACCACAAATAAAGGCTGAGTATAATTTTGATGGAGATTTGGGAGGGTTGACAATATATAATGCATTTGATGAGATAACTGAGGGTAAAATGTCGACAATAGCATCGGTGGAGAGTTTAAGACAAACACCAGCTGCCGAGATGCCAATATTTTCTGAGGATGGAGGGAAAGAATTTGTAATGTCGACAGGAGATGAAGAAATAAAGACAATTGTGGCAGGCCCTGGCAAATTGGGATATGTTTTTAACAAATCAGACTTCACGTATCAGCCATATTATTTAAATGAGGGTCAAACTACTCTAAACACAGGATTAATCAATATTACTTTTGGAGTACCCTTAATTAAATGAAACAAACATTAGAAAAATATCAAATTATTATTTACTTGGTTTTAGTAATAATGATTATGGCGGTAATTAAGGTTAAATATGGAGCGACAGAAGAAAACTCAAAAGACAAAACCCAAAGCCCATTAATTACTCCAACAGTAGAGGAATTAAAACCAACATCGCCGGCAGCAACACCAACCATTGACCCCAAAGATGATTATCCTCTTTGGAGATTATTACCATATTCTGGAGAAGGGTTTGTGGTGGACAAATATACAGCACCAATGACTCTAGAAATGACAATCACAACTGCGACGTCACAAGATGCATCGAAAGCAGTGAAAGAGTGGATTAACTCATTTCCAGAAATCAAAAGACAACATAAGATAATAATCATAAATCAAAGTTTAAACCCAACCCACCCGGCAGCTGCCGGGTCCCCCCTCCCTTGAAAGGGAGGGTTAACAAGATAAAGTTGTTTTATGAAAAAAATATTTTTAATTTTGGCGGCAGCAATTGTTTTAGCGGGATGCGGAATGCAAACAACGCCAGTGAAAATTCAAACAACATCTAGAGAGGGTTTGTTAAAACTAAAAAGTGGCGAT
>CAIKAI010000172.1 GCA_903825325.1 Candidatus Shapirobacteria bacterium | reverse complement strand
GGACTGATTTATCTTTTGTTTTTATTATTTGTCTTCATTAACAAAAAATACTTTTTACCAATTATCTATTACGGTTTACTAATTACGACCTATCTTGCACTTGCCCTAACCTATAGTCGTTCAAGTATGTTGGCACTCTTTATCATCTCTATATTCTTAGCGATAAAACTTAAACTAGCTAGAATCTTTTATATTACATCGATAATTTTGGTACTCACCATTCTTATTCTTCCCCGGCCTCCAGGAGAGGGGACTAAACTCGAAAGAACCTCATCAATTACGGCAAAAATTGTCAATTATGAAGAAGGCCTTAAAACTTTTGTTTCATCGCCAATTATTGGTCACGGTTACAACAACTTGTTATATGTTCGGAATATCTCAAATACTGACTCTCACGCCAATTCTGGCTTTGATGGTAGTCTGATGACCATTCTGACTACCACCGGCATTATTGGTCTATCACTTTTCGTTTTGGGAGTTAATCACCTCTATGTTCAATCTAATCTGCTAAAACAGTCTTTGTTAATTGTTATTCTGGTTCATTCTCTTTTTGCCAACTCCCTTCTCTATCCCTGGACCCTAATCTTTTTTATCCTAATCTAGATGTCATAAGTTATTTTGATAGTTTTTCTTGTCTCATTGCCGGCTATATCGCGAACGATTATCTCTACCTGGTTATCACCTGTATTTAGTTGTAGTTTAATTTTAAACTTTCCGTTATCATCCACCATCGCTACACTCCCATTTACCGTCACACTCACCCCTTTATCACTTTGTCCAATCACATCAAAATCACTTGAACTTACTTTAAGTGAATCCTCTGTTGGATTAATCATCGTTAAAGTTGGTTGCTTATCGCTAAATACCATCCGAACCTCTTTTGATGGTTCGCTGCTTATTCCTTTGGCATTAATCGCTACGGCCGTAAACACGCTTTCTCCTTGATCCAGTCCAATACCACCAAAAGAAAATTCACCAGCATCGTTGGCCGCTACCTTCCCTACTGAGACGTCATTTTTTAAAAGTTCAACAGTAATGTTTTTCTCTGCTAAACCATTAACAGAAATTTGGCTACTATTAGTCGCTTCATAAGGCAAAATAATTCTTGGTGGCAATGGCGGCAATACTGTGGCCGTTATATCGGCAGTACCTCCTTTTTTAGCTTCACCTAAAAACACCGAAAATTTTATCAACAGCGGCAAACCAAAGGTTAAGATCAAAATTACCACAACTACGGTTAAAATCCCCAAAAGAACAGTCTTTTTGGTAATTTCGTCTTCCGATTTTTTTTCAATCCGTGAACGTCTAAACTCAGCCATAACGTATATGTATTCTAACACTCTCTTTGAGCCGAAGGGGAGAGTCGGACTCCCGACCCACGCTTTACGAAAGCGTTGCTCTACCAGCTGAGCTACTTCGGCAAATTTATTCCCAAAGTATAGCCGACTTTACCAAACATATCAATCTACACCTAGTCATTTTTGTCGACTGGTCTATTCGCTAAATATGAAAATTTCAAGTATTCGCCCGACTTGATAAACTTATATTTCTGTATCGTTGCCACCAAACACATCCCAAATCCAAAAAGAAAAACTAAAGCCCATGGCCAAGCCATTTTTAGTCCTTCATTGTATGCTGAAATCTCTTTCCACTCATCTAAAAGTACCTTGTTGCCAAAATAAACTCCAAATATATAACCTCTGTAATCCAATGTTAGCATCCGCAAACTAATAGAACTTCCCTTCGCAACATTATCAAATTTAAATTTATCCCGTTTGTAAAAGAAGTCGTATCGGATTCCGTTAGCATCTAGTAACGCATAGTAACAATCACTAGAATAGTCTCTATATCCGCAAGAGGTGGATAATAATTTGTCATACTTTACCTGAATATCAAAGAACTTTGGCGAATCTATAGGTTTATCTATCAAAGGGTGTATAAACACAATCAAAAAGGCAAAAAAACAAACAGCTGTGACAAGAAGTTCTTTAAATATATTCTTGAATATAAACACTGAGCGGGTAATGGGAATCGGACCCACTTCTCATCCTTGGGAAGGACGCATACTACCAGTGTACTATACCCGCAACACAGCTATTCTAACAAAAGTTTCATGCCGATTTCCAACTTACCGGGAGTCTTTATCAATTTTTGATTTGTTTTCCAAATCTGTGTCCACTTAAAACCATCGCCATAAGTTTTAACAGCAATTTTCCAAAGACTATCGCCTTTAACCACAGTATAAGTCGTTCCCGGCTTGATAGTCACCGCAGGTGCCTTTTTAATTTCTGCTACCTTTGCTTCAATTTTAGGAATAATTAATTTTTGATCCTTAAACAGAACTCCCGGATTTTTGATTTTATTAGCGTCGGCAATTTTAGTCCAGTTATAACCCGATCCTGTTTGCGTTTCGGCAATTTTCCATAAACTATCACCTTTCTTGACAGTGTATTCCGATTGATTATTTCCTGTTTGCGGCGCTACTGGCACGTCGTTACCCGCCAATTTCAGCTGATTTTGAGTACTTATTCCGGGCACGCTGATTACTCCGCGATGCCTTTGAAAATAGTTCACCACCAACCCTGCCGCTACCAACACAATCACTAACCCCAAAATCATACTCACAAATTCTTCAGATGATTTAAAATATTTTGAAAATAGAGAATTATTATCCATTAACTAAAATAACTTATCTCTATCCCATAGTCAACGAACCACTTAGCTTATTCTCCGTACAATCATCTCATCCACCACAAACCTATTTAATTCTTCTACAAAACCATACCAGGCCAATTTGTTAAACCTATATATTCGGTTTTTTCCTTTTATTTCCGAAGCCACCAACCCTGTTTTGCGTAATATTGCCAAATGAGTCGAGACTGTCGGTTGTTTAATCTTTAATAATTCAACGATCCGGTTGACAGTTAAGCTATTATTCTTTAAGATAGTCAAGATCTTCCGACGATTGACATCGGCTAGAGCTTTAAAAATTTTGTCCATAGCCGCATTATATCGTTAAACATCAATATGAACAACTACGACCTCAAACAAGAACAAACTTTAGTTATTGTTAAACCAGACGGAGTTCAACGCGGTTTAATCGGCGAAGTTATTAAACGCTACGAACAATGCGGTCTAAAATTAGTCGCTCTTAAAATGTTAATCCCAACAGCTGATCAAGCGCTTGCTCATTATTCAACCGATCCGACCTGGGCGATAACTACCGGTTCTAAAGCCATTGCCTTTGCCAAAGAAAGGGGTGAGAAACTTTTTACTGATGATCCAATTGAGTATGCTGAAAACATTAGAAATAATTGCAAAAAATTTTTATCCTCCGGACCGGTTGTCCCCATGGTATGGCAGGGGATGAACGCCGCTAAAGTCGTCAGAAAAATCACTGGTGTCACTGATTGCACCATGTCCGTTCCTGGTACAATTCGGGGAGACTACGCTCTTGACTCATACACCACCTCTGATGCCGACAATCGATCGATTAGAAATATTATTCACGCCAGTGGCACCGCTGACGAAGCCAAGCTAGAAATCCCTGTCTGGTTCAAACCAAATGAAATCTTAAAATTTCGTTATGTTCCTGAACTTATCATGTACGACATCAACCTTGACGGGATATTAGAGTAGCCACCAGTTTGTCTAAAGCTTCAAAACTAGTATTGGCCTTAACCACACATTCAACTGCGCCCAGTTTTTTAATTTCTTCTTCCTGGCCATCTAAATTGGTCAATACTAAAATAGGAATATTAAAAGTATAGGCATTTTCCCTAAGCTGTTTCAATAATCCCAATCCATCCAATTCACCCGGCAAAATAATATCTAAAATAATTAAGCTGGGATTTGTGTCGACAGCCTTTTTTAAACCATTGACATTATCAACTGCAAAATCAACATCGTAAGTTTTGGCAAAATTACTTCTAAAGGCATCATTTAACTCGATTTCGTCTTCGATAAACAATATTTTTTTCATCAACTATTCTAACACCGCTCTACTGGATAAAAACCAACTATTTTGCTATATTATCAAAGCCGCGTACTGGGTCCTTGGTGCAGCGGTCTAGCACATCCGCCTGTCACGCGGAAGATCGTGGGTTCGAATCCCATAGGACCCGCCGAGCTTGGAAAATGTTTGAGATAGTTTTTATTTGATAATATTTAGGTTCAAAAGTGTTCCAGAGACATTGAGAGTATTTAGACTTTTTAATTGATCAGATATGCAGATGAGGGGCCTTTACCAATTTGTTTAATAATTTTTAGTTTTTTTAATTTTAGTAGTTTAAGCTGGGCTGTTCTTTTGGGAATACTTAAAATATCGACAACATCATTGGTGGTAATTTTTCCTATTTGATCGATAAAATCAATAATCTTTCGTTGATCATCGTCTAAAAATAATTGAGGTAAACCCCCTTTTAAGTTTTTAATAGAAATTTGTTGAACTTTAAATTTGACGTTATTGATTTCTTCTTTGAAACCTTTGACAAAGTAGGAAAGCCAAAGAGTTAAATCTTTATCCTCTTTATATTGTTCACCTGTATTTATAGCTTTGTAATATTCACTACGATCAAGATTGTAAAAATCTTCTAGTGCAAAAAGTTTACGAAAATCATAGCCTCTTTGATATAAAACTAGTGTAGAAATAGCCCGAGCAACACGCCCATTACCATCTGCAAATGGATGGATCGCTGCAATTTCTTGATGAACAATTCCAGCGATGATTATGGGATTAGTTTGGTTTGTTTCTTCGAGATTAAGCCAATTGATTAGGTTATTAACAAGGGTAGAGACTTCGGTAGCCAGTGGAGCAGTATAAACAACTTTTTGATTTAGTCCCAGGAAGTGGCGGACAACATAAACAGGTCCAAGTCGAAAAAAGCCTGACTTGTCTTTGGATAAAGTATTTTTAGTAACAAGTTTGTGAATTTGCAAAAATATTTTTTGATTAATTTTCTGATTTTTACTAACGACTTTTTCGATATATTTTAAAGCAGCGAGGTAATTTTGAACTTCATAAATATCTCTATCTGGAGCTTCAATTTTTTTACCAGCAACCAGATCTTCCACTTGGCGTAAATTTAAAGCATTACCTTCTATAGCAGTTGAACTTTGGGTCATTCTGACCAAAGCCAGCCGACGAAGTCTAATTTCGGCGGTGGGAAGAATTTTGGCATGTTCAATTACGGCTTTACTTTCTGAAATTATGGTTAAATCGTGGACAATTGAGTTAGTAAGTGTATATTTTGGGTAAAACGATTTCATATGAATATATTAGCATATTTTAAATAATCGCGCAATAATCGCGCAATAATCGCGTCATGATTTTTATAATTATTTCTCAAAATCTATTATTACAATTTTACCCTGATAATAGGTAAATCCTAGTTTTTTTAGTTGTTCGTAGAGATGTAAAATACAGGCTATTAAAAGTTCCACCCTAGGGACATCGGACCCGCATAACAAATCCGCTTTTAGCGGATTTTTATTTATTTTTCAAATATTCCGCGAACTGTAACCAAACAGTATCTCCGTTCCAATGTTTTACCATTTCTTCAAACGGTAATTCTTCAACAACTTTATCGTAACCTTTAGGAATATATACTTGATTGATTGGTGTTTTCCACTCACCGGCCGATCCAATATAATTGGCAATCGTACCCTCAACCGAACCACTAAAATTTATCGGTTCCTTTCCTGGCTCGCAATACGACAAGCACTGAGTAACCACCACTTTTCTGTTTGTTTTTCCTACCATAAGATTTAAGTAGTCTTGAGCCGTGAACCATTGGTTTATATACTTAATATACGGACCAGGAAAACCATTTAGTGCTTCGAAATAATATCCCGAGTCAGTCAAGACGACAGGCAAATTCAGCTTGTCAGAAGCCCATTTTGACGAAAAAGCAGCAACCTCTTCAACTTTAGTGCTTTGGATTTCTGGTGTGTCTAACTTTTGGCGAGTCAAAAGTACGTCAGTATCTTTTAAGGCAGCTTTTGCCTGCTCAAATTTATATTCATTACCGGTTATAAAGATAATATTATGCATATTTGAGTATAATACATGTTGATAATAGGTGCTGACGACGCCGCAAATCGTATTACTCAAGAATATTGCAACTATTTGACTAATAATTGGGGATTTTGTCTAAAAAGTAATGGTATCGTGTAACCAGAAAATTACTTCAATGCAAATTATTTTTTCATCAGTACGGCAAAAACAACATTCGCCATTCCAATACAAGAATGAGAATCAGCCACTTATTTATCAAAAAAGAAACCAACGCTGAAATGACTTCGGTTAAATCATTGGTTATTCAAGATTTTCATATTGTAGGACAAAAAGTATCTCAACCATTTCGCTCTGTTTTACTAACATCAAAGTCGCTAATAGATTACTGGCAATTACAGCCTGGTAAACTTCGGGAAAACATTATTATTGATGACATTGATACCTCAGAACTAGAATCTGGAGACGTTATTCAAATAGGCAAAGTTATGATTAGGATTACATTTAACTGTGAACCATGCGGGAAGGTGGCATTTATAGGAAGTATCGACAAATTAAAAGGTAAACGGGGTGTTCTTGGTGAGTTTATCAATAATGGCACCATCCTTGATGGGGATGATGTTCAAATACTCCAAAAAAATAAATATGAAAAAATACCCGGCGAATACTTCGATCGTATTGCTTGGTATTTAAAAGAGAAAGTAACCGACAGTATTTGGGCAAAGGATTTGTTGTGGAACTGCGGTGTCGCGCCTGGAATGATTCGGGCTTTGCCGCGTATATTAGAAAAACATAATATTCTTGGAAAGGACAAAGTTAAGTATAAAAAGGATGTTTCTTCAGACGCTACGGAATGTACTTAAATATTCCTTCTCTCACAAATGGTAGTCTTTCCCCTGGAACATCATAAATAATCACATCTGCTTCCAGTGCTCTGTGCATTTCCTCCAGATCGTAGGGATTGGCATTTAGGGATAATGGTAAAAACGGGATGTTTTTTTAGTTAGTTTTGGTGTAAGATTCCCTCATTTGTTTAACTTATTTAACTATGCCACTTAAAAATGTGCCTTTTGTAGGTCAATTTCAGTAAGGAAAAATGGACGCCGGAACGG
>CAIKAI010000171.1 GCA_903825325.1 Candidatus Shapirobacteria bacterium | reverse complement strand
ACCGAAGGTGACCCAATTATTCTCAGAGAGTGGCGTTTCTGCACTACTAATACCTTCAATGAATGGATACAGGACCAATTTAGTTTGATTGATTAAAACCGAAAGCTTTTTATCTTGAGTTTTAATTGGCGACAGAACTTCTGGGATGTCCTGACTATGTAATAAGTCTTGAATTAGAAGTGCGCTATCGTCAGAGCCGTTTGACCTTTGTTTTAAAAAGAAGGCTTCCGCCCCAGTTTCAACTTTAAAAACAGAAGCATTCTGGTCCGCCCCGCCGTTAATCGGGCTAATTTGAATAGCATCAATACCGTAATTGCTTTTCAAGCAACTTACAATTTCCGCTTCATTAAATTTTGGCTTCTCGGTCATTACGAATTATACAAAAGTTCCGAAGTCTATGATGGGGTATGAAAAGTTAGGACCTGTTTTAGGTTCAAAATAAGTCCGAGTCTTATTTGCTCCCCCTCGAGGATTCGGACCTCGGACCAATCGCTTACAAGTAATCCTTAATTTTCAAAAAGGCTTGGGCTATCTCTTTACCCGGCAACTGCCGGGTACCGGAGGCTGAACGGTGTACTCACCTAGTCTCTGCACCTGCCCCACCGCGATGGGGATCGGCTCAGGATTACCATGATATCTTGCGATAAGTTAGGCTTCCCTGAATTCTTCCGGAGTTTCAGACTCAATTGCTTGAGTAAGCTGCGATTATTGGTTCACAGGCGAGCGCTCTACCACTGAGCTAAGGGGGAAGATAAATTTTCAAAAGAGCTTGAGAATTATAGCATTCAATCTAGTTGGTTAAAACACCCTTAATCCAGCCTAAAATTAGGCGTAATTTTGCAGAATCATAGTAGCGAACTTTGATAATACCGAATTTGTGAATATTTTTTCTTACTTTTGGGCTATTTGGTTTGTTTTTAGCAAAATATGTTTGACCAAACTGCAATTCTGAAATACCAAGATATTTTTCCCAATACTTTTTGGCATTAATTTCGCTAAGATCATCATGAAGCCACAAACTAAATTTAAGATCTTCTTTATTTATTCCACAAAAAACTTCAAACCAGTTAACCATGAATTTTATGGTTTCGGGATCTGAATTGGTGAATTCGACAGCATGATTAGTTTTAGAACCTTCACCTTGATAAAAAGTAATACCGGCAATAAACCGATCGCGTTTAGTTAAATCTCCGACTTGATTAATACCTTCTTTTAGTAAAATATTTTCAGATTGAATTCTTTTATATTGGTTGGACTTAGCTCCTTTAAGAGATCCTAATGTTTGGCCTTTTTGACGATTTAAGTCGAGCTGCTTAATTTGGTCCACTGTAAGAATAATATCGCGACAGCAACGGGAGATAGTGTCTTTTGAAAGCCCGGTAGCAATCTTGATTTGATTGTATGAATAGCCTTTTTTTCGTAGCGATTTGGCGACTTCTTTTTCTTCTAATTTTCCAGCATAGCCCATGATTAATGATAGTATTTCGTACCATAGTTTACAAGGCTTTGCTTAATAGGTAGTAAGACATGTTAAAATAGCCCATGAAATTAATTCTAATCAGGCATGGAGAATCGGCCAGAAATAGAGGTTTACCGGTGGACAGCGAGGAAAATAATTTGACGGCTAAGGGTGTTCAGCAAGCAATTGAGGTAGCGGCAAAATTGGCGCCGATGAATATTGACGCGATTTATTGTTCAAATGCACCACGATGTGTGCAAACTTTGGACGAAATTTTGAGAATTCGGGAAGATAATATGCCAATCCACTTGACAAGTTTGGTGGGGCCAAAACTTAAAAAAGAGAATTATGAAAAATTAAAATCGAGAATGGAATTGTTTTTGGATGACTTAAAATATGACCACAAGGAAAACGAAACTGTGGTGGTGATTAGCCACTTAAAACCGATAAGCATGGCACTGTTTTTGATTAAGGGAAAACAAGAAGTGGTGACGAATGGCGATTTACTCGAGGTAGTCTTGTAGTTTTTTGCGACGGCTGGGATGACGAAGCTTGCGGAGAGCTTTGGCTTCGATTTGGCGAATGCGTTCACGGGTAACATTAAAGATTTTACCGACTTCTTCGAGAGTTTTTGGAGTTTCGCCC
Organism: Candidatus Shapirobacteria bacterium; assembly: GCA_903825325.1. Classification (GTDB taxonomy): domain Bacteria; phylum Patescibacteriota; class Microgenomatia; order UBA12405; family UBA12405; genus UBA2283. The sequence goes on along the minus strand of CAIKAI010000171.1, from coordinate 3,312 downwards.
ATAAGCCCAAAACGAAGGGAGAGAACTTTGGATTCACGTTCATCAAGAGATTCGAGAACTTCTTCAATCGATTCGCGAAGTAATTCCATGCTGGTTTCTTCATAGGGAGACAATTGGGTAGTATCTTCAATAAAATCGCCGAGAAATGAATCTTCGTCATCGCCGACGGGAGTGGCCAGGGAAGTAGTATCTTGAGAAATGCGATAAATTTCTTCAACTTTTTCCAAACTAATACCAACTTCACCAGCAATTTGATCAATGGTGGGTTCATGGCCTAAGCGTTGAGTCAGGGCCCGAGTAGCTTTATAAACCTTGTTAATGGTTTCGACCATGTGGACGGGAATACGAATGGTTTTGGCCTGATCAGCAATCGCCCGAGTAATGGCTTGGCGAATCCACCAAGTAGCATAGGTGCTAAATTTGAAACCACGTTTCCAGTCGAATTTTTCGACGGCGCGCATTAAGCCTTGATTCCCCTCTTGAACTAAATCTAAAAATGACAAACCGCGACCAATATATTTTTTGGCAATGGAAACGACGAGACGTAAATTGGCGTTGATTAAATTTTTGCGAGCTTCATCGGAACCTTTTTCGATGGCTTTGGCATATTCAACTTCTTGGGCAAAAGTTAAGAGATCGATTTTACCGATTTCTTTAAGATACATGCGGACAGAATCAACAGTGTTTTTTTGTGCTAGCAGAGCTAATAATTCAGCGCTATTAGCTTTTTCTTTTTTGACGTCAATTAGTGCCTGAGATTCGACTTTATCAAAAACATCGATGCCTTTGTCAAAAAGATAGTCAAAAACATTATCAACCTCATCAATATATTTTTCGGGCTCGGGAACTTCAGCTAAAATTTCGTCTTGGGTGAGATAATGTAATTTCTTGGCAGTAGCAACTAAGTTAGTCTTGATTTTGGAAAAGTTGGGGGAGGTTGACATTGGGTTATATTGTATAGGAAAAGACGGCAAAAATCTAGGTTTTTGTTGACTGGAGGCTGGAGAGTTGCTGAAGGATTGAATTATATTCTAATTCGAGTTGATTAATCAAGGTATCATCGCGGGCACTTTCGGCGCGAGCGATTTGAGAACTAATGTCGACTTGACGTTGTTTTAGGCTAATTGTTAATAGTTGATTAATAGTTTTCTTAATTTCTAAAAGCCGATGATGGGAGTCTAAATTTAGGTAAGTACCGGCTAAATAGAGGTTATTAAAAACTGGGGAGAGCTCGGGTGAAAGCGAGTCGGCAAAGGTTTTGGGGTTAAAATCGGTAGTTAAGACAGATAAATTGGTAAAAATATTTTTAAAACGAGGTAGAGTGAATTCGATTTGGTCAACAATTTTGGGAGCTAACAAATGTGGTTTTTGAGAAGAAAATATTAGCGAAAGAAGATAATCTTCGAGCTGCTCAACTTTATTAATTTTCTCGGAAGAGGTGTGAAGTGTGGTAACAACTGATGCTTCCGGACGATTAACTTTATTAGCCTCGCTAATCACAGCATCGACATCGGAGCCAATTTCGGAGGCGAGTTTGTGATAATAATCGGATTGGACTACCGAATTAGTGATTTTGACTAAAAAGGGTAAGACCATCGATAATATTTCTTTTTTGCCGCGAATGGTGGTGGGATCGAAAGTTTTAAGGGCCGAGGCAATAATAAAATCCCAAACTGGGACGACAGATTCGACTTGTTTTTTGAAGAAATCGGGATCGTCACGGACGGCTTCATCGGGATCTTTATATTTTTCCCCAAGTTGTAAAACACTGATGTCAAATCCAAGTGAGTCGGCTAAGGCGATGCTTTTGCGAGCAGAATTGTTGCCGGCAAAATCAGAATCAAGGCCAAGAATTAGAGTGTCGGTGTAGCGTTTTAACAAGTGAAGTTGGTCCTCAGTAAAGGCAGTACCTTTGATGGCGACAATGTTGGAAACGCCGTTTTGATAGGGAGAAACCATGTCAAATTCACCCTCAACCACAATAACCGATTTGGCTTTTTTAATGGATTCTTTGGCTAGATTAAGACCAAAGAGCATTTGGCTTTTATGATACAAATCAGTTTCGGGAGAGTTAATATATTTAGCTAAATTAGGGTTTTTAGAAGTGGGAAGGATACGGCCAGAAAAACCTAAAACCCGGTCGCGGAAATCGCAAAGAGGGAAAACCAAACGGTCTTGAAAGCGGTCGTAAAGTTGGCGTTGATTATATTGGGAATGGCCAAAAGTGCCAGTAGCAATAAGCTCGTCAACGGTGAAATTTTTCTTGAGTAGATAGCTAGTGATTAGGGTTGAGTTGGCAGGTGAGTAGCCAATTTTAAAAAGCTTAATAGTGTCAAGCGTAGTGCCACGATTGAGAATATAATCGAGAGCCAGTTTACCCAAAGGATGGGAGGTTAATATATAGTTGTAAAATTTAGCAACCTCATAATTAAGGTCGACAAGTCGTTTGTGATGTCGTTCAATCTCACTGAGGTGTTCGTCTTTGATTAATGTAACCCCGGCCATTTTGGCAAGTTCCTCAAGGGCATCACGAAAATCAAGGTGATCAAATTCCTGGACAAAAGTGAAAATGTCGCCGGCTTTGCCACAGCCAAAACATTTAAATATTTGGAGTTCGGGAGAGACAGTAAAAGAAGGAGTTTTTTCGCCATGAAACGGGCAACAAGCCACAAAATGTCGTCCGCGCTTTTTTAGAGGGAGGTATTTGCCAATGACATCGACGACATCAAGCTTTTTTTTAATTTCTTCCACCTGCGATTCCATTGAGGTATTCTAACATTGATTATTAAGACGCAACGAGACGTGGGATTTATAAAATGAGAGGTGGAATTTGTGAAATGAGATAGATGATTTGTGAAATGAGACGCACACAGTGCGTCTCTACAAATTTTGAATATATAATTATGTGTGTTTGATCATCAAAATACTTTGTTTGCAGAAAAATATAGGAAAAAATCGACTAGATTACAAAATTGGAATTATTCCAATAATGGGTATTATCATATAATTATTTGTTGCTGGCATCATAATAAATTTTTAGGGCGAGTAGAGAATGGAATAATGAAATTATCACCAATAGGTATCGTGGTACAAAGTGAGATTCTGAAGACTTATGAAATAAGAAAAAATATTGTTTTGGAAGAATATGTGATTATGCCAAATCACATTCACTTATTAGTTCAGATAAAGTCGTTACCAATAGTAGAGACGCACTGTGTGCGTCTCAAGTAAAAAAAGATGACAATAAGTTATTAAAGGCTAGAAATAAATCTATTGCAGTAATTCCCAATATGGTCAAAATGTTTAAGGCTT
>CAIKAI010000170.1 GCA_903825325.1 Candidatus Shapirobacteria bacterium | reverse complement strand
CTAAATCCTAACCTGGCCGCTTCTGCTCCGGTCACTTTTGAAGAATATCTCAAGCTTTTAACTTCTCAGACAACTTCAATTGAGGAAACGCTTTCTAAATATGGCCTTCGATCCATCGATCTAACTCTTGCTGCTCGCTGGTGGGATTTGACTGCTCCATTAAATAAGGTTAACTCTCAAAGTCTTGGTCGTCCTGGAATCGGCGTTAATCTCACCTATGGCTACAGTCCAAATCTCGACAAACATTCCGAAGATCTTAGTATTGTTATGCCCTACCATCACGAATTAATTGGTCGTAGTAATGTTGTCGCTCGCATCAAAACTGTTCTCGAGTCTGGACGTAATGTCATTCTTACTGGCCAGCCTGGTGTTGGCCGCATGACTGTTGTTTTTGAGTTCACTCATCTGGCCGTCACCGGTCAGCTAGGTAAGTTTTTTAATGCTAAAAGAATTCTGAAACTCGACTATCAATCGGTGATGTCGGAAGGGGATATTGAGTACAAACGCAATGCCATTAAAAAACTTTTAATCGAGTCGGAAGCCGCCGGCAACATTATTTTGGTCATCAAGGAATTTCAGAGGCTTATCAATCCGGCTGTATCTGGCTACGATTTCAACGATATCTTTGGCGAAGTCTTGTCACATCAAAAAGTCCCTTTTGTTGCCCTGTGCAATCTCGAAGACTATCAACGCTTTTTGTCTCACGATGATAAAATTGCCAAATATTTTGATGCCATCGAGGTCATGCCTCCTACCAAGGAAGAGGCTATGGACATTTTGCTTCTCACCGCCAAAATTAGCGAAGATAAATATCGTCTCACTTTTACCCTGCCAGCTCTCCGCCAACTACTTGACGGTTCCGATCGGTTTATTTCTGACATTCCCTTCCCTGAAAAAGTCCTCGAACTTCTCCAAGAGTTAACCATCCAGAAATCTTCCTCCGCCAACAAAATTATTACACTTGACGACGCCAACAATCTCTTAGCCGAAAAAACCAAAGTTCCCCTAGCTCGGCTGACCGAGTCGGAGAAATCTCGTCTTACCCAGCTTGAAGAAATCATTCACCAAAATCTTATCGGTCAGGACGCTGCGGTGTCTCTGATTGGTAAAAGTTTGCGTACCCGCTCCATCGGCCTTAAAAATGAAGACCGTCCCATCGGTTCACTTTTATTTCTTGGCCCAACTGGTGTTGGTAAAACTGAAACCGCCAAAGTTTTGGCTGAAGTTTACTATGGCGATGACAAATCAATTCTCCGCTACGACATGGCCGAATATGCTGGTGCCGATGGTATCAACCGTCTCATTGGCTCCGCTATTCAAAACCAAATTGGCTCGTTGACCTCGTCAGTCAAAGGCCATCCGGCTTCGCTCCTGCTTTTCGACGAAATCGAAAAAGCCCCTCCGGAAATCTACAATCTTCTGCTTACCGTTCTCGACGAAGGTTACCTCACCGACGGTTTTGGCCAAAAAATAAAATGCAGTAATCTCTTTGTTATCGCCACCTCCAATGCCGGTGCCGAGTTTATTCGTCAGCAAGTTCAGCATGGTGTTAATGGTGAATTTTTACAAAAATCTGTTTTGGAATACGTCCAACAAAATCATTTGTTTACCGCTGAATTGCTAAATCGTTTTGATGGCGTAGTGGTTTTCGAGCCCCTCAATAAAGACAATTTAATTGCTATCACT
>CAIKAI010000169.1 GCA_903825325.1 Candidatus Shapirobacteria bacterium | reverse complement strand
GCAAAAACATTAATAGATACTCAGTAACATGGGATCATAAATATCTGATTAGTGCATATAACGGATTCAACAAAGAAATTCATAATTATCCTGCTATTAAAAAGCATCTCGAAAAGTTTAAGGATGTACTAGAAATTAGAGCTCAAGTTCGGCGTGGTGATCACCATTGGATAGAGTTAGACCAAAATCCAAATCAGAAATTCATTAAAGAATTTTCTGAGGATAAAATAATTTTTCCAATAATATCAAAAGGTCCAAGATTTCATTACGATACAGATCAATACTTTCACAACGATAAAGCCTTTCACATAGTTGGTGAAGATCTTAAATTTTTAACAGCTGTTCTTAACTCCAAACTCGCTTATTGGATAATAAGGCAATTAGGGCCAATCCTAGGTAAAGATGGATTTGAATTCAGAAAAATATTTGTGGAGCAAATACCAATACCAAAGTTATCTTCAAAAGAACAAATTCCTTTTATTGAAATTGTAGATAAAATTTTGATTCTTAAAAAACAAGATAAAGATGCAGAAACAAAGGATCTGGAATGGCATATTGATCGACTTGTATATAAACTTTACGATCTCACTGAAGTGGAAATTAAAATTGTAGAAGAATCTACAAAATAAATGGACAACTGGTATTACTTTTATGATCAAAAGTGGATTTGATCGGGAAGAAATTACAGATCTCTCAAATAGACTTGAGTCATTAGGATATAAATATAATCAGCCAACCGGTTTGGGTGCGGGTCCAAGCCCCGAACAAATAATCGCATGGATACAAACTAATCGAATACTTTCAGATGTATCTATTAGTGTCTTATCTAGCTTTGTCTACGATATTTTAAAAAGTATGTATACTTGGTTTAGCCAGCATCGATCAAAGAGAAAAACCATCCCAGTAGTCCAATTATTTTTAAGCTTTAGTGATCTTAAAGACAAACACATTGGGGCAGAAATGAAGTTTAGAATAGACAAATATTACGATAAAAATAATCTACGAAAAATAGTAAAATCCCAGGTAGTGTTTTATGAATCCTCGGGTGAGGATAATAAAAAATGTTCAATTTGCAACCGCAATATTCTCTCCCATGAAGTTTATTTCCTTAAAAGGAAAAAAATTGATTCCCCGATCTGTATTTTCTGTAAAGACAAATTATTAAATGAAAAGAAGTAAATCAGGAATTATTGCGATTTTGGCCCAATTTGAAAACCCTGAGTTTCGAAAAGTTCTTGACTTGAAAATAACTAGTGGATTTCCGACAATAACCTTGCCTTTGGATTTTAAAACATTATTAAACGGACAGTCGAAAGAACTTGTCGGGTACCAACACATCACAATTCCACCAGATCTAAATATCCATATCACAGGTAATAACCAAAAAAGAATATGGGCTGGTAAAATTGATGGCTTGGTAAATAAAGACGGAGAACTAACTGTTGATTATAAAAAAATTATTACAGTTATATTTCCACCGATTAACGATTTTTCGGTGTTTACAAATAAAAGTTATCACGGCGCTGAAATTATTGCATTTTCTCAATTACCACACTGGAATAAATTTACGAGCTTTGTTTTAGAAATATTTGCACTAAAAAATAAAGACGTGTCCATTAATACCAACGATCATTATCGTGGTGACCAGGGGGCATTGCAGCCATTCAAGTATTCTTCTATTGGAAAAACGTTTGATAGGCCTTTCCGACAAGGTAATTTTTATTTAAGACCATTTTCAATAACAAATCACGACCCGAAACCACTCAAAACTGTAATAATAATTTTCGGTGATTAACCATCTCCTAGACTTCCATGAAACCTGCGGTATAGTCGTGTCATGAATAAGAAAGAAGATGGAAAGATACAGGAAATAAAGCAGACAAGATATTGCCTTTACGCCCGTAAATCGTCGGAATCGGACGAACGACAAGCAATGTCAATTGAATCCCAAATCAACGAGATGAAGACTTTGGCGGAAAGAGAGGGGCTACTCATTAAAGAAATCCGACAAGAAAGCCACTCAGCGAAATCTTCGGGACTTAGACCGATATTCAACCAACTTCTAATCGATATTCGGGCCGGAGAATTTGACGCAATACTTACATGGGCACCAGACAGATTGAGCCGAAATGCTGGAGATCTGGGAACTCTAGTGGATCTGATGGACCAAGGAAAATTGCAAACCATTCGGACCTTTTCCCAATCATTTTCCAATAACCCAAATGAGAAGTTTTTACTAATGATTTTATGCTCTCAGGCCAAGCTGGAAAACGACAATCGAGGCATCAATGTGAAAAGAGGCATGAGAGCCAAATGCGAGGCAGGATGGAGGCCAAATACAGCTCCTCTGGGGTATCTCAACGTCATGAACTATAACCGAATAAGCTATGTGGAAATCGACAAGGAAAGGGCACCAATTATTAAACAACTATTTCACCGGGTGGTTGAAAAGGGACAAACAGGGAGAGTACTTAAGAAATGGTTGGATATGATCGGATTTGTGACCAGAGGGAATAAACCAATTGCCCTAAGCAAGATTTACGCTATATTAAAAAATCCATTCTACTACGGAGAATTTGAATTTGGCGGAAAGATATATAAGGGCAATCACGAGCCATTAATCACCAAAGAATTATTCGACAAAGCCCAAAAACAACTTTATGTGATCCCAAAAGGATGGAATAAAAAGGTATTCCCCTTTCGAGGGCTGTGTAAATGTGGGAGTTGCGGGGAGTGGATTACGGCGGAAGATAAATATAAGAAAACAAAATACAGTGGAGTTAGACGGTACATTTACTATCACTGCGGCAGACACATCGATTATGATTGCGACGAACCGTACATTACTGAAGAAGAGTTAATCCAACAACTAGTCGCCCACATCGATGAAATGAAATTGGACGAAAAATTATTGACCACCCAACTGAGGGAGGAAATCGAAAGATTTCACTCTCTTAGAGGTGAGGTTCTCCATCAGGAATTTTTAGCCGGAAATTTAAATCAATTTGATTACCCTCAAAAGGAACCACTCGACCAGGACATGGCCAAAGATTACTTGCTGCATGTTTTAAAAGCCGGATCGGCTGATGACAGAATTAAAATTTTATCAGCCATAAAAACGAGGTTTATTCTTCACAACAAAGAACTAACGATAACGGCTATACGACACTAAAATTAAGTCGCGTTCTCGATCCAGTTGGCAAAATTATTATATCCATCTTGGGTTACCCAGTCGTAGCACGGAACCCAATCAGATAATTGGTATCCTTTATTCCAAAATTTTTCATCATAATTCTTTACTCCGGCTTTTAAATCTAAATATGTGACCCAATTTCCGTTTTTTATCTCTTGGTAATCGTCACGTTTTCCATATTTATCAATATAAAATCCTAAATATTTGAAAGGGTCACTGCCTTGCGAAAAAGTTTGGTGATTCTTATCAGTGATACCGTTTATGTGGACACCAAAAAGAGCATTTCCCCGGTCATAGCTTTTCATAATTTCATATCTCACCCATTTTCTACTCCAAGTATTACTCCCAATTAAAACACAAGTGACTGTAGTATTCTCCAAATTTGAGTCAATAAGTCTCTTCACGGCAGCATCACCATGTAGTTCAGCGTCCTCCCAGATTGATGCATCAAAAAAACCTGCTTGTCCAGTTTCTTTTGTTAAACCATGATTCCTCACCACGTTTGCCCGAAAGCTAATTACATCATCGTAATGAAAACTAAAAAACACTCTTTTTGTCACGGTTTTAAATTTAAAATATAAGTAGTTACCACCAAAATCAGTACGACAGGTAAATAAAAAAATAACAGAGTGCTCGAAAACATGGTGGCAATCCAGCTATTTTTATAATATTTTTTATATTTACTCGTATCCATCGAAAAGTCTATTTTCTTTTCATCTCGTTTCCTCACGTCATTGTAAAGATCCCTGAATAATCGTTCCTGTGAAAGAAAAAAACCATCAAGAATCCAAAAAATTATGACGGGAAAATACACCACAAAAATATACCGGCTGTTTGCATCTTTTGCGAACAAGGCGAACAGGGCTGCAATTAGTGTTATAGTCCACCCCCTAAGGAAAAATAAATTACCGGCCATGCGATTTATAGTATTCTGAATAAATTCCAAATGTTTCTGCTTATTTTCCATGATTTGTTACAAAAGTAATGCTGAGTGGAATATACCACAAACATCTCATTTTGTAGAATAATTTACAGCATTACAGGCTATTTCAGTGAAAAATGTTGAATTTGGAGAAAATCTGCCAACAGCTTAGGACAAATGCTCGGTAACGAGCGGGTCGCATAGAACTTTGACTGTTTGGCGGAAGGAGAGGGAGTCGAACCCTCATGTCCTTTCGGGCGCGGGTTTAGCAAACCCGTGGCTTACCATTCGCCGCATCCTTCCTT
>CAIKAI010000168.1 GCA_903825325.1 Candidatus Shapirobacteria bacterium | reverse complement strand
GACATATTTTGCCTTTCGATTGCAAAATAGAAGCAATAAATATATTTTGAGAGAATCAAAACGAAAAAGTATTTTTATAGTTTCGACTATAAAAATCGTTCTCGGTGAAATAGGAGCCCAATTAAGTGGGGGCTTCAAATCTATAAATATGTTCGGACTATTTATGGACACTTTTGTAGAAAAGCCATTTATAACCATAGGAACAGGGGTATATGATTTCATATACAGTCCTATAGTCAACGTTGGAGACAATACGAAAAAATCAATAATTAAAACGACATCTTCCGTTAAAAGAAGATTGAAAAACTTTGTCTCGCACGTGCAAGACAAAGACGAAAAGATTCGGTAAGCAGCTTGAGGGGCGCGGCGTACAGCCCGCCCCTCGCTATACCGAAGATTAAACCGATTCGGATATACGCCATCAATAATCTGACTTGCACGTTGACTAGGTCACTTTACTATGACAAGATTGATATAGTTATTCATTCTAAAAATTAGATGACCAACCTAGTCGTATATTAACAAATCAGATTATTCTTGTGCGTGAGCACTTATAATTCACATAACTTTTTTGTTTCAACAGACGATGTCGATTGGAACAAAATATCAAAGCAATGAAAAAAAGAATAAAAAACGCCGTTGATGGTGTGAAAAAAAACTCAACATTGATTGGCGTCATTGCCACCGTAGCAAGTGTTGCCACTAGTGGCCTGGCTGTGGGAATATACATCGGACTTGCCAGCGCTGGAGCCGTAATGGTTGCGGCAAAAGTATTTAAAAAGAAAAAGAAGAAAAAGTAATGAGAGCCTATTTATTTAGGCTCTCTGTCGCGATTACGCGGTTCATGCACTAAAGAACAATCTGATTTATTGTCGTCACAAGTAAAAAATTAGTATCCATAATATGGTTATGTTAAATTAAGGCACTAAGTTATATAGTAGTAATTGTTAGTCACTCATTTGGCCTACATACAATAAAGCTGTCTTAAATTAATTATAGGGGGATTAAATGAACAATATCATCGGCCTAGTTTTGTCACTTCTGTTAACCGGAGGTGTAATTTGCGTATCTACTGTTTTACAAAAAAAGGGCTATATCGGCGACGAAGGTGCCAGAAAATTCGTCCACATCGGCGTATCCAATTGGTGGATTATCGCTATGATATTTTTTGATAATATTTGGTTCGCGATTATTACACCAATCTTATTTATTGTGTTAAATTATTTGTCCTACAAATTTAGCCTAATAAAAGCCATGGAAGGGGGGTCTAGAAGTAATTTAGGAACTGTTTATTACCCAATATCTTTGGCAATTTTAATCTTATTAACCTTCAATTCGCATTTGCTTTATATTGGCGCTCTTGGCATATTAGTTTTGGGTTATGGCGATGGAATGGCCGCAGTTATCGGCACAAAATTTGGCAAAAACAAAATTATTTTCAACAAAAGCGTCCAAGGCTCGGCAACTATGTTTGTCTTTTCATTAATCGTTTCGTTTATTATTTTGTCAATTTTTACGCCCAACATTCAATATATCGGTAGCCTGATAATTGCCATTTTCGCAACCACTGTCGAATTATTTACACCTTGGGGGCTAGATAATATATCAGTTCCACTTGGGTCATCTGCAGTTTATTATTTATTAACATTGGTAGTTAAATGATTCAACAGATAATTTTAGGCCTAGTGTTAAACATTATTGTGGCAATAATCGCCCACAGTCGAAAGTCTTTAACATTATACGGATCATTGACGGCTATTATGATCGGCTTGATTATTTTTGTTGGCGCTGGCAGTTTTAGTTGGTTATTATTGACCATCTTTTTTATATCATCCAGCATAATTACGCATATCAAAAAGTCTTATAAATCAAAATTATCATCAGAATACAAAAAGTCACGCCGTGACTATATCCAAGTCATCGCCAACGGAGCAGTGCCAGCAATCTTTTCAATCATATATTTTTATACCAATTCTCAGGCTGCATTATTAACAGTTATTGCCACAATTGCTGCTAATTGTTCTGATACTTGGGCGTCTGAGCTGGGAGTACTTAGCAAAGGCAAGAATATCTCAATTTTAACTCTCAAGCCAATTCCACGCGGCGAATCTGGCGGCGTCAGCCTGTGGGGCACAATTGCTGCCGCCATGGGATCAGCCTTAATTGCGTTGCTTTATTCAATCAATCTGTTAATTAATAGCAAACTTGCCGTACAAACAATTGTGATATATTTTATTGCCATTACAATTATTGGCCTAATTGGATCATTTATCGACAGTGTTTTGGGTTTGACATTACAAGCCAGATACCGCGACAACGATAATAAAATGACCGAAGAAAGAAAAAGCAAAAAAGGAAGCAATGTACGAATTAGCGGTTGGCAATACATGACCAACAATATGGTCAATTTAACGACTAGTATTTTAACTTCACTAATTTCGTACAGCATATTCACTGTAATCTTCAAATAACTATCTGTTAATATACTTCATTAAGTTGTATTATCAAGATATGAAAACCGATAAAAATATCGCCAAAAAATTACTTGCCAGCGCTGGCATTACAATTAATGGTGACCACGATTACGATATTCAAGTTAAAAACGATGATTTATACCGACGCGTCCTGCGCCAAGGCGCCCTAGGACTGGGTGAATCATACATGGACGGATGGTGGGATTGTGATAATTTAGACGAGTTTTTTTGTCGTATTTTGTCGGCCAATTTAGACCAACAGATTCGTGGCGACATTGGCATTTTATTAAATGGCGCTCTCAGTGTCGTTTTGAACGCTGGTCGCAAATCAAAAGCCTTCAAAGTCGGTCAGCGCCACTATGACACTGGTAACGATTTATTCCGCGCCATGCTAGACAAAAGACTTGTTTACACTTGTGGATATTGGAAAGACGCCAAAAATCTTGATGACGCCCAAGAGGCAAAACTAGACTTAGTCTGTAATAAAATCGGACTCAAAAAAGGCCAAACCGTCCTAGATATTGGTTCGGGGTGGGGTAGTTTTACAAAATTTGCCGCCGAAAAGTATGGCGCGATTACCACCGGCGTCACAGTTTCAGTTGAACAAAAAAAGTTAGCCGACGAACTCAGCAAAGGCCTTCCGGCAAAAATTATTTTGGAAGATTACCGCGACATCAACCAACAGTTTAACCACGTCGTATCACTTGGTATGTTTGAACACGTCAATTACAAAAATTACCGTCAATATATGAAAGTAGTCCACCGATCATTATCTGATAATGGCTTATTTTTACTACATACAATCGGTGGCAACGTATCGACAACTAATGTCGACCCCTGGATGGGAAAATACATTTTTCCTGGTGGCATGATACCATCAATTACTCAAATCGGAAAATCAATCGAAGGTTTGTTTGTAGTTGAAGATTGGCATAATTTTGGACCAGATTATGACAAAACCTTGATGGCATGGCATCATAATTTTGAATCGAACTGGGACACATTAAAAGGCAAGTACGACGAGCGTTTTCACCGTATGTGGCGATACTATCTGTTATCTTGTGCTGCTG
>CAIKAI010000167.1 GCA_903825325.1 Candidatus Shapirobacteria bacterium | reverse complement strand
TGAGTTCTTCTATGTAAAATATTATATATAAAACTCTTCCCTCAATCCAATCTGAATGCAAAATAAAGTACGTTTTTCTAGATTTATACCAGTGACTTAGAACAATATTATACTTGCTTTTACTACTGTATCCACCGATATGGAGTATTTGTGAATTTGGATCGAACCAAGTTTCAAGGTTTGCTAGCTCTATAACATTTCCAAAATCAAGATCTTCAAGGTATAAGAAATATTCTTCGTTGAATTTAATATTCTTTAATTTTCTAAAAAAAATGTATGCTCCACAAAGCGAGAACACTTTAATTGGAAGGTGCGATTTCATATCATTTTCAATCCAAAAGGATCTTGAGTATTTATTATTCGGAAATATTTTTTTTAAGTTGGTAAATTCAAATAATCCAATGAGGAAATTTGGCTTTGCTGTGGCCGTCAGTTGAGTTTTTTTAGTTACATGATTTATTATTTTCCCTCCGATGGCACCTATTTTATGGTTTGACCTTAAAATATTTAACGTTTTAATTGGTGATTTATCGCAAATTTCACAATCAGGATTGATTAATAAGATTATTTCGGAATTGGCCAGTTTAATTCCCTGATTCACTGCCTTGGCGAATCCTAGGTTGGATGTATTTTTTATAATGATTGTTTTTTCTTTGGAAGCTATTAATTTTGAGATATCTTTTGATCCGTTATCCACGATAATTATGTTTTTTATCCATTTGTCAATTTTAGTAAGAGTTTTAAGTAGGTTGTTTAATTTTTCAGTGCTGTTGTAATTAACTGTTAAGACTGTAAACTTTTTGTTTATTGACATACTGATTAATTGGATTTAATTTTAATTGTGACTAAAAAAGTGCTCATGCTTTTGATTCCCTTTACTTTTTTACTCTGTTCCTCACATCGAATTTTAGCAGTAAATTTATTCTATGATGACTTTTCTTCTGGCGATTTGTCAAAGTGGGAAGTTAGCCCTGGAGATACGTATTGGAGTGTAGGTAATGATTTTCGACTAAAAAGTGAACTAACATATAGGCAGAGTAGCGTAATTTACGCTAATAATACTTCTAATCTAACTGATTATCGTTTTGACATTAATTTAGAAAATCATTCAGGAATTGACCAACATATAGTATTCCGCGTAAGTGATGATAAAAATGAGTTCTATGAGCTTGAATTACGTTACCCTGATAATGTTTGGCCTCAAGGACCGTCAAATATTGTTAGACTGTGGCGACATAAAAGTGACGGTTATTCCATGGTCATCCCTGATGTAAGTTTTAATTTAGCTCAAGATGTAGCGAATCGACTCGAGGTTGTTGTTGATGGTGTAAATATTAAAGTTTATGTAAATAATGTCTTAGTGATTAATAAGGATGAAGACTTGGCTGATGCTATTTTGAAAGGTGGTGTTGGATTGCGTGCATATGCAGGAGATTACAATCCTGGGTCAATTATTAACTATTATGATGACGTTTCGGTCTCGACAATTAAAGATTCTATTCGACCTAAAATTATTCTCCTTCCTGGTTTAGGGGCGTCGTGGAACACCGAGGCGATGGTTTCGGGTAAAACGGGTAATGATATCGTTTGGAAAATGACTCCGTTTGTTCATAATTATGACCGATTAATTCAAGGTTTTAAGGACAATGGATTAAAAGAAAACGAAGACTTTTTTGTATTTAATTATGATTGGCGCCGACCTCTCAATGAGATTGTTGATAATCTAAATAAGTTCATTAATTTGAAGATTAAAACCGGCGACAAAGTCGATTTGGTGGGCCATAGTTTAGGAGCAGTGGTATCGCGAATCTGGACCCAAGATCACCTTGATGATGCTCGTCTGAATATGGTAGTCGGCATGGCCGGTCCACAAATGGGTTCCCTGGAGGCTTACACCGCTTGGAATGGGGTCAATTTAGGAGGAAATGTTAATTATTATGACGTGGCTCTGAACGTAGTGTCATTGTTAAATAAAGGCAAAAGTGTACGGGCTTTTTCGCCGGTGTTAAAAGACTTACTGCCAATTTTTGATTTCGTTAAAGTAAATGGTCAGAAGAAGAGCTTTAATAGTCTGACTTTTGTAAATAGTTATCTGTTATCGAAAAATATTGGTTACAGTGGAATATTTTCGGTGGTTGGTATTGGGGAAACGACAAAAGAATGGCTTAACCTGACAACCAGAACTGCGCTAGACAAAGCATTGGGATTATGGGAGGATGGAAGTTTTAAGGGAGTGATTAATGGAAATGGTGATGGGTCAGTTTTAGTAAAAAGTGGAGCGATTGGGTCGACGGAGACAATTACCTCAAATCATGGAGACATAATTGATAAATCAGTTAATGATGTCTTAACAAAGTTGAATTTGGGTACGACTGTGTCAGGATCATTTGATAATAATTTGAAAAACAAGTTATTTTTATTGATTGGCTCACCGGCGACAATTAGTTTGACTTGCGATGGACAAAGTTATGGTCAAAATGACAACGATGGTTTTTTAGTGACTGATGCCAGCGATAAAAAGAATTGCGAGATAAAATTAACTGGGACTGAAAGTGGAACTTATCATTTGGTGACTGGGAAAATTGGTGATCAAAATAGTTGGCATTATTTTGAGAATGAGATTGGTGTTGGTCAGACAAATATTATTCATTTGACTCAAGGGAATGGTCAACCTCAGTGCAGTAATGATAATTTTTACTATGAGCTAGTCAAGCGGGATTTGAATGTGTTATTACAGTCGAATAGTGGAAATAAGCATCTGCTTGAGGCGTTAAGAGCAATATCAAAAAAGGA
The DNA here is from genome assembly GCA_903825325.1 of Candidatus Shapirobacteria bacterium. GTDB lineage: Bacteria > Patescibacteriota > Microgenomatia > UBA12405 > UBA12405 > UBA2283. The sequence goes on along the minus strand of CAIKAI010000167.1, from coordinate 16,635 downwards.
TAATATTAAGTTGATAAACGAGTTGTTTGAGTTTAGAAGACAAGCAAAAGAAACAATTACTACCAACCGAATCATTGATAATTTAAGGTTGTTATTTCCGTGTAAATACAAGGATGATAAGTTCTCGAGATTAAAATGGGCTGGTTTCAAAATGTGGAACGGTTGGTTTAGCGATGGCCGTAAAAATGATATTTTTGGGGTGAGGAATTATCAAAAAATGGAGGAAATTGATGATGGAACTGAAGATAATTACGAAGCAAAACTAATTTTAATGAATAAACTTGGGGAAAATGTTTTATAATTGCTCTATCGGCTGCTTGGCTGTCCGGTGTAAAACCGGACTGGGGATAAACCCCACAGCAAGCTTCGCCAGTCTGGCTGCTTGGCTCAGTGGTAGAGCGTTCCATTCACATTGGAAAGGTCAGTGGTTCGAACCCACTAGCGGCCACTATGAAAATAAATTTTAAATCAGAGGCAGGATTTTCGATTGGTAATTTCATTTTGGAATTTGTCCAGTCGATTGTTTTGGCCTTGTCAGTATTTGTCTTGCTATATCTGTTTGTGGCTCAACCAAACCAAGTTAAGGGAAGTTCAATGGTACCCAATTTTACAGACGGTGAATATTTGCTAACTGATAAAGTATCTTATGAGATTGGTAAACCTCAGCGGGGTGATGTAGTGGTGTTTAAGGCTCCACCAAGCGAGCCTTGTTCGGCTGACGAGTGTGAATATATTAAAAGGGTGATTGGTTTACCGGGCGATAGGGTGATGGTTAAAAATGATAAGGTATATTTGAATGGAGCAGAGCTGAACCAGTCTTGGCTGCCAGCAGACTTTATAACTGTGCCTGGGGCATATGCTCAGGAAGGGGTAGAGGTAATCGTCCCTCCGGATCAATATTTGTGTTTTGGAGACAACCGATCGTATTCACGCGATGGTCGAGAGTTTGGTCCAATTAAAAGAAATTCGATTGTGGGTAGAGCTTTTTTCAAGTATTGGCCAATTAGTTCAGTGGGTTTGATTCCCACAGTACGATTTTAATCAGTATCCGAAGATTTAATATCTTGGTGACAGATTTCTTTGTAGAGGGATTTAAGGTTTTCAAATCTTTCCTCAACTGGTCCCCGAAATTGGATGGTCACCCGAGTGACAATGTTTGTTTGTACAATCTTGACCTTAGCCGAGTTGTTGGCGAAAGTTGATTCAATATCGGTAGAAATATTGTCAAGTCGAGATTTTAAAAATTGGGGTAGATTTTCCTTAGTAATGGCCACCAAACCTTCTTCAATTTTTTTGCGCATGCGACGGGCAATTTCTTCAGTACGACGTACTGAGGCTTTTTCCTTCAAAACAATTTTATAAGCTTCCACAATTAATCGAGGATCGCCGATACCAGCTAAGGCACGGGCGTGACCTTCGGTAATAAGCCCGGACAATAAGCCATCTTTGAGGGCATCTGGTAAAGTTAGGAGTTTTAGAATATTGATAACATACGGCACACTTTTGCTGATCTTTTTAGCAATAGCGGGATGATCAAGGCCAAATTCCTCTTTAAGGCGTAAAAAAGATTTGGCTTTTTCGATGGGATTAAGGTCTTTACGCTGGACATTTTCGACAATAGCCATTTCCAGCATTTGTTGGGGGGTAGTTTTTTTGATGATGGCAGGAACGTAGGCTAATTTGAGCAATCTAGCGGCCCGCCAGCGACGTTCGCCAGCAATGATCTGATATCCCGCAGGAGTTTGAGCAATGATCAATGGCTCAAGAATACCGTGCTCGCGAATGGATTCAACTAATTCTGCGACGGATTCATTATTAATAATGCCGCGGGGTTGAAGTGGGTTTGGTTCGAGTTGGTTGGTGGGGACTTGGGTGACTGAGGTCATAGTATCAGAATACTATGAAAACTCCTGTGAAAAAAGTGGGATGAAGTGGTTCAAATTGAAACTTGTAATTAATTAACTTTGGTTTATTCTTTATGATAGATGCCAAATAGCGATCTGATGAATTATGTTCAGAACTTACAGAAGCAAGGTGTGGCAGATGATACCATCCGTCAAGAACTAATTAAAAGTGGATGGTCTGCGACCGATATTGACCCAGTTTTTTTACCAGTAACAAATGTCCAAATTTTACCCCCGCCGCCGTTGCCCAGATTTGGAATGTGGGTTAGCTTTGAATATGTTTTATTGTTTATTACTTTGTGGATTTGGTCAGTGGCCTTGGGTGGGATATTTAACTTCGCGATTGATAAACATATCCCTGACGCTGTAGCTGGAAACCCAAATTATTTTTCTTTGTATTCATCATCGATGTTATTACAAGGATATTTAGCAGCAATTTTAGTGTCGTATCCTTTTTTTATGGTGCTTTTTTTGGCAGTTAAAGATCAAATTGAAAAGAATCCGGCGATTAGGAACGTTAAAACGAGAAAATTTTTAATTTATTTAACAATGGTGGTAAATTTTATCTATATGTTAAGCCAATTAATTGCGACTATTTATGGTTATCTGGGAGCAAATGCTTCGAGTCGGACAATTCCTCATTTGATAGTTAATTTGGTAATTCCGGGAATAATTTGTTTATATTTACTTAAAGAAGTCCGCGAGGATAGAATTACAAAAATATGAAAAATTCAGTGGTAACCCTGTTTGCAATAACCATGGTGATAATAGTGGCGATTGTTTACGCTTATATTGACGGTGGATCACCAAAGGCAGCACAAGATGCGAGGAACGATATGACTCGGTCACAAAATGTTCAATCATTAAGTTATAGTATTCAGTCTTATTATCGAGATAAGTCTAAATTGCCAACTATGCTAGGAGATTTGAGACAGAGTAACCTAGATGCCAAGATTACTTTGGATGACCCGGAAACACATCTACAATACGAATACTTGGCAACTGGAGACTTATCTTATGATATTTGTGTCAATTATGCGACGGCTGTCCTGTCAACAAATGGAACATTAACCGCTGGTGACACTAATTACCACGATAAAGGTAGATATTGTCACCATTTGAGTGCGAAGTAATGTTGAGAATAGGTTTAGGCGTGGACGACGGAGACGAATTTCTTGCCTAATTTCGTGAAGAATTTGACAATACCTGGACGAATGGCATAAACGGTAAAATCTTTACCAACTTTGGTACCGGGGCCAGTATGAAAATGAGAACCAACTTGGCGAATAATGATTTGGCCAACTGCGGCTTTTTGATCGCCGAATTTTTTGACGCCACGTCTTTGCCCGGGACGGTTAGATTTCTGATTAGTCTTTCCCTGCGATTTGGTATGTGCCATAGTTTAAAAGTTTAACTTGGTAATTTTAATGTTGGTTAATTGAGGGCGGAAACCGGCGGAACGGCGATAACGTGATTTAGATTTGAATTTGAAGATGTCAACTTTTTCTCCCTTTAAATCGGCAACAATTTGATAATCAACCGAAGCACCTTTAACGAAGGGACTGCCCACGGCGACTTTATCATCATTAACGGTTAAAAGAACATCGGTCAGATTGGTTTTTTGATCAACATCTTGGTTTTGGTTGTCAACAGTAATGGTTTGACCTTCCTCGACTTGATATTGAGTGCCAGAGATGGCAATAACGGCGTATTTCATACTTGGGAATTATAACAGATATATTAGTAATTTCTAATGTCTAATTTCTAATGACTAATTACGAAGAAAAAATAATACCTATGGAGAATAATAAAGCCATAATTGAGGAGCCACCAACACTCATGAACGGTAAGGGGATGCCTGTAACTGGGAGTAGTCCGAGATTCATACCAATATTAATAAACGATTGGGCCCAGATTTGAATGGCAATACCCAAGGTAAAGAGAAAAAGCTGACGGTCGGAGTTGTTTTCAAAAGCTAAACTAATAAGACTTTTGATCAGGATTATGTATGCTGAGATTATAACAAAAGTGCCGATAACTCCGAGTTCTTCAGCCGTGGCGGCGAACATAAAATCGGTGTGTTTTTCAGGTAGAAATAAAAGTTGTCCCTGACTCCCCTTTTTGTAGCCTTTACCAAAAAAACCACCGGAACCGATGGCAATTTTTGATTGAATTACATTGTAACCTTTACCTAAAGGGTCTAATTGAGGATCTAAAAAGACAATAATTCGGTTACGTTGATAGTCATGAAGAAATTTGTTCCAAATTATAGGAGAACAAACAGCAAAAACAATCAGTAAAATGGCAGAAAGTTGCATTAGTTTTTTATTATAGATAATTACTGGAGCAATCAAAAATAAGACAGTGATAGCGCTACCTAAATCCGGTTGAAGAAGAATTATGCCGACAGGGATAAGAATTAACAAAGGAAAATTGGTGTTAACTAAAAACAATAAAAGCCAGGGCTTAACCAATTCTGAGGGTTGAAATGAGGCAATTCCGAGGTCGAGCCAACGACGGGAGCCGCGGGTAATATTATTTAAAATTATAGGTAAAACAAGGAAAAAACACGAGGCAAAAAAGATTAAGTTTTTGGAGGAAACGATTTGTTTGGGGTTGATTTGAGTACCAATAAAGAACAAAATTAAACCAATTACCCAGGAAATTAACTGTTTAACTAAGAGTTGGGGAGCCAGGGAACTAACCATCAACATATTGAGGCAAAAAAGTACACCTAAGCTAATAAAAACACCCAGACGATGGTTTCTAAACATGATTAAACTTTGGTGACGGCCAAATTGTCGCCAACTTCGATGGCATCGGCTAAAGTTTTCTTTAAGATTTGGTCTTCAAATGATTTTGGCCAATTGGGAGACATGATCTTGATACGGTCATGAACTTGAAGGCCGTTTTCGCGTCTGAGGACTTGAATTGAACGGACTAGATCCCGATATTCGCCTTCGGCAACTAATTCTGGGGTTAATTCTGTATCCAAAGTGACGGAATTACCCGAACTTATTTTTTTAATATTGGTTTCGTCCTGAATAATGGCGATTAATTCGTCGCTGAGTTTATCGATAATTGTGGCGGAAGCCAGTGGTTGACGAATTTTTAGAGCAGCTTTTTGACGAATAGCATGAAGGTCTTGACAATTTTTACGGACTATCTCCATATCGACTTCGAGTTTTTTATCAATTTTGGATTCATCAGCGATTGGCCAGGATTGGAGATGAACCGAGTCGACCGAATTATGAAGGTTGTGATAAATTGTTTCAGATAAAAAGGGAATTAAGGGTGAAATTAACTTTGATAAAGTTTCAAAACAATAAAATAACAACTCAAAATTGTCGCTGCGGTCGCGACTGCGACGAATGTACCAGGTGGATAAATCCGAAACAAATTTTTCGACAGCCAAGGTGGCGGGGGAAGTATTATATTTGTCGATGGACTTGGTAACTTTTTGTACCGTGGAATTGAGACGCGATAATATCCATTTGTCGAGAATGTTAATAGGTTCAGGCGTGGTGGAAGTTGGCTGCCAGTTTTCTAAATTCGCATGTTGGGTAAAGAATCGATAAGAATTCCACAAAGTTAGGAAAAATTCGCGTTTGACTCTGTCGGCGATATTAAAGCCAAAGTTGACATTAGTATGGGCCTGTTGTTGACAATTAACCCAGCGAATAGCATCGGTACCCATTTTTTCGACAGCATCATTAAAAGGAATGCCGTTCTTTTTGGTTTTACTCATCTTTTCACCATTTTCGTCGCGGATTTCGGCGTGGGTGACGACAGTGGTATAAGGAGAAACACCCTCGAGAGTGACGCTCATAAAAAGCATCGAGTAGAACCAGAGTCTAACTTGTTCGGTCATTTCCAAAACTAAATCAGCGGGGAACCATTTTTGCCAATAATTTGTGTCTTCGAGATATTTAAGAGTGGAAAAGGGCACAATGCCAGCATCGAGCCATACATCACCGACATCGGTAATTCGTTTGACATTTTTGCCACATTTGGGGCATTTTATTTCGATAGCGTCAATCCAGGGACGGTGCACGGACTTTAAATTATCAACTAAAGTTGGGTCGACGGCTAATTTCTTTAATTCTTCAAGACTGTCGGCGACGGTTAATTCTCCACAGGAACATTCATAAAAGGGCAAGGCGAGACCATAAAAACGTTTGCGACTGATCATCCAATCTTCCATGGAATCTAGCCAGTTTTGCATACGGCGACCAGCGTACTTGGGATGCCAATTGACTTTATTGGCGGTCTCTTTGAGCAAAGGTCTGATCTCATCACTATTCATGTACCAATTATTTTCTAAACGGAAAAGGCATTTGGTTTTGCAGCGCCAACAATGAGGATAACGATGAGTAATCGGTTCGGTTTTAAATAAAGCGCCTTGTTTTTCTAAATAAGCAAAAACCATGGGAGCGACATCATGCGCATATAAGCCACTTAACTCACCATAACCATCCATAAAATGACCACGTTCGTCGAGAGGCGCCACCATATCAGCGTGAAGTTTCTTACCTAATTCAAAATCTTCCTGACCACAGCCGGGAGCAATATGAACCACCCCAGTACCTTCAACCGGATCGACTAAATCCCATTCGGTGACATAATGCTTAACGTCTTTTTGGGCGGGAATATCGTATAAAGTATCGTAGGGAAGGTTTAATAAATTGTAGGCATCGATTTTTTCATAATCAGTCAAACCAAGTCGATCGGCACTAATTTGGGCGAGATATAAATAATCATCGCCGCTTTTGGCTTTGACATATTGGTGCTGAGGATTGATGGCTAAAAGAACATTGGATGACAATGTCCAAGGAGTGGTGGTCCAGGCTAATACATATTCGTGGTCGCGACCGGTTAACTTGAATTTTAAATATACCGAAGTATCGGTAATATCTTTGTAGCCGTCGGCTTGCTCGTGTTGTGACAAACCGGTTTCACAGCGGGGACACCAGGTGGTGGCGCTTTTCTTTTTGACCAGCCAACCTTTTTGCTGGACGACCTTGAGAAAATGCCAGATATATAAATTATTGGTTTGAGAATTAGTGTAATAGGAGTTGTCCCAATCCATGAACATACCTAAGCGTTGAGACTGCTCGGTTTGGACTAAAGAGTATTTGTTGACTCGGTCGAGACATGCTTGGGTAAATTTATCGACGCCAAATTCAAGAATATCTTTTTTGGAATTAAAACCTTTTTCTTTTTCGACTTCGACTTCAACCCACAACCCTTGGCAGTCAAAACCATTTTGAAATCTTTGGGCGAAACCATTGGCATTTTTGAAACGTTGGAAAACGTCTTTGAGGGTGCGGCCGCGGGCATGATGAACGCCCATGGGGGCATTGGCGGTGATGGGGCCGTCGATAAAAGAAAAAGTTTTGGCCGACTCATCGTTTTTATGAAGATATTTATTTAAAATATCGTTTTCTTGCCACCAAGCCATGATGGCGACTTCTAATTCAGGAAAATTGGGTTGAGAAGGAAGTTCGGAAAAATATTGTTTGTCGGTCATAGGTTATTTTAATATAAAAAAATCCGCCGAGGCGGATTGAATTGCTCCGAAAAAATTTCGGAGCTATTTAATAATTATTTTTACAGAATGTAACATTGGGATATTATACAACAAACTTGATTAGCTAATTCGACGATAAAGAATTCTAATCTCCGGAGTTTCACGACTGATGACAATAACCTGTTTAAACGTTTCTGGAATACGTCCAAGCGGAAATGGGTATGGGTCTTCTTTAATTATTCCAGTGTCGGCAACGATTGAACTATGACTAGATAAATTTATTCGACTACCGTCCAGATCGGGTTGTAAATAAAAATGCAAAAGACGATCTTTCGACATTAAGGTATTTTAACACTTGAAATATTTGTTTCAAAATTATTATCTTCAATATTTTTGTTGATGATTAGGCTATATGCCCGAATTATGGGTACTATTATATAGGCTAAGGCACGAGGTTCAATAGCGGTAAGAGCAAGGATGTCGGTGGCAATACGAAGTGAAAAAACTAAAGATAAATCAAAGTCTTTAATTTTGACTTTGTGTTTAATTTCTTCCAGCTCTTTGGGGGTGATAACAAATTATAGATCAATTATTTATTTTTTCTCAAAAAGGCGGGGATGTCGAACTCGTCTTCAATTTCCATGCCGCTGGGAATTTCTTGGTCGGCAAGGAGCTTATTATTAATTGTTGGTTTCTCGTCATTGGTAATGCTGGTTTGGACGGGAATGTTTGGTTTTTTAATGTTTTGATAAAGTTTTTGTCGGCTGGTGTCAAACCCGGTGGCAATAACATTAATTTTAATTTTGCCTTCAAGATCAGGATCAATGGTGGCACCAAAAATAATATTAGCGTCCGGGGCACAGAGAGCAGTAATAGTCTTGGCTGCCTCTTCGATTTCGGACATTTTCAAATCTGGTCCACCAGTAATATTGATCAAAACTCCACGCGCTCCATCAATATTGACCTCAACTAAGGGAGAATCGATGGCTGCCTCAACGGCGCGTTTGGCTCGACCGTCTCCGTCAGCTTCACCAACACCCATGAGGGCGGTACCGGCGTTACTCATGATGGACTTGATATCGGCAAAATCGAGATTTATGAGTCCAGGAGTGGTGATCAAATCAGCAATGGCTTTGGTGCCTTTGTTAAGGACAGAATCGGCAATTTTAAAAGCTTCAAGCAGGGTGGCTTTATCGTTAACAACATCGATGACTTTTTGGTTGGGAATAACAATCAGAGTGTCAACATTGTCTTTGAGTCGGGCAATCCCCTCCTCGGCGTTGGTCATGCGGCGGGTGCCTTCAAATAAGAATGGTTTGGTGACAACGGCTATCGTCAAAGCCCCAATATCTTTTTTGGCGATTTCGGCAATAATCGGCGCGGCGCCGGTACAAGTGCCACCGCCCATGCCACCGGTAATAAAGACCATATCAGAGCCTTCTAGAGCTTCTTTGAGCCGTTCTAAAGACTCTTTGGCGGCTTCAGCACCAACTTGAGGATTGCCGCCCGCGCCAAGGCCCTTGGTAAGTTTTTCGCCAATTTGGATTTTTATGGGAGCGAGAGAATTTAAAAGTACCTGTGAATCGGTGTTAACCGCAATAAAATCGACACCTTTGATATTATCTTCGGTAATCATGGAGTTGATGGCATTGTTGCCACCACCTCCAACCCCGACTACTTTAAGCCGAGCAAACTGACCAGTGAGATTTTTAATTAGTCCCAATTTTTAATTTTAACTTTTAATTATGGTAGCAAAGGTTCGAGCATGCTTTTGATTTTGCCAATGAGACCGCCCATACTTGGTTTGGATTTTTTAGAATTGTTAGATTGAGAAATCCCATGTTCCAGATTATACATTAGCAAGCCAATAGTACTAGTGTAGCTGGGATTTAAAATGTCATCGACGATACCGCCTAACTTAGGTGGAGTGGCGATGCGAACGGGAAGAGGTATTATTTTAGAGCAGATCTCTTTGGCATTGACGGTAAGAGCTCCACCACCAGTAAGGACAACACCTGCAGGGATATTATTTATAAAACCACTATTTTCGATTTGATCATAGATAATAGTAAATATTTCTTCTAAACGCGGTTTAATTATGCCGTTGACAGCGGTTTGAATGGAAATTTTGTGTTTTTCTTCAGAAAGTATTCCAAACTGGGATAGATCAACCTCGTCTTCGAACTTCTTCTCCTCAATTACCTTATTAAGACGTAATTTTATTTTTTCGGCGTCCTCAAGAGAGAGCCTTAATCCAATTGCCAAATCATTGGTGACGTAATTAGCACCTAAATTAACAACTGCAGAAAAAACTGGAGAGCCGTCGGTAATTATGGTTATTGAGGTTAAGGTCCCACCAATATCAATTAAGGCGACCCCTAATTCTTTTTCGGTGCTGCTGATGGCAGCTTGGGCAGAGGTAACACCAGAATAGACGAAAGAATCGACGCTAATTCCGATATTGTCGAAACAACTATGGAGATTTTTAACACTATTGCTTGGTCCGACGATAATATGAGTTTCCAATTCAAGTTTATTGCCGATCATACCCACAGGATTAGTGATGCCGCTCTGGCCGTCGACGGTATAAAGGCGAGGGATACTATGGAGAATTTGTTTACCTTTGGGAATGGAAATAGTCTCGGTTGATTCAATAACGTGTTTTATATCGGACTGATTTATTTCGCCGTTGACTGAGGTGATGGCAACAACTCCTTTAGAATTGAAAGATTCAATTCGAGTGTCAATTTCATTGTCGTCTTTAGTTAATTGACCCATTTCGACACCAACAACAATACTTTTTAGTTCAAATCCAGCCATTCTTTCGGCAGCTTCAATGCTTTTAGTGATGGTATCAGTGGCTTTTTTCAAATCAGAGATATGGCCTCTAACAAAACCTACTGAAGGAAATGACGAAACTGCGACGACATTTAGTCTATCCTCAATTTCAAAGTATTGACCAATGATAGTGGTGACTTTTGATGTTCCAATATCAATGCCACTAATTATTTTAGAGTGTTGCATAAGGACGGCTGGAACTTAAATCAATAAATTGGATTTGTCTACCTTTAATATTAGCGATTTCGATGAGTTTTTGTAAGGCGGCAACTTGATTTAGAGGATTTTTTTGAGTGGAAAGGACGACGGGGAAGTCCGTTTTGTTATTTCCGGAAATATAAAATTCAACTTCAGACTGAAAATCTCGAAATATTATTTTTTTTGGATTAAGATTGGCCAAGTTGAGAGCGTTGATTAGTTGTGAATTAAAAGTATTTTGGGATGATAAAGGAGAAATCGGTTTAATAGAGTTGTAATTGCTAAGAACTAATAGTTGAATGGCGATTAGCAAAAGTGGCAAAATGAAATAGTATTTTTTAAATAAGTTCATAAATTAGTTTCATTAAGGGGTGGGTGGATAAGGATTGACGAAGTAATGGCGTTTCTTGGTTTTTAGGGAATTTTTTAATAGCCCCTAAAATAGAGGTTGGAGTGGCTTCAGATTGATTAATGATGACGGTACTAAGCGGATGACGTTGTTGAAGCCAAAGGGCATTTTTAAGTTGTTCGTTTTGTTGGGTAGCTGGATGAGGAATTAATATTGAATTCTTGTTGAGTAAATCAATTTCTTGGCAAGTATTGGCACCGGATCGACTAATAATAATGTCGGCATGGTTGAGAACCCAGCCAATATCTTCGATTTCAATGTATTCGTAATGATGGTAGTTCTTGTAGGTTGTTCTGGTGACAATTTTGTTTCCGGTTTGGTGGATAATTGAAAAATTGGTGAGAGAGGGAAGAAGATTTGTAATTAATTGGTTGATAAATTCTGAGCCTTGATTACCACCAGTGACATAAATAATTGGCTTCTGTATTTTAGAGAAGCGAGTGGAACTTTGATCAAAAATGGCATCACGAATTAAATTACCAGTAAAGACGGTTTTTGAGGAATGGTGTTTGGTGTCAAAAGATAACGCGACTTTGGTGGTAAAAAAACTATTTATTTTAGTGGACAAACTGGTAGTAAGAGTTTGTTCGTGAGTAATCGAAGGTATTCGCTTCACGAAAGCCGCAATTATAACTGGGACGGAAACATAACCACCAAAAGAAACCACGATATCGGGTTTGATTTGACCGATTAAGTTGATGGCTTTGAAGAAAGAAACGACTATTTTAGGAATGTTTTGAATTGTCGGCCAAAGGTTTTTTCGATCAAATTTGCCTGAGTCGAGATTATAAAAGGGAACTTTTAATTTAGGAATGATGGTATGAAGGATATGGGTTTCCGCAGAATATTGATGGCCAATGTAGCTAATAGACCAATTGGTATTTGGATCGGATTGGAGTAATTTAATTAGCTCGATGGCGGGAGTGTGGTGGGTGCCCGTAATGATGATCCTCTTTGACATTTTCATACTTATTTGAGTATACAATGTTTTGGACTAAACCGAGTGCAAACATCAAGGTCACAAGAGATGATCCGCCATAGGAGATCAGTGGTAAAGGAATTCCCGTAAGTGGAATTAAGCCGGCTACTGCCGATATGTTAATGAGGCTTTGGAAAGTGATCCAACAAGCGACACCAGCGGTAAAAAGAGATTGAAATGGATCGTGAACGATTTGACTTATCTTAATAAGGTGTAAGGTGATGATAGTATAAAGAAAAACAATGACACAAATACCGATGAAGCCAGTTTCTTCACCAATAACGGCTAGAATTGAATCGGTGGAAATTTTTGGTAAATAACGATATTTTTCCTCTGAATTAGCAAAGCCTTTACCGGTAAAATGACCTGAAGTCAGAGCGAGAATCATTTGACTACTGTGATACGAAGTGGAATTGCTATCACTGTCCAGATTAAGTAGAGAATTAAATCGAGCCAGACGGTAGGGCGAAGAGAAAATTAACACAAAGCTGAGGATAACCATCACAAAACTAAGTCCAAAGAGGGAAACAATTTCACCCCCAGAAAGATAATAAATAGTAATACCAATTACGGTAATTAAAATAGCGGTACTAAGGTTAGGTTCGAGGATAATCAGTACCAACGGTATTCCCAGGTAAATAATCAGATTTTTAATGGTTTGATTTTGGGGAATAGAAAATAATTTAGCAAAAAAAATAGTGGCGGATAATTTAAAAATTTCTGAAGGTTGAATGGCGAGTGGGCCAAGGTTAATCCAACGACGAGCACCCAAGGTTTGTTGACTAATTCCGGGAATAAAAAGGAGACAAAGTAGTAAAATTGATCCGTAGAATAACCACGTTGAATTAAACTTAATAAAATCAATCTTAATTTTAGTGGCTAAGTAAAAACCGATTGTGCCAATTCCCACCCAGAGTAATTGTTTTTTAATAAAATATAACTTGTCGCCAGCAGTGACTGTGGCTTCTGCGATAGAAGAAAACGAAATAAAGATCAGACCAATTAGTACCAGAGCATAAATTAAATAAACTAGTTTGTAGCGGTTCATAAAACCTGGGCGATAATTTTCGGATCGAGTTGAATAGGTGAGGATGAAGGCGAAAAGGAGATAAAATCAGAATATTTTTTGATGGTAGATCCGGATTGGTTTTTGGCGGTGATCTCTGAACCAACTAAATTGTTATCAAAATGATCTAACTCGGAAAAATTTAGATCAATAAATTCGGCAAGGTGTAGAAAAAACAAAGGTGTAAGTTTGGCCCGTTTTTCTATCTCGGTGTAAAGGGCGAAAGAAGCGGTTAACCGGGCGTTACATTCGATTAAATAAACTTGATTTTGAATAACCAAGAAATCCAAACCAAAGAAACCATGATAATTTAATGGAGTGAGAATTTTGGTGGCAAATTGTTGGGTAATTCTCTTGATTTCTAAACTAATTTCAGGTGAAATGAAGGCTGGCCATTGACGGCCAACAGTAGCTAAAGGATTGCTGGTTAAGGGTTTAAGACCGGTATATTGTAAGCCGGGTGGACTTTGGACCAAACCGTTTTGAGTTAGACAGCCATTGTTTATGAGTGAATAACCATCCAAAAATGGTGAGAACTTAACGATTGATCCGAGAGGAATGGCATTTTTTATATCATCCCACTTATGACTGAGGTGGGAACTGTTGCCCGCCCAACCAAAATGAGTTTGGAGGACGAGTTTGGTTTTGAACTTATCAAAAGCAAGTTGATAATTCTCTTGGTTAAATGGCAAGATTAATGAGGGGATAAGGGGTAAATCATTTTGATCACAGAGATCGTAAAATTTAATTTTATCCTCTAATAAGCGATTGAGTGAAGCGGGATTGCTGATTAAAACCCAGGCATGTTGCTGACAAATAAGGTCGATTTTAGCGGACGGTTTGAAAGGAATTATGGCGGGTTTATGCCCGGTTTTGGCTGAGTTGGTGGTAATAAAATCGATAACTTTAGATTGAGAGAGTAGTTTGCCGGAATTTTTGGCATCAAGGATTAGGTCGAATTTTTCGGCAGAGAGCGAATAGAAATTTTTTAACTCCGGTAATTTGATATCTAAGAACTTATCGACAACTAAGAAGTAAAAATCAAAAGCAGAATTATTTAATTGTTCAGTTAAGGGAGTCATGATCGTTTGGTACCGGTTAATAGAATAATGGGATAGTCCCCTACCGGGTGGATTTTTTTGGCTTTGAGATAACCGGCATAGGCTAAATTACCTTCGGCAGAGGTGTCAATATTTTGAGTTAAGACATCGGCATTCTGAACAACAATTCCTGAATAACAAGCAGAAACCACTGACTGCTTAAGAGGAAGCATTTTGACAGACAGGGCGTCAGTGGCAGTCGTGGTTTCGGGAATAAATTCATGATCGAAGTAACCGGCAATGGGGCAATGCGAAGCAGGTTGAACGGCGAATATCTTTACGGTTTTAGGTAACTTTTCGGAAATCCCCAAAAGAGTTGCGCCTGAGCCAACGGGAATGAAAATACTGCTGACTTGTGGGTACTGCTGTAGTATTTCCGTGGCGATTTGCTGATAACCGACGCGGGCAATTGGGTCAGTGGATTGGCGTAGAAAATAATAGCCACTCTTTGAAAGTCGGAAGGCACTGCTGATCGGAGTGGCGTTGACGATGATGCTTTGGGCATTGATTAAAGCGAGTTTTGAGTTGGGAATTTTGATTGGTAAATAAGCAGTTAATGAAACGTGATTTTTTTGGCAAAAATAACCAGCGGAAATGGCAGCATTACCGGAAGAAGAAATAACAGCCTTGGTAAAGCCGAGTTTGATTAATTGTTCAACTTGAAGTTCGATGGCTCGGTCTTTGGCCGATCCGGTTAAATTTTTATCTTCCCGCTTTAAATAAACTTCACCAAATTTCTCTAAAGGTGTCATATAATTGGTTAATTATATATTTTTTTGAATCAAAATGAATCCTCAAGATAATAAAATTATTTGTCCAGACTGTAAAAGTGAAATCGCCAAACCAGAATCAATGGTGGTGGGTGATATTGTCGAGTGCCAGGAATGCGGTACGGAAGTGGAAATACAATCTATTGAACCTCTCGTATACGGTGAATTGATTGAAGAGAAATAGAATTGGTTTTAATTTCCCCGAAGCGAACTCCCCGACCGGCGAGACTGCTGTCGACGTAGTAAATGATGTCATCAATTTTGTCGATAATAAAAAGTACATGTTTGCCATTTTTTTGACGAATTAGATCGCCGGTAGTAGCGTGTTCGATGCTAATTGTTTTGGCTAGAGGCTCCAAAGTCAGCATATCCGAAGAAGTTTTTCGGGGATTAAGATCGGTGTGAAAATAGAAGTTAAGGAGATTGCAAACTAATCCAGAACAGTCAATACCTAGAAAGTTTTTTTTCTGAAAATTATAGATTTGTTCGGGTGATAAATCGAGAAGTTTAACATTCTGTAAATTGGCAATTTCAATGGTTTTGAGAGCAATCTCTTTGGCAGTGCCTTTGCCGACTAAGCTATTTTCACCGTAATTGTGGTGTTTACCAACATTTTTAAAATAGGGCAAACCAATATATTTTAGAATCTCTTGCTTAAGTGATGTTAGTTTATCCCTAACCATAGTCCAAAAATAGCTAATATTATTCCGGCCAGCCAGGCCCGGGAAACAATTTTTGGTTCTTCCCAACCAGCTTTTTGGAGAGTTAAGTGAATTGGAGCTGCGGGAAAAACTTTCTTTTTGAAATATACTTTGCTAAACATTTGAATGGCGCTGCTTAGACCTTCGACAATAAAGGGAGCACCGACGATCATTAATGGAACTAACTTGCCGAGTAATATGGCAATTATGGCAATGGTTGCACCAAAGGAGAGTGAGCCGACGTCTCCCAGCCAAATACGTGCAGGATAAATGTTAAAGTAGAGAAATGCTATCAAGGCGCCAATCCATAGTGCCAAGAACAAGGAAATGGGGGTGTCCAAAGAATTATTGGACAAGAACCAAAAAGCAAAGAGAGCGATCATTAATAGCCCGCAGGACAGACCATCAAGACCATCGGTAATATTAAAAAAATTAGCAAAGCCTACAATAATCGCAGTGTAAAGCGGAATTGATAACCAACCCAGGGATACGGCGCCCATAAAAGGAATATAAATGAAGTTCATTCCCATCTTGAAGTTGACGAAAAAAGCAATGAATAAGGATATAAGAATTTGCAAATAGAGTTTGTGAATCATTCTCAAGCCAAAGAAACCAGTTTTATTAAAACTAAAAAATTTGAGAATGTCGTCATACAACCCAAGGAGGGCGAAGCTAATGAAAGTGAAGAAAATAATAGAAACTTCATTACCAATTTGGTAATTACTGGAGATGTAAATATTGGAAAATTTTAATAATGGAAAAAGTGTGGCAAAAAGGATAGTGACCACAGCAATGATTAAAAGTCCCCCACCGACAGGGGTGCCAGACTTTTGGCTATGAAATTTGTCGAAAATTGGGGTGCGATTGTTTTGAAAATCGAGAGTTTTTTGTTTTTGCCGTTGAAACTTGAGACGATATAAAATATTGATAAAGGGAACCACTAAAATACTGGTTGTTAAAAATGCAAACAGAACTAAGCCGAGGTAGAGGTGAATCACGTTAGGTACTATTATAAACTGTTTTTAATGCATTCAGACCATCAAGACCGCCGGAACTAAAGTGAATAAGGATATCGTTAGGTAAAAGGTTGGAAATAAAGAAGTCAATTATTTGCTGATTAATTGGGAGATAAACTAATTT
>CAIKAI010000166.1 GCA_903825325.1 Candidatus Shapirobacteria bacterium | reverse complement strand
TGGAATTTTTAATTTAGAATCCAGTCCTATTTTTAATGATATTGGACTAAACTGGAGTGATCCCACACTTCTAACTCAAAAAAGAAGATATCAAGATAATGATGACTGGCATTGGGACGGGTTAGCTAATGGTGAGGGAATATCTTGGGGTGGTTGTGTTGAATCAATTGATGAACTATTGCGACACGGTACTGCAATCCCTACTCTTCAAGATTTTGAAAATATTGTTTTGTTTATGGAAACATCGGAAGAGATCCCTGATAATGATTATGTCCGTCGAGTACTGAGAGCTTTAGGTGAAAGAGAAATTCTGAAAAATATTAAAGGTCTACTTGTTGGCCGACCAAAAGCTTGGGAATTTGATAAACCAAACACTGATGAACAGAAAGAAAAACATAAACAAGGACAAAGAGAAATGTTTTTGGAAACAGTCCGAAAATATAACTCGAACATACCAATTATTCAAAATATAGATTTTGGCCACACCTCACCGCAGATTTGTCTACCTTCCGGTAAAAGAACAGTAATAGACTCATTGAATAAAACAATTCAAGTTGAATTTTAGGTATATAGATCGAAAGGTTTCAGACCTACCTGCTCCGTCATTAATGATTGTTTTAGGGAATTGGTAGAATAACTAATGAAATATGTGGCTTTGCTTCGAGGAATAAATGTCGGAGGAAATAAAAAAGTAGAAATGAAAAGACTAAAAACTTTTTTTGAGGCTTTGGGTTGTACCAATGTTTCAACTTATATTAACTCGGGAAACGTTATTATTGAATTTGAGGGAAGTAAGGAAGAGCTGATTGATAAAGTCAAAACTAATTTGAAAAATGAATTTGGATTTGAGATTCCGGTGCTGATTAAAACACAACAAGAATTAAAAAGGATTGCTGAAGTAATTCCGAAGGAGTGGCAGAATAACACTGAACAAAAGACTGACGTGGCGTATTTATTCGCAGAAATAGATTCAGAGGAAATTGCTGATATGCTACCGATAAAAAAAGAGTTGGTTAATATTCTTTATGTCAAAGGTGCCGTAATTTGGAATGTGAAAAGAGAAGATGTTATTAAAAGCCAGCTGGCAAAAATTATCGGCCACAAAATTTATGCGTCGATGACGGTAAGGAATGTAAATACGGCAAGATTTTTGGGGAATTTAGAATAGGGTAAAATAGGTTATGGTTGATATCGAAGAAACAAAGGTCGGAGCACATGCTTTGCTGGTCACAAAAGAAGGAAAGGTTATTTTGCAACAAAGGGATAATAATCCAGGGATAGTTAATCCCGGGCTAATTTCAACTTGGGGAGGTTCGCTACAAAAAGATGAAATGGAACTAGCAGGACTAAAACGTGAATTATTTGAAGAGACAGAGCTAAATTCAGAAAACTATCAAGTTAACAAACTGGGAGTTTTTAAAAAGACAATTGAGGAAGATGGCATAGATTATTTGGCAAATATTTTTATTGTCAGCGATGTCGATATAAACGATTTAGAAATTCATGAGGGAAAAGGATTGGTTTGCGATTTTCCGGATGAATTACTCAAATCAAATAAACTAACGAGAATTACGAGGGTAGTACTGCAAAAATACATTGACTCACTGCTTGGCTGATATAATGTCATAATGATAATTCACTTCGTATGTTTGGGAAATATTTATAGGAGCAGGTTGGCGGAGACTTATCTTAATTCTAAACAACTGCCCAATGTCACCACTATCTCGTCGGGGATAAACGCAGCAGACAATAATAATCGACCAATTTCTTGGTTAACACAACGACTTTACGAAGTTAACAAACTAGTGCCGTTTCAAAAATCTTTTTGGGCACAGACTTCAAAGGAATTACTTTATACGGCGGATTTGACTATATTCTTTGCCGAGGAATATCACCAATATTGCGTGGATAATTTTGGGTATGACTCGAATGATTTTGAGGTTTGGGAAATTGAAGACTTGGACGTGAACATGAAAGAACATATGGAAAAAATAAAGAAAACAGAAGAAACTTTTGAGCAGATTAAGAAAAAGGTGGATGATTTAATTGAACGGAAAAAGATATAATTAGCGATGGCGGAAAATCATCCATTTGGGACTTTTGTACCTAAAAATACAAAGTATTTATTCTTAGGTAGTTTTACGGGAAAGGTGGAAAATCCGAGTTATGATTGGTTTTATGCCAACGGCAGAAATCAGTTTTGGCCGATGATGGAAAAGGTTTATGAAATTGATTTGAGTACGAAAGCAAAGAAACAGGAACTGTTTACAAACTTAGGAATGGCGATTACGGATATTATTTTGACGTGCGAGCGCCGAGCGAATAGCAACTTGGATATGAATTTAATAAATATGGTGTTTAATACTGAAGCCATCGAAAAAGTAATAAAAGAAAACAAATTAAAAGTCATTTATTTTTCGAGCAGATTCGCGGAAAAGTTGTTTAGGAAAAACTTCAAAATAGTTATATTAGAATATCCAGAGATTAGTTTGGTAACGCTCCCCTCGCCGTCGCCACGCTATGCGGCGATGACAAAGGTGGAAAAGATTAAGAAATATAAAGATCTGTTGCCTAAATTGAGAATTCGAGAATAAGAATCCGGTGATAAAATGTTGATATGGGAGTAGATAAAAGCATTGTTGCTCGGGAAGATATCAAACTTAGGGCTAAAAACATGTTAGCCAATGATAGAAATATAAATAATGAAGAGTTTCTAAATGAAAGAAAAATACATTTTCAAGAAGATTGTCAAATGGCTGAGAATCTATCTGGACTTTCCAAAGATGCTGTTGGAAAAATGATTGATGACATGAATAAAGCGGAACCAAGTGTGAGAATTGGTTTCAAGAAACAATTAAAGAGAATATTTACATGGGATGAGATTCCCAAAACAAACGAATTGGGTTTGTTGGTATTAGCAATAAAAAGCGCACTAAAGCCCGATGAAGATTTGGAACAAGAGTAGAAATAAATATTAGTCGATAAGTACTAGGTGATATTATTGGAAGATGTCATATTACATAATTATTCGTGGGCCGGCCGGAGTGGGGAAAACTACGGTGGCCAAAAATTTAGCGGAAAAAATTAATGGCGAATATATTTCATTTGATGAGATATTGGACCAAAATAAACTACACAAGAGTGATGGTGAAGGAATTTCCAAACAAAGTTTTTTAAAGGCGAATAGCTTGGTGTTGGCGAAGGTAAAAGAAAAAATTGATCAGGGAAAACCGATAATATTTGATGGTTGTTTTTATCACAAAGAACAAATGGAAGATCTGATAAACAATCTGGAATTTAGGCATTTTGTGTTTGATCTTAAAGCAACGTTGGAAGAATGTATTGAGAGGGATAAAAACAGAAAATCGATTGGAGTTGATTCAATTAAGGCAGTGTTTAAAATGGTGTCGAGATATGATTTCGGAACGGCAATTGATACAAGCGGAAAAACAGAGGATGAGGTAGTAAATAAAATGTTGACTTTAATAAATGAAAAATAGCGAAGTTAGAAAACCTAAAGAAGTTTTAGAAAGGGTGTTTCTAAATTCTAATCAAATCATTACCTTAAATGACTTCCCTGTTCATAGCGAAAAGGCATTAAAAGCATACGTGGAGATGGATAAAAAAGGTTTAAAAATGCCGCCAGTGTTGGTGGTAAGAAAATCCGTTTTGGAACCATTTTTAGCTGAAGAAATATTTAATCCATTTGTCGATAGCCACCCCGAAGCTGAGTACTTCATAATGGATGGGTCGCACCGGACAACAACTGACTGTTTAAATGGAAATCAAATCCAAGCCGTAATAATTGAATCAAATGATGACATTGAATTGGCTTTTAAAGAAGTAGAAAATGGCGAAATATTTGGCTTGCCGATAAATGGCTCTTTTGAAAAATGTATTCACGATTTGGCAAACCACTTTGGTGATAAACCATATTTTCAAACTGTATTAGAAAAGACGGAAAAAATGGTGAAAGAAAAAGTATTGCCCGACTACATAATTAAGGACTATTTAAAAAGAAAGATAAAATAAAGTATTAATGTGTAGAAATGTAGTAAAATTAGGGTACTTATGGAATTAACGGTGGCGGATCAAAGAGTGTTGATGTTTAACGAT
Source organism: Candidatus Shapirobacteria bacterium (assembly GCA_903825325.1). Taxonomy (GTDB): domain Bacteria; phylum Patescibacteriota; class Microgenomatia; order UBA12405; family UBA12405; genus UBA2283. The sequence goes on along the minus strand of CAIKAI010000166.1, from coordinate 4,731 downwards.
CAATTGTCGGCTGGGGAAGCAGAGGACAAAGCTTGGGAGAAAAAGGTGGACTCGTTTGGAGCATTTAATAAAATTGAAAGTTTTTTGTCGAAGCCGAAAGATGAAGACTTTGAATTAATTTATCAAGAGCATCGCTATGAGCCATTTTGGCATGTGATTGCTCGAGCCCATTATGTTTACGACCGAAATACAACATATGAAGTAAGTGTCTCCGGAGTGGAAGTTAACGCAGTTAATTGTTTTAAAAATGATTTCGAAGTAAATAATGGTCATATTCATTTGCCGGTGCTCGAACACTGCGCGCAAGAAGAAGTAGATGAAGTGTTGGTGGAGGGGATATCGGGGAAAAACAATGCCGATTTAAAAAAATATTTGACACTGTCGCCAAAACAAGTGAAAAATATAGAGAAAATGGCCGGTAAAGAATCGATAATTTTGCCACCACAGACTAGAATATCGGCAATTATGAGAGATTCGTTGGCAAAAATGATTAAAGGGATTCAGGCCGATGCGATTTTGGAAGAAAGCGTTAAAGTGGAATGCGTGGATCTGTATTATCGCCCGGTGTATGCCTTTAAATATCGGTGGAAAACCAAAGGCAAAGAAGCAATTGTGGAAGTTGATGGATTAACTGGTGAGGTGAAAACTGGGGAAAGAGTGTTTAGCGAGTATCTGGGTAAAATATTGGATACAAACTTTTTGTTTGATTTAGGAGCGGATGCAGCAGGAATATTAATTCCCGGCGGGAGCATCGCGGTGAAGATTACAAAAAAATATTTAGATTCAAAGAAAAAGTAATGAAGACAATAATGCCACTAGTGTTTGTGGGTCATGGCAGTCCAATGAACGCGATTGATGACAATAAATTTAGCCGAGAATGGACAAAAATGGGGCAAGAACTCCCCCGTCCAAAGGCGATACTGATGGTGTCGGCACATTGGGTGGATGAAGCGACATTAGTAACGGGAGATGAAGATCCAAAAAAAATAAATGATTTTTATGGTTTCCCGGAAGAACTTTACCAAAAGAGATATCCGGTTAAAGGCGATGTGAAGTTAGCCAAAAAAATTGAAGAGTTAACCGGAGCGAAATTAGACAGTAATTGGGGAATTGATCATGGAACTTGGTCGGTATTGTGCCGAATGTATCCCAAGGCTGATGTGCCAGTGATACAGATGAGTTTAGATGAAAACATCACACCAAGAGAACATTGGGAACTGGCAAAGAAATTAGTAGGACTAAGGGAAGAAGGATTTTTAATTATGGGCAGCGGCAATGTGGTGCATAATTTGGGAATGATGCAATGGATTGATGAGGGATTTGAGTGGGCGGTTGAATTTGATAAAAATATTAAGCAATTGATTATAAAAAATGATTTTGACAAATTAATAAATTATGAGGAATTGGAGAATTGGCAAAAAGCGATACCGACAAATGAACATTATTTGCCAATGCTGTATGTTTTGGCATTAAAAAATGAAGAAGAAAAAGTAGATTTTCGCTGCGAAAAAGTAACCATGGGATCAATGTCGATGAGAAGTTGGATAATATCAGAATGAAGCAATTTGCAAGGGCGATTATTTATTCAGTGGTGATGATTTCTGGTGCTTGCGCGATGGTGTTTGAAATGGTGGCACCGAGATTATTTGCGCCTTATTTTGGAACTTCAACCTATATTTGGACCGCGGTAATTGGGGTGGTAATGATGAGCCTTACTTTGGGATATTTTATTGGCGGTAAGTTGGCTAAGAAAAAACCCAGGACGTCGACAGTGACAACTATTTTAATAGTAGCGGCAATATTGGCTTTGGGTGATTATTTATTTAAAGATCAATTAATTTTCCAGCAAATGAAATTGGATAATAGTGAGGTAATATGGGGATCATTTAAAGCCGCGCTGCTGATATTAGGTCCAATCAATGTGACCTTGGGAATACTGTCACCAGTAGCGATCGGGATATTAGGCGAGGCCGGAAACGTGTATGCCATGTCGACGCTGGGGAGCATTGTGGGAACTTTTGGAGCCGGCTATTGGCTAATCCCTAATTTTGGACTGAGCGTAATTTTGCTGGGGGTGGCGGTGGTGCTAATGTGCAGTGCACTGATGTTAGTAATATCGATTAGAAACAAATTGCTAATTTTAGCGGGAATGGTAACTTTTTTGGGGGCGGGACAAGGCAATAGTCAACAAATATTTAATAACTATTTTGAAAGAATCTATGGGGCTAAATTAGTAGACGATTTGGAGACGGAGTACAACCGAATTTGGATTTATGATAAGCCGGCAGCAAATAATAATACAGTTAGAGTATTGTCGGACTCGCAATCAGTGTGGTATTTAGGGAAACCAGCCAGGTTTACGATGAGAGATAATCTGAGTTACTTTTCGTATTTTAATTTGGCAGAGTTGTACAACCCCAGGGCAGAAAAAGCATTGATGATTGGGGGTGGGGCATATACTTATGCATCATATTTAATGGAAACTAATCCAAAATTGGAAGTTGAGGTGGTGGAAATTGATCCAAAGCTTTTAAGCATGGCCGAAAAATATTTTGATTTTAAACCGACAGAAAAGTTTAGAAATTTAACAATGGACGGCAGAGTGTATTTAAATAGTAATCAGGAAAAATATGACGAGATATTCGTGGATGCTTACCGAAATGGGGCGGCGACACCGTTTCAATTAGTGTCAAAGGAAGCGATGCAATTAATGTACAACTCACTAAATGAAAATGGATTGGTGTTTGTTAACGTGATTTCAACCATAAACGGAAAAGGAAGTGATTTGTTTATGTCGGAATATGTAACAACTAAGGCTGTTTTTGATCAGGTAAAAGTTTTTCCGGTATTTACAAAAAACCTTAATGAGAGTCAGAACATAGTAATTATGGGTTATAAAGGGAAAAATTTGGTAGCAATTAAAGGTGATCCACAATTAGAAAAATTGAAATTAATGGAAACGAATGTGGATAGGTACGTAATAAATAGCAAAATTTTAACGGATGACTTTGCGCCGGTGGAATATGATGACTTACAGGGAATGATTTAAAGAGAATGATAAACTACAACATATGTCAAATAAAATAATTTTGGGGATAGTGGCATTATGTGTATTCTGTGGCGGGATAGGAGCAATTGCTGGAATAAAAGTTTACCGAAAAGTGATGGAAAAACAGATAAATATTACCAAGGATTATTATGATACGGAGAATTTGGTGGCAGTGAGCCCGGCGACGTTGAGAAAAATGATTGATGATAAGGCAACTAATTTTGTACTGGTCGATTTGAGAAGTAAGGAAGAATATAACGCCGAACATATTATTGGAGCGATTAACATTCCGGCAGTGACAATGGACGAAAGCCAGATTGTGGAGGCATTCAATAAATTGCCAAAAGATAAGGAAATAATTGTGCACTGTTACAGTGCCTATTGTATGCTGGGGAAACAAGTGGGGCAAGTGCTGGCGAACCATGGGATAGATGTTAAAGATTTAAATATTGGTTGGTCGGAATGGAAATATTATTGGGGGTTGTGGAACCCAGGGGAAGATCCAAAAGTTGGCTTGAACTATTTGGAAAAGGGTGTGGGCGAAACTAAAACAGTACCCGGAGTGTGCACCAATGGAAAGTTTGGGTGCTAAAATTGGCCATGGCAGAAATTTCAATACGAATTCCGAACACTGATGAAAGAATTAAATATGTTGAGGATAATTTTGTGGCGGCACAATTACTGATGGGGATAAAAGACACCATGTATAAGCCAATTGGAGTCAGTTTGGCAGAATATCATCCAAATAATATTTGCCTGAGATTAAGGGAATTTGATGATGGAAAGTCAACATTGGTGGAGTTAAAAACCATCAAAACAGAAACGGGCTATACTGACGAAAAAAGAACGGTGGATCCTGAAGAATTAACGAAATATGAGGTATGGGGAAAAATGACGGTAATTTCTTTTGAATATAAAATAGAAGTCGGAGAAGAGATAGTGACGATTTTGTCACAAAAAATTGATCCGGTGGGTGAGTTTTTGAAAATAGAGTCCCCGTCGGTGGCGGCGTTAAATAAAATTTTAAAGGATTTAAAAGTTGAGGATTCACAAAAAATTGAGAGGAATGCGGCGGTATTGTTAGGTGAGAAGTTGGGGTTGATTTAAAATAAAAGGCCGCTCGTCGCGGCCTGGAGAGGGAAAGAGATTGCTAGACACCCTTAGTTCATCTTTGATTGTCTAATCTCTAATACGAACCATTATCCAATTTATTACAATCCCGAAAGTATGCTAACCTTCTAAGTGGAACAATTAACTTTCATCGTACGGAAAAATACCTGGGCGGTCATCCTTGGTGCTATTGCCTTTAGCTTTATCATTCCCTCTGCCGGTCTCCTTCTTAAACCTTACCTTAATCTCCTTCTCGGAATTCTTATGTTCCTTAGTTGTCTCGATCTCAATCCCCGAGAAATTATTAAAAGCCTTAGTGATTTTAAAACTCTATTTTTGACCATCATTATTGTCTACTTTGTTTCTCCTTCGATTATTTTTCTGATTAAAGATTATTTTTCTCTCGAGATATTTTTAGGTCTCATCATTGCCGCCGCTTTACCCGCCGGCCGCAGCTCGGTATTTTTGAGCAATATTTATGGCGGTATCCCCATTAAAGCTCTGGTCTCCACCTCCATTAGCAACATTATTTCTCCCGTCATGGTTCCAATGTTAGTTTGGCTCTTCGCCCG
>CAIKAI010000165.1 GCA_903825325.1 Candidatus Shapirobacteria bacterium | reverse complement strand
GCCAGAAGTATCGTTGGAGTAGGTATAGGAACAAAACTTTAGTTCTTTGATAATGCCCTTGTCCAGAAGATCGATAATCATGCCAGCTTCTTTCATGTTGCGAGCCAAACGGTCTGGATGCCAACAAATTATGCCATCATATTTTCCATTAATCACATCATCTAGTACCTGTCGAAATAGTGGACGATTATCAGATTCTTTGGCTGACTTTTTTTCTTGAACAATATTGTTTTTGTCGTATTTTAAGTTGTGGTCGACAGCGTATTTGGTACAGTCCAATACTTGATCGGGTAGGGAGCGGGTTTGGTGTTCTTCGTCGGTAGTCGATTTTCGACAGTAAATTACATATTTGTAGTTGTCGGGGTTCGAGCCATCTTTGCCACCAAAATCATCTTCACAAAACAAACGACGCAGATCGTCCATTGTAGCTACTTTGCCCTGACTTTGGGACTTATCAATCATGTATCTTGACACTATATTCAGTATAAAGGAAATAGGGAATAGTACAAGAACTTTGTCGCGACAATATGGTAGAATATGCGTGAAGTTATAGGTTCAAATAGAAATAATAATATGGCAGAAAAACAGCCTAAACCACCCGTAGTTCCCAAGTCTGAAGAAAATGTGTATTATGGTAGCGACAGGTTGGCCAACTGGTATTTAAAAGCCGCCCAACAGTTAGGCGTTGAGGGAAGTGTCACAGTCTTACCTGAAAAACCAGAATGGGCAGAAAAGAAAGTTCGAATTGAATTAGACGATAAGGCAAGGGCTAATTTTTTTAAGAAAGTTTGTGAAATACAAGATCAAGAAGGTTATTAATTATATAAAATTATGTCAGAATCACAAAAAAATTTAACAGCGCCAATATTACCAACTGGGGTAACACAAGATGACCTTTCACGAGCACAAGCTTATGATCAATGGCAAAGATTAAGTAACAAGATATCTAGTAACATGGCTGGAAATGACGAAAAAAGCACAGTTTGACAGCATTCCAAGAATAGCTGGAAGACCAGCATGGGTTTCCATGTTGTCGGAACAGGAGCGTGACGGTTTACAGAAAGCAAACAGGTACTTAACTGAACAGCAATCAAAAAAGAAATAAGTATTTTAATTTGATAAGCCAGTGGTGAAAACTACTGGCTTTTTTTGTGGTCGCAAGCTGAATTGTGTAACAGTTTGATATTCATTTTATAGTATTGTATAAGTCTTTATAGTATGGAAGGATAGGCAAATACTTGACGACAGAATTTTGAAATGCTAAAGTTACTTCATACTGCCGAAGTTGAATCTACGACTAAGCTGAAATATTGATATTGACTGATTGATAATTGAATTTTTCCATTTTTTTTGGCGCCGAATTTTTATTTCTAAGCTTTTTGGGTATCAAAGTACCTAAACAGGTTAGCAATAACCATATCGCAAAGGACCCGACTGTTTCGGGTGGATTTGGCGAAGTTAAAGAAAACAAATCCAAAGCAAACAGCGACTGACCGTAGTGACCGAAACCGAAACTTATACCTAATTGGGAACTTCAAGGGGTTACCCCCTTAAGAATACAAAAGGAAAAGAAAGGAAGAAGGGAAACGAAGGGAAGGAAGATGGATTATAAGTTCAATTAAGGGGGAACCCAAAATTATGGCAAGTAGATTAAGTGACAATAAGTTGTCAAAAGGAACTACCAAACAAATTAGGATCGATGAAGAACTACACCGACAGTTAAAAGTGAAGGCATCAGCCCAAGGTGAAACGATGAAGGGTCTTTTGGAAGAAGCCTTGGCGGAAGTTTTGTCACCGATTCCGATTTTAGGGAAGTCAATACGATAGCGACAGGTTGACCCAAAAATAGAATTCTAGGACAGGGGGGGTCGCCACTATTTTTCCACTTCAACAATCAACAGACTATGACTGTTCGAATAGAAACAATCGACTTCATACTATTTTTTCCTTATTTGAGGTTAAAAATGTTAGTTGATATATATCTGATTTATAGCACCAGACTTCACTAGATCGTTTGTGGTTAACACATTTATAGTTCGGGATACATTTAGCTTAGGTAATACCGAATCTGCCACCGCCCATTTCTTGGTATAATCAGCTACATCTAAATTGAAGTCAGTAATTAGCTGATGATGATTTAGGATCAGTTCAAACAAGTTCGTGTTAATTGTCGAATTGCCCACATAATGTTATTTAAATAAAATGAAATTTGAAATTCCAATAAAAATAAAAGTTGAAGGTGGCAATGCGGCAATACAAAGATCTCAACGAAATGCAAAATTAGCCTATGATAATGGTCAAATATCCTTGGGGATTCGATTGGCTAATGACTCTCGACGCGATGTTGAAATATTATGTGGGGGGAAAGAATTTGGTTTCAAATTACCAGGCATATTTACTCCAAGATTCTAAATAAAAAAGCTTTGAATGAATTGGATGAATTTTTCGCGGAGAGTGGTTTTAGGGCTGTAAATGGTGCCTGTATCATTAATAGGAATAATTTCAAATGGGGTTAGACTATCCCAACTAATAGTGGTTTTATCGGTATAATTTGGATCATTATTAATTTTGATCTTGTAATCGAAGGTTTCTGACTGGCCAGGATAGACATAGTTGTCGGTGGTGCAAATAGCGTCGAGGGTCACATTGGCAGAAGCTTTGGGTTCAAGACAAAATTTGGTTTCGCCCCAAATTGATTGGCCGGTGTTTTTAAGAGTGATTTTACCGGAATAATCGGTGTTGGTAATTAAAATAAATGGGAGTCGGTTGCTGGTAACTTCATATTTGGTTGATTGTAGCGGGTGGTTTTGATTTTTGGGCAAATCAGCTACAACTTGATATTCGGGATAAAGCCTTTCGGAGGTGTCAACCCAGGAAAAATGATCAAAGGGAGGATGAGGGTAATTATAAATAAATGGAGTCACGGCAATAACTTTGGGATCGTCACCCCAAATTTTTAGAGCGTCGATCAAAAATTTTGCAGAAGTTTGAACAGTATAGAAATTGTTAGCCTTTGATTCCCCTTCTCGATGGGGCCAGCCAGTTTCAGTAATGTAAACTGGGTAAGTTTTGTTTATTCCAAGGGACTTTATATAATTTAATTCCCAAAGATAGCCGTGAATTGAATGTTGACCAGTGTCACTGGGGGTACCAACATAGCCATGGTTAGGATAGGAATGAGAAGCCAGGGCATCAAAACTGTCGAAGTATTTGGGATTGTAGAGATAAATAGCGTGATAAACATCGGCGGCTGATTTTAACTGATCGGTTTGGTTGGGAGCGGCCAAGTCAAAAGGGCTACTGAGGACAATAAAATTAGAGTTGAGAGATTTTAGTTTTTGATAGGCGTAAATTGACATGTCAGCAAAAGACTTAACATCGACGGCACCACCCCATTCAGAGGCATGGTTGATTTCATTAAAGAGAATTACGTGTTGGTCAGTCGTTGGCCAATTAAGTGAGTTTAAAAAGCTGGCGAGATTGTCTATATCTGATAATGCCGGACGTTTCCAATAGCCATTTTCCATAATGGTGGCCAGGCGAACAATAGGAATTATATGGTATTTGCGGCAGTTATCAAAGAAGTCTTGCCAGGTATTGTGGTCGAGTTGGTCGGTGCGGATAACGATGGTGGCCCAACCCCAATCGCCTTGACTGGAGTTGATGACTGTTTTGGCAGAAGCGATATCTTGAGGCTGAGTCAGATGTAACCCAAAAATATTGCGGTCGGATGCTAAAATAGGACTGTAATTAAGGAAAAATGTAATTAAGAGAAAAATAATCAACATTGCCTTATATTCTAGCAAATGATACCTGAAGAAATATCTAAAAAAATCGAGGCGGTGGAAAAAGAAATCCGCGACACGCCATATGACAAAAGTAGTCAATTCCATCATGGAGTGTTGAAGGCGAAGTTGTCCCGTTTCCGCGATATGCTCGAGGCAAAATTAACTGGTGGTGGCGGCGGCATGGGTTATGCGATTAAACATTCTGGCGATGCTTCGGTGGTATTAGTGGGGTTGCCGTCAGTCGGAAAATCAACTTTGTTGAATGCGATCACTAACGCCGAATCTAAGGTAGGAAATTACGACTTTACGACTTTAGGAGTGGTGCCGGGGATGATGGAATACAAAGGAATTAGAATTCAGATTTTGGATTTGCCGGGGATAATTGAAGGGGCGGCGACAGGCAAGGGTTTTGGGCGGAAAGTGTTGTCGGTGGTGCGGGCATCGGATTTGGTGATTTTGATGGCTGATGTGGAGCGGATTCCCTGGATCGATAAAATCAAAAATGAAATGGAACAAGCGGGAGTGCGGCCAAATCAACATCCGCCAAAAATGCATATTAATCAAGTGAGTAAAGGTGGATTGAGAATTTTAGATCCATTTAATTGTTTGCCGATGGAACAAATGGAGACGATTGCCACGGAAATGGGATTTGAAAGTTCATTAATTCAATTGGGGGAAAAAATAACCACTATTGATCGCTTTATTGATGGTTTATCAAAATCGAGAACCTATATTCCCCTACTAGAAATCGTCACTAAAATTGATACCAAGCCAAATTTTAAAAAAGAAAAATTACCCGATAGATTATATTTGAGCGCGGATAAAGGGTTAGGGATCGATGATTTCAAAGAAGCGGTGTGGAAGAAATTAGGACTAGTTAGGGTATATTTAAAACGAGAAAGAACCAGCGAGGGCGATCGCAAAGAACCTTTGATTATGAAACGAGGGCAAAATTTACGGGCGGTGCTAAATAAAATATCGACACAGATGAGTGAAGATGTCGCCCGAGCTTTTGTGTGGGGTAAAGAGGCTAGATTTCCCGGACAAGAGGTTAGCTTTAAGTACGAGGTGTTTGATGAGATGGAAGTGTGGTTTGGAAGATAGGCTGTTTGTGAGTCGTGACTCGGTAGCTTATTTGAGTATCGAATGGCAATTGATAGACAAAGTTCTGAAAACGCTCCCAAAGACCGTACTTTGAATCGAATTTACGCGGCTTAATAATTGGGTTGACACAGGTTTTTTCACCAAGAATTACTAAAAGTGGATCAATATATAAATTACCCAGTAGTGGGAAAGTAAAACGAGCTAGCTCTTTATAGGGATAGCCCCCATTTGGGTTTGATAGTTGATGCTCAACTTTTATTTCGATTTGTTTTTGGCTCATGGTTTTTGCTATTTTAACATCAATACATTTTTTTTCAAATTTGGAAGTGTGGTTTGGAAGATAATTATTTTTTGGTTGGATTTTTAAGCATTTTATCGGGATAGATTGTGACTACATTAATTGTTTTTGGATTACTTCGACGATGAAAGGTATATTGAGCGGTGGTAACTAATTTGTTTGGTGGATCCTCTGTAGTCAGAACGCCATCAACCAACATGGTTGCTCGACATTGGAGTGGTTTTAAATTAATCTCAAGGGATTGTCCATCTTCAAACTTTAATATTTTCTTTTTTTCCCAGGGCCAGAAGCGAATTTTATTTATGGTTGCTGTCGGACCATTATAGTTTGGGTCAAAAAAGTGCAGGGTGTCATTTTTTATTTCCATACTGGCCTATTGTAACACCAGAAAACAGATGAGGCAGAGTGTTTATTTTTTTCTGGCTGGAGGTGTGATTGGAAGAATTAAACGCGGATCGTTGGGGCCAATCACTTCACAAATTTTTGTGCCATTGCTTTTTGTTACCGCAATAACGCAGCCATCATTTCCATATCTCTTTTTGGGAATACGGATTTTTGCCTTAACTTCTTGACCATTAAGACCTTTAATAAATATTTCCATGTGGCTATTTTATCACTAAGTTGCGCATTTTCCTTGAACGCTCGAGCAGAGTGGATTTGCTAATTTTTTCAGACTTTAAAAATAACTCGCGTCCAGAGGTTTCGGGGCGAGGGGAATACTTAAAAACATGAATGTTGGCAAAGCCGATTTGTTGGCATAATTCATAGGTTTCTTGAAAATCTGCCTCGGATTCTGTGGGAAAGCCAACAATAATGTCGGTGGAAAAAGTGAGAGATCGCTTCGCTAGCGCTCGCAATGACGTGAATGTGGAGATAATTTTTTCTTTGGAATAGGGTCGGTGCATGAGTTTGAGGATCTTGTCGGAACATGACTGGAGAGGAATATGTAAATTTGTGGCGAGGCGAGAGGAGTATTTTTCAAATAATGCAATAAATTTGTCATCGACGCAGAGAACGGGAACGGATCCAAAAGTAATTAATTCAATTTTGGTTTGAGTTAATAAAGCTTCAACTAAATTGGAAAGACCGGGAAGGTATTGAATTAAATTGACACCGGTGATAACTACTTCCTGATAGCCATTGGCGACGGCGTTATTGACGGTGTCGACGGCATCACTAATGGTAATTGAATTTAAAGTGGGACGGCGGAGAGGGACAATGCAAAAAGTGCAGTTTTGGGAACAACCCGACTGAACTTTAAGTAAATAGCGATGGGTATGGGAAAACTTGTCGGCAATTTGAGGACTATAAGATTTCTTAAGTTGATCCTTAAAAGTGTTTTCAAGAAGAATTACATTCTTAAGTTCAGATAATTTGTCTAATTTGGCACAACCGGTGGCGATAACCGTAGATTCGGGAAAATCAGTAGCCAGTTTTTTGATTTGATGAATTGATTCATATTCCCCTTTTTTGGTGATGGCACAGGTGTTAACTAAATAAACGTCAGGCTTATCTGTTTCGGGAGAAAGACCAAGGTCAACCAGAAATTGAGAGAGTTGATTGAGTTCAGCGGCGTTAACCCGACAACCGAAGTTAATCGACTGAAAAGTGTGGGCGCCCGATTGACCGATTAATTCAGAGAGTTGGGAGAGATTCATAAATTGGTCTTAATTTTTCCATTAGGATGGAATAAAAACGCAGGTTGTGAATGGTGGCGAGTCGGCCGGCGGTCATTTCGTCAATTTGGAATAAATGGCGAAGGTATGAACGACTGTAATGAGTGCACAAAAGACAATCGCAGGCGGTACTGATCGGATTTAAATCATGAGTGTAGATTTCTTTATCGGGAACGAAATAGTCATAAAAATTAGGCTGACTCAGATTAATTTCGTCAATAGTTTTTGATTTGTATGTATAGAGTCGTTTATGTCGGGCGTCGCGGGTGG
>CAIKAI010000164.1 GCA_903825325.1 Candidatus Shapirobacteria bacterium | reverse complement strand
TTTACTATTTTTCTCTCCCCACACTCTGTGATCACCGTTATTTAGTCTTGACTTATACAAATTAATTTCTCCATTTTTATCGCCCACTGCCGCTCGAATCAACACCACATTATCCAATTTATTTTCCGCTACATTTTTTTGCAAAATCTCAAATGTCTCTTTTTCCGGTTCAATGGCATAAACCAATTTACATTTTTGTGCCAGCAACAATGTGTAATAACCGATATTTGCGCCGACATCGACTACTACACTATTTTTATCAACTTGCTCCAACATTAGCTTTGTCTCATATTCCTCATATTTACCTTCAGCAATTCTCTGTCCCACAAATACATCGTTACTCTTATACCAAAAACTAAATCCATTTAATTTTGTTTTAATCAATTGCATCTGGTAATTCATCTAAGTTGTAAATTGTTCTCACTCCATCCATGTTTTCCTTATTTATTCGGTTCAGCCAAATTGGAGTTATCTCCTTAAAATTTTTCAAATATTCAATCACTTCCCTTGAGTCATCAACCACTACTGCTGCATCTAATTGCTTAACCACTTTTTCTCTTAACTTTCTTTTAACTATCACCACTTTATCAGTCTCAAAATACCTGATTATTCCCGATAACACCAGTTTGTCCGTCTGATATCTTACAAACCCCTCAGAGTAAATCCCCAGCACCTCCCCCACTTTTTTTAATCTTTCCAACGCTTTGGCCACTTCCGGGTAAAGTGCTTCGGAGTAATTTTCGGGCCTATCATGAGCCTGTTTTAACGCTGCATATTTTATGCCTGTCTTTTCACTTACAAAATTAATCATCTTTTCTCGACGATAATCGTTTTTATGAGCTAGTGTCGACACATATTCCTCGATTACTTGGTTAAGCTGATTTCTCCGCAGTCCCGTTTCCCCACACATTCTCGCCCGGGTTAATTCACGTATTTTGACCGAATCAATCAGTGTTCTGTCAATATCAAAATAAATGCATCTTTTATCCTGTCTCATTACTCCAAATTTTATCATTTTCCGTCTTGAAATTTGTTAGCACTCTGCTATATTATCTGCTACAATAGGTCTCAGTTATTTTTTAATTTTTTATATTTCTATGATCAATCCCGTCGCGGGCTATGTTCTAGTCCAACCCCAAAAAAAAGATAAAACCACTGCCTCTGGCATCGTTTTACCTGAAAATAATTCCGACAAACCTCAACAAGGTAAAGTCTTGTCTGTTGGTGCCACTTTTATTTCTGATTATGGAACCTCCAAAGAATCACCCGTTAAAGTTGGTGATGTGGTCATCTACCGTGAATGGGGTGGTAAAGAATATAAAGACAATGACACCGATTTATTAATCCTCAAATTTGACGACATCATGGCCGTCATCAAATAAAAATTTATTCGTAATTCGTAATTATTAATTTGTAATTAATTTATATATGGCCAAACAACTCAAATTCGGGCAAGATGCCCGCCAAGCTTTACTTAATGGTATTAATATTCTCGCTTCTGCCGTCATTACCACTCTTGGTCCCCGTGGTCGCAATGTCGCTATCGACAAAAAATGGGGCGGTCCTTCTGTCATTCATGATGGCGTTACCGTTGCCAAAGAAATCGAGCTCGAAGATCCCTATGAAAATATGGGTGCTCAACTACTTAAAGAAGCGGCCAGCAAAACCAACGATATCGCCGGTGATGGTACCACCACTGCCACTCTTTTAGCCCAAGCTATTGCCAACAAAGGTTTACAAAATGTTGCCGCTGGTGCCAATCCCATGATGATTCGTTATGGTTTGGAAAAAGGTCTCGCTGCCGTCATCTCCCAATTAGATTCTATGAAAACTGAAATCAAAATTGATGACCAAGCTAGTATCGAGCAAGTTGCCACTATTTCTGCCGGTAACAGCGAAATCGGTAAGAAAATTGCCGAAAGTATGGTTAAAGTTGGTCGCGATGGTTTAATCACTGCTGAAGAAGGTAAGGGTATGAGCCTCGAAACCAAAGAAACTTCTGGTATGGAATTTGACAATGGTTTCCTCTCTGCCTATTTTGCTACCAACACCGAAGCCATGGAAGCCGTCATCGAACGTCCCTATATTATTATTACCGACAAAAAAATTAGCTCCATCCAAGACATCCTACCTTTCTTGGAAAAATTAGTTAAGCTCACCAAAAACTTCGTCATTATTGCCGAAGACATCGATGGTGAAGCCTTAGCCACCTTAGTTGTCAACAAACTTCGTGGTACTTTCTCGGTCCTCGCTGTTAAAGCTCCTGGTTTTGGCGATCGTCGCAAAGCTATGCTCGAAGATATTGCTGTCTTAACTGGCGGCAAAGTAATCTCTGAAGAAGTTGGTGCCAAATTTGACACAGTCGACCCCGCTGAATACTGCGGCCAAGCTGACTCGGTCACTTCTGACAAAGACAAAACCCGTATTATCGGTGGTAAAGGTTCCACTCAAGAGATTAAAGATCGTGTCACCCAGCTCAAAACTCAAATGAATAAAAGTACTTCCGATTACGACAAAGAAAAAATGTTGGAAAGAATTGCTAAGTTAGCTGGCGGCGCCATTGTCCTTCAAGTTGGCGGTGCTACAGAAGTTGAAATGAAAGAACGTCTCGAGCGAGTCAAAGACGCCATCGAAGCTACTCAAGCTGCCATCGAAGAGGGTATTCTTCCCGGCGGTGGCGTTGCCCTTCTTAAAGCTTCTTTTGCCCTAGACAAGGTTAAAACCATCAACGACGAAGAAAAAGTCGGTGTGGCTATTCTCAAATATGCCTTAGAGCAACCTATTCGCATGTTGGCTCAAAATAGTGGTGAAGATGGCGGTGCCATTTTCAACAAAGTCCGCGATGCTGTATTAGTCGATCCCAAATCTGATCTCGGCTACAACGCTTCCACTGGCGAACTAGTTTCCATGACCAAAGCCGGTATCCTCGACCCTGCCAAAGTCACCAAGAGTGCTTTGACCAATGCTGTTTCTGTTGGCACCATGATTTTGACTACCGATGTCTTAATCTGTGATGTTCCCGAAAAGAAAGCTCCTTCAATCCCGTCCGGCGGGATGGGTGGAATGGGTGGCATGGACGGTATGATGTAATCCAAAATCGTCATTCACAAAAATCCCCCAGCAATGGGGGATTTTTATTGTGACCAATTCCTGCAGATTGACTTCTTTTTTTTTCTTATAAGATGAGGTTAATTAACAATTAAATTACTTATGCCTTCAAAAAATACCGGGTTCGACTCAAGCAGATTAATTAGTGGAATAAAAGAAACAATTGGCCAACTCACCCCAGTTATCTTGCGTGGTCGGGAAGGTAGAATTGAGATGTCTTCAATTAACCCTCGATCAGTCGCTACAGAAGCTGCTAGTCAAGTAAAACAACATGAAAATCTCCTAAAGGTAATGATTGATCATAATAATGTTGGAATATTTGATGAAGTAACCATGCTTAACATGACTAATGAGGCCAAATATTTGGCCGAATATAATATAAGACACGGAGCAGATTCCAAATATAATATGAGAACTGACGAGCAAAGAATGCAAGCAGCATTCGTCACTACAATTGGTCTTCTTGGATATGAGAACGGAGGAATTTACCAAAGTCATCCGGTAGTAGGAATGAAAGGAGCTTATGATTATTTGTCGAATAGAAAATCTGATGATGGTGGGGTTTCCCAAGTGGAAACATTCTTTTCGGTTAATCCAAAGTCAGACGGTGAGATTAGCAAGCAAAATGATGAAAGATTGAAAACCTGTCTACATATCGCCGCCGCACTTGGTCACAAAGAATCAATAAAACGGTTAGCCGACACAAAGAAGTAATTTTTTATATAAAAGTATAATTCGGTCTTAAAAATCCCCCAGCAATGGGGGGTTTTATTTGTTCAGTTTCCAAAATTTCCTACACCACTCAGCCGAAGTTGGTTCAACTAAATCCGTTTTTAACAATTCTTCAAATTCTTCCTGTGTAAAAAACCTGGCTTCCTCGACTTCTTCTTTTTGTATTTTAATTTCTTTCCCTTCATAAGTTCCACTATATCCATAACCAAATGATCTATTTCCCGGATAAGTCATCAAAATTTTAAAATCTAATATTAGTGGCACATCAAACCCCATTTCCTCCTTCAGCTCCTTATGTGCTTCATCTTCGGGGTTTTTGCCCTTGCTCACATGTCCACCGGCACTTATTATCCAATAACCTGGATATGTTTTCTTATTGAAACTTCTTCTTTGTAATAACAATCTATTTCTATTGTCGTTTATCAAAACTGCAACTTCTCGAAAAATTAATTCCGGATGGTTTATTGTCTGACTTCTCCATACCTCACCAACTATTTCATCTTTTTCATTAACTAAATCCAAAAGCTCATCCATGACGGAATTATATACCCTTATAAATCTCTTCCACTGCAGTCACAATTGCCGAGAAGTTATAGCGTTGCAATAATTCTTTTTGCCAATTTTTATCTTTAATCGAAATATTTGGCTCAACGCCTCTGCCTTCAATTGGCTGACCGTCATCCCGCAAAGTAATATGGTGCACCAAAAACAATGAGTATTTTTCTTTATCCGAAATTTGATTAGTCAAATCAAACACTTTTTCCACCGTTCCCCAACCCTTGGTTGTCTCTCCCACCAATACTCCCACATTATATTTCTTGAGTGTTGCCGCCATTAATTCGGCCGTCGACTGCGACCCGCCGTCAATTAAAATCACTACTTTTTTATACCGTACCATCGAATTCATCCACCCCGTTAAAGTTTTAAAATCTTGTTTATTTCCCTGCTGAAAGAACTGATAAGCATAGTTGTCCGGCCCAATAAACGGCCCAAGGAAATAGGGGAGTCCATCAATTGCTCCGCCAATGTTGCCTCTTAAATCCAAAATCAATGTGTCCAATTCCGGTCCTTTGTTATCAACTTTTGCCGTTACTCTAGCAAATTCCTCCAAACTTGTCGGCGAAAATTTGGTCAAATGCATATAAAAAATTGTCGGTGACATTAATTTGTAATCAATCGTCGGCTCTACTCCAGATATTTCATACACTTTTCGTGAGTCCGCATTTTTTAATACCTTAAATGCTTGCACTATCTCTGGTGTTTTCTTGGCCTTAGCATAGGCTTGCGCCACTTCCTTGTCCGTTGCACTTTTTCCCACTCCTAAGGTTTTAAAATAATCACTTCCTGGATTCACGTTATCCACTGTATTTGTCAAATTAGTTGCTTCTTTAGTGGTATATATTCTGCTTCTCCCAAATGGGCTCAAATTCGCCAAGGATACATCTATTATATTTGGCAAATCATCTTTATTCTTCAGATTCTTGACTAATATTTCTACTCCCGCTTTGTCCTCACTTTTCAGTGTCATGTTCTCATTTGTCACTTTTTTTGTCGCTAGCAAAAACAAATTACTCAAATCTTTATCGCTCACTTTATCCCAATAGTTTTGTTTAATAGTGTCCCAAACTTCGTCAATAAATAGTTCATATTTATCTTTGGCTGGAAGTTCATCGACCTTTTTAGTTTTGAAATAAATCAATCCCGCCGCCATCCCCAATATCACCACAAATATTCCTCCCAGTTTTATCCACTTCATTCTTACTATAATAAACTATAATCGCTCAACTTATCTTTACCATTTTTAGTTTTTTCAATTTTTTCCAGCCAGTTGCTATTGTTTTGCCTCATCATAACTTAGTTAAAGATGTCCGTATCAAATTTCTTCAAAATATTGCCTCTCATCGGATTGTTACCTATCATATTATTCTTATCGGCCCTGATCATTTCTCCCCCGACCAACACCAAATCACCACTGCCGACATCGATTGGCATCTTTCCACTGGAGTGGTCAAGCATGCCAATTCAATTAACTTATTAATTGACAACCTCCGTCTTTTTAACGACCATGCTATTTACAATCCCTTGGCCGACTTAAAAACATTTTTTCCTAATGCCGATGTCCAGCCGATATTAATTGGTCAAAAAGTAACCTCTGATCAACTTCAACCGCTTTTAATTTCCCTAAATCAGACTTGTCATTTCGACTGTCTTTTGGTCTTTTCCGTCGATTTTTCTCATTATCTACCAGCTTCGTTGTCGGAAGTTCACGACGCTTATACCCTGACTCAACTCCAAAATCTTGACTCTCTTAAAATCTTAAAAGCTGAGGTTGATAGCCCCCAGTCTCTTTATCTTTTAACCAAATATGCCATGTCACATTTTGCCTATCATTGGGATTTATTCGCTCACACAAATTCCGGAGTTATTGCCCATAATCCCGACATTGAAACTACCACCCACATTTTTGGCTCGTATTCATTTGGAAATTTCTCCAAATTATCTAATCAAACTTCCACCTCAACCCCAGCCATTCTTGACCGTTTTTATGGCGTCGACCATCTTTCTCTTGATCCATCATTAACTTTTTCCTTATCCTCCATAAACACTTCGACTCAAACAATTAAATCTATTCTCCCCATAAAAAATAATTTATTAATTCGAGGTCCAGCGAAACAAAAATTAATTAGTCAATACTTTGATTCTATTCCCTCCGATCCAAAACTCACCAAAGATTATTTTTGGGGTAAACTTATTTATGAACGATAAAGTTGTAGTTCCCAAACTTGTTCTTGGCATTTTAATCGGCGTTGCCATTACCTTTGTCCTAATCTTAGTTCTTTTAACCTTATCATTAAACCACCAATCTATTCCAGTCGCAGTCGTTCCCGCCATTACCCCTACCACTGCCCCGTCACCTCCTGTCGCCCCGTCAGTTGCCCCTACATTCACCACCTTACCTTCCGATTTTGGGCAAATTAGCTGGTATTCCTCACCTCAAAAAATTACCAATCCTTCAGTACTTAACCCGACTACCCCAACCGACAATGGTGTTTATCAGTTCTCCGATCTTGGCTCATACGAAGTTGGTCAATTTTCTCATGGCGCTAAACTAATCATTTCCTTTATTGTTCCTGATGGCCCTATGCCGCCATATCCATTTCGAATTATTTCCGATCATGGACAATATTTTCTTGTTGAAAGTTTGATTGGTGACGATTACACGATGGGCAACCTTGGCCTCATCTTTGACCAAACTAAAATCAGATTTATTTCTCTGCAACTTAAAGGACTTAGTTTTAACTCCAACTATTCCATTAATCAAAACAACCTCACTTCTACTACTGCCAATGAATTTAGTTCTGCCAGTTTCTATTCAGTTACCGATAATTTTAAGTCGCTCGGCTCTACTCCTGACGGTGACATGCTTTACCGTGACACGCCGATCACCACTATTAACAGCGCTGTCGTTCGTCGATACTTTCTAAAATTAGCCGATTTTACCTTAGCTCCCTACAAATTATCACCTTCGCTTAGCTTTACCGTCGATAAAGTCCCTCGTTTCACCTTACTTAATGGCTCAGCCAACACCTTCCAATATACCCCACCCAAATACGGCTGCGGCAGTGGCAATGACTTTGCCATAATTACCAACCAATCGTTATTAAGCTCCAAGGTCCTTATTGGCCATTCTGCTAACTCTATTGATATTTTTCAAATTACTTCGGTTGACAATCCTCTTGTCAAAGATCTCTATAATCAATATAAAGTTGGTCGAGATTATCCCTCCGGACCACCAATTTTATCTCTGGAAGAATTTGCCAAAGCGCCCAATCATTTAATTTATCAGGAAAAAAATGGCGACTACCTATTATTTATTAATCCTGATTATGCCATTCAAGCCGAATGTGGCAAACCGGTAATTTATCTCTACCCACCGAAAGACACTCAAGTCTCCGTTAAAGTCGGCGCTAATATTACCAAATCTGAACCAATTTATTCGCCCACCGGTTGGACAGTTTTGGCCCATCCTAATGGTAAGCTTGATCTTCAAAATCATTCCTACCCCAATCTCTTTTGGGAGGGGACTGGCATTGGCACCTATAATAACCACTCTGGTGAAGGATTTGTTGTTTCTCAAACAGATCTAGTTTCCTCTCTAAAGTCGCAGTTATTAGCCCAAGGTTTAAATGCCCAAGAATCGGCCGATTTCTTAACTTTTTGGCAGCCAAAATTACCCACTACTCCTTATGTTCGTTTAACCTGGCTCAACACTGCCGATATGAATCAGTTGGCCCCATTGCAAGTTAGTCCACTTCCTAAAACCGTTATTCGCACATTTTTAGAGTTTGAAGGTTTAGCTAAACCAATTACCTTAATACCCCAAAAGTTTTCTGCTCCCTCTCGCCTCGGCTTCACCTTGGTCGAGTGGGGTGGGTTATTAAAGTAAGGTTTTTGCCCTCCGAGCTTTAATCGCTTGATTGTCTTTGTCAATCTCTCTTTTAAACCGGTCCCTATCAGTCCAGGGATTAAAACCAGCCACCATTTCTCTATTAATTCTCACTAGCAAGCCAGCCACTCTCGCAGCAGGATTTGGCGATGATGATAGTTCAATATCGAGTTTCTGTATATCTATTGGTTTGATACTCATAATATATTCAGTCGCCAGCTTTTCAAAAATCCTTCAATTGTTGATACAATAAGATCAGTTTTAACAAACTGTCCCGGTAGTAAAGCGGTTATACAGAGGTCTGCAAAACCTTTCAGGCGAGTTCAACTCTCGCCCGGGACTCACTAATCACCTATTTTCACTGACATCATAATCGGAAAATGATCCGACAACTTGTCAAACTCCTCGCCACGCAACACTTCAAAACTCTCGACCTTAATGTTCGGTGTACAAAATCCATAATCTACTCTTAACATCGGTCCATTTAGTTTTATTGGAAAAAGTTTACTCGGTATCGTGTTTCCCTTCCCTTTCCCCATATCTCTAAACCCGTTTTCTTTAATCAATTTTGTTACTTCGGCTCTCGCCATCTCGTTTGTCACCGGCTCCATACTTCTGGCATTAGCATTAAACGAATACAATATTTTCAATCCTGTTTTGGCCCCCATCAAATCATCTTGGTCAAAAGAATTTAAGTCCCCCGTAATAATTACTGGTCTTTTCGCCTCAACTTTTTCAAATAAAGCCCCCACTTGTTTTAGTCGAGTATCTTCGCTTAAATCATCCAAATAGGTTGTAAAAATATCTACACCCTCGACCGATGTTCTAATTGCATTCCGGTTAAATATTCTTATTGTTTCAAACTTTTCGACGGGCAATCTTGTCATTACAGTCACCCCATTATCATGTCCTTTAACTTTTAATCTCTCATCCTCCAAATTAACCATATAAACATTTTTATATCCAAACAATCTTCTTAAATCGTCTTCCCTAAAAACTTCTGTCCATCGATGTGTGTCAACTAAACTCACAAAATCGGCATCGATTTCTCGTATTACTTTTGTCATCCCTTCAAGTCTTTCTGGTGATTTTGCTGTACTTCCGTATTCCTTAAATCCGCCGCTCAATATATTCCAGGATATTATTTTCACTAATCCAATTTTACACTACTTCCGTTTCCAAAAATAAATTATTACTCCACCCCAAATCAGAGCCGTAGCCACTGAGATCATCAAACCAACTTCAAAGCCTTGTGGATAATAGCTAAAAATAATCTCGTGATTACCTTTTGGTATGTCAACCGATCTAAAAATATTTTCATATTTGTCAATTTTCAATTCCGTTTCATTTATCGTTGCCTTCCATCCTGGATACCAGGCATCCCGTAAAATCAGCTTTGAATCAACTTCCGCCTCGTAATTTATCCTAATATTATTACTTCCATATTCTTCAATTTGCACCTTACCTTCAGGTATCATACTCACTCTGCCTTTTACAAATTTATTTTCTAAAACCATTGTTTTGTTGCTCTCCCAAACTTTATTCCATTCCTTTTGATTAATTTTATAATTTATCTTCCCATCATCATATTTTAAAACTAGAAGATATTTGACATTAAAATTTGCCAGTTTATCAGCCTTATAATCATCTAACTCAGCATAACGAGATAATTTATTTTTCTCGCCATTTAATTCTTGGTTATATTTTTGAGTATAAACTGCCGGCGCTAATGGATCATAACCTGACGGGCTCATCAAACCGTAATTGCTCCACGTGTTTGGTGGTAGCAGCGGTCCTTTTTCCCTATCGACTCTAAAGACTCCTTTTTGATTTCCCAAATAATTTGTTATCGGTGAAGTCGGAAAGACCATACTTTCCGGCACAAATGGGACATACTTCCATCCCCATCTAAACAAGTCGATTAACACTACCATTCCAAACAACACATAAAACAGTTTTGTTTTTCTTAAACTTAAGCTCACCCCGAAAAGCCCGAGTAGTGACGATGGGTAAATCATATTTTTTAATGCCACCCTGCTATTAGCTGCATTAATTATTCCTACATTCCCACCTATCCAAGTCACCAGGGCAATTCCTGCCATTAGACCTCCCCAAATCATTAACCATTTAATTATTGTTTTCGTCTTCTCTTTTTTAATTTCCGTCAAAAATCTTGCCGCTAATATACTTCCTCCAAAAGAAAATAACACCGCAATTCTCCCCGCACCGCTGGTTGATAAAAATGGAATCTTCAGCCAATAAATTATTTTCGCTACCGGATCATCAAAACATAAAATTAACGAAACTACCGATAATATAATGAAAAATCTTTCTCCTACCAGTTTATTCCAATTTAATAGGCACCAAAGTGTCGCCATTGTTACCGCCACACCAGAATAAATAATTGTTTCATGATAATTTAATATTCCCCAATAATTCATCGTCGTCGGATTCCCAAAATAATCCGGAATCAATAATGTCACCAAGTTTTTCCATGGGAATAGCCCAAAATTTAAACTGCCGATTTGTCCTTCGCCATTTCGTATTGACATTGCACTCATTTCTAGTGTTGGTAATATCTGTACCAAAGAAAGCATAATTCCTCCCCCCGTTGCCCAGATAAAAGCAACCAAATCGCCCGCCGCTTTTTGCTTATCGTTAAAAAATTTCACCAAAAAATAGCTCACGGTTATTACCATGCCGTAAACCATAACTTGAAAATGCCCGGAAGTAATTAGCAAGAATATTAAAGGTACCAAAAATAATAATTGATAAATTTTCTTTGTCTCAAAAAACTTTTCCACCACTAATATCATTAACGGCATCCATATCATCGCCTGGCCCGCACTTCCAAATTCCATCCACGACAAAGAATATCCACCGAATCCGTATGACATCGCCCCAATAATACTCGGCCAATTTTCAAATTTAAGCGTTCTCAGTAAGCAATACATTGTTAGTGTTGACAATGTCACTCCCGAAATCATCAACAAACTCCACCCCCGATTAAGACCAAATGCAACGAATAAAATATTAAATATATACAGGGCCCCAGATTGAAAGTTAGCCAACAGCGGATACCCGGAATACATGTTTGGATTCCATAATGGCCATTGGCCGGATTTGTAGGCTTCCATGATCAACTTTTTCCAACCAAAAATCTGCGAAAAAGAATCAGTAATTAAGGGGTTTTTAATTGGAACATTGGTTACATATCCCCAGTTTTTATATTCCATCCACGGGTAATATGCCCCCACCAGCATATCTCCGGGCAAGGGGATCATCCCCCTAAATATTACCTTCCAAAAAAAAACAACGCACATTATTATGATTAAGCATGCTGGCCACACCTGTCTCATTTTCATCTTCTGGATTATATCCTATGTGTTTCTATATTTTTTCAAGGTTATCTCAAATGCCTCGACATTCTTCCTAAACCATTCCGTTTCAGTTTGTTTATTTTTTACTCCCATTTCAATTGGCCCTAAATAATTCCACAACTCCCCTAAATAGATCCTTTTTCTACCTTCATCAATGTCATATAAATTATTTAATTCCCTTCTTTTAGCCAAATAAATTTCTATCAGCTCGTTGTGCCATGTAAAGTTGTAGTACCTGTGATCAAAACTTGGATTCACATAATACAAATCACCCAACAATCGGCCAATATCCGATTCTGCAAAACCAATCTCCATATTTTCCCAATCAATTATTTTGACATCATCTCCGTCTTTTAAAATGTTTAAGGCAATTAAATCCCCATGGCACAGACAAAATTTTCTGTCATCTATTTTGTTTATTTGTTCCGTCACCCAGCTTGCCTCAACATGTGGAATTTCCGTTTTAATCTCATAATTTGTTTGTTCTAATTTTAAAAATCTACCTTTATTGTGAAACTTAGCTATTTCTTCAACTGCCTTAGCAAAATATTTCTTATCCTTATTCAAAATATTCCCTTCGGATAAATATTCAAAAAATGCCACATTTCCAACCAACTTTTCAGGTTTCAAAATAAACTCAAACTCTTTAGAACTTTCGTACAAATCCTTTTCTTTTTCCGAAACTTCTTTTTTTATGTATTTTTTCCCTTCAATTTCTACCAAGTCAATCTTTTCGTAATTCTGATCACCAACAATTAATGCCATTGCCCAATTTTACACCCGTTTTATTTATTGTCCTCGACGCCTCATGTCAAATTCATATTCCTTTCTTGTTCTTATTAAATGCTGCAACATTGTTTCCAAGTCAACAGGGATTCCTGTGTTATTTTCAACTTTAAATGCTCTGCTTTTTAAGTATTCTTCACCAAACTCCGTAAACTGTACTCCGTGGTCTAAAAACACCACTCGTGTTCCACATCTAGGGCATGACTCGAAATTTGATCTGGGGTGTACCAGTTTTGCCCCACAACACTTTTTCTCAACATATCCATGTAAATTGTGATCAGTTTCTCTCCTAATGATTGCCGGTGAACTCACAATTTATTTAAAACCTTTAACGTCCAATATCCCAAATACGCCAACACTGCCGTTTGAATCACTGCCATCACCACGAAGACATTGCCCGTCAACATCAACACCCGATGATATTTTATTACATCCCAAATTAATCTTGCCAATAAATATACAATTACTGGCGTCAAGGCCGCGACAGTTATTAAAAAAATCTGCGATTTATCCCGCTTACCTATAACTTCTTTTAGCGTTAAATACGGCTGATAATAAAGTTCATAAATATTTCTGCCCAAAAAATAGCTCTGTCTAACTCCGATGAGTACGGTCAACTTCCACAAATTCTTGATTCTTTTTTCGATCATAGTTCCATGCCGTTTGGAACTGCTTTTTTGCCCTAATCAATCTCGATTCCACTGCTTTAATACTCAGTTTTGTTAATTGGGCAATTTTATCAATTCTCAAACCTTCTACATACTTTAGTCGCAGGATTTTCCCATACCCTTCTCGCAGTTCTCCCAGCGTTTTCTCTATCTCTTCTTTTAGCTCATTTTTTAGTACATCTCTTTCTGGTCCGATCGCTTTATCGGCGATCTCTTCAAAAATTGGACTGGCTGAAAATAATATCGTTTTCAACTTCTTTTTCCGGTAATAATCGATAATTTTATGTTTGGCGATGCTGCAGATAAAACTAAATTCACTACAATTATGATTAAAAGTTGGCAGCGATTCATAGGCTGCCCACAAAATATCATTCGTTAATTCTTCTGCCACGCCTTCATCATCAATCTTTCTCGCCACAAATCCGCGCACCCCCTGATAGTACTTCTGATAAAAGTCCCGCATAAGTATCGATACTTTACCATATTTATTCTATACTTATTTAGTGAAACTATTTTCCAAAAAGCCACACCAATTAGAACCTCTGGCTAAACAATTACGCCTCGATATTCTTAATATGGTCTATGCTGCTCACTCTGGTCACCTTGGCGGCTCTCTTTCCAATTTAGATATTATTATTTCTCTCTATTATTCGGATATATTTAACTTTGACCGCGATCATTTTGTCCTTTCCGCTGGCCACACTTGCTTGTCACATTATGCTGTTTTAGCCTCGCTTGGCAAATTCCCCAAAAAATTACTTAATACCTACACCGAAATTAATTCGATTATTCAAGGCCACGAATCAACTGATGTTCCTGGTGTTGAATTTTCTTCCGGTGCCCTTGGCCAAGGGCTTTCCTTTGCCGCCGGCTTAGCCCTAGGGGACAAAGATCACCACACCATCTGTTTGACCAGTGATGGCGAGCACGACGAGGGCCAAATTTGGGAAGCTATCATGTTTGCCAACAAATATCATCTCGGCAATTTAATCAATATTGTTGATTGCAATAAATTTCAAATTGATGGTTCTACCGCCGACATTATGCCTACTGACGAACTAGCTGCCAAATATCTCCGTTTTGGCTGGACGGTCACCTCCGTTAATGGCCACAACTATCATGATCTTCATAAAGCTATTGTTAAGGCGAAGAATTCCAGTATTTATCCTGCCTGCATCATTGCCCACACCACTCTCGCCAAAGGCATTTCCTTTATGGAAAAAGACTATCATTACCACGATATTAAAGACATGTCGGAAGATATTTATTTAAAAGCCAAACATGAACTCGACAGATAATTTACATTCCATCCGTCAAGCTTTTTCTGACACTTTAATTGATTTGGCCGGCGAAAATTTAAATCTTTATGTGGTCAGCGCCGATTTAAAATCTTCCTTGTCATTATCTAAATTTGCCTCTAAATTCCGTGGCCGTTTTATTGAATGTGGCGTCGCCGAAAACAATGCTGCTGGCATCGCCGCCGGTTTAGCCAAATCCGGCAAAACCGTTTTTTTGGCCACCTATGCCTGTTTTTCACCTGGTATTAATTGGAACACCATTAAACAATCCATTTGCTACAACAATTTACCTGTCAAAATTATTGGTTCACACGGGGGATTAGCGAGCGCCGATCTTGGGGCCACCCACCAAATGCTTGAAGACATTGCCCTTATGCGCTCTCTACCCAACATGGATGTTTTTGCTCCGGCTGACGCGTTAGAAACCGCTAAAATTATTCACACTGTTTCTCACAGCCCTAAACCAGCCTATATACGACTTGTTCGACCTTCTACTCCCAACTTTACCAACTCTCGATCTAGTTTTACTATTGGCCATTCTCAAATTCTTCAAACCGGCTCTAAAATTACCGTGCTCGGTTATGGTCCCATTTTAAATTCAGCCTTATCTCTTAAAAACAAAAACTTAGAAATTATCAATTGTTCCTCCATTAAACCCCTAGATTCTAAAACTATTTTAAGTAGTATTAAGAAAACAAGCCGCTGTATTATTATTGAAGATCATCAAAAAAATGGGGGACTCGGGGAGGCTGTTGCTTCACTAATTCTCACCCATAATCTAAAATCAAAATTTATTCATTTAGCCGTCGACGACCAATTCGGCCGCTCCGCCAAGAATTATTTTGACCTCTATGATCTGCATTGTATTGGTCAAAAAGAACTAATAAGGACTATTAAAAACATCCTATGACACCACTTAAAGATCTATTATCGAAATACAAAATTGAACACTCTGCCATCCCTTCGTTTAACATTGATTCCTTTGAAATATATCAAGCTGTTGAAGCTGCTGTCGCCGACACTGAATTGCCTTGTTTAGTCCAACTCTCTGCCAACGAAGATTCTTTTATCCAGGCCGAACGTCTATTCATGCTGGTCCGCAAAGCCAACGCTGATGGTTTACCTCTCTACCTAAATATGGATCATGGCCAAGATTTACCACGTTTGCTTCAACTAGCCAAACTAGGTTTTGATATGGTCCATTTTGACGGTTCAAAGCTTGAATATACCGATAATCTTATTGCTGCCACTAATTTTATTTCACAAGTTAAATCTATCAATCCAGATATTATTGTTGAAGTTGAATTTAATAAAATTAATTTAGTCGACAAAGGTGTTTCTTCGGCGAGCTATACCTCCCCCGACCAGGCTCATGAATTCATGACCAAAACCCATGCCGATCTTCTGGCAGTTTCTATTGGTAATCTACATGGTGTCAAAGCTAATCTTCCTGAAATTATCGATCTATCCCGTTTTCAGGAAATAATTAATCAGTTACCTCAAACATCTTTTACCCTTCACGGTGGTTCCGGCATCCAACCGGAATTAGTTGCTGCAGCCATTAAAATGGGCATAGTCAAAATTAACATTAATACGGATCTCCGCCTCCAATTTCGTCATAGTTTAGAGAAAGATTTGCAAACCAATCAAAGCGAAAAGATTTATGATTATTTCGCTCCGGCGATCAAAGATGTCCAAAGCATTATTAAACACAAGCTCCTCGCTTTTTATCGACCCTAATTATGTACGACATAATCACTATTGGTGCGGCTACCGTTGACATATTTGTCAAATCCACCAGTTTAATCATCAAAGATAATTTATTAAGCATCGAGTATGCTTCCAAAAACGAAATGAGCCAAAGTCTTATTGCCTCCGGTGGCGGTGCCACAAATGCGGCAGTTTCACTTTCGCGCCTTGGCCAAAAATCCGGTTGTTTGGCATTAGTTGGCCATGATCCACTTACTGAATATATTTTTCGCGATCTTCAATCTGAAAAAATTGACATCGACTTACTAATTCATGGTGATAGCTCAACTGACTTTTCCGTTATCTTAGTCGCCGCTGATGGTGGCCGGAGCATAATTACCAATCGTGGACCCACTCGACTCGAAACCACCGCGCTCACCTGGAACAAATTATCCGAAACGGAATGGTTTTATATTTCCTCGCTTGAGGGCAATCTCGAGCTTCTCGAACAGCTAATTGGTTTTGCTTCTGAACATCAAATCAAAGTTGCTCTTAACCCTGGTAATCGCGAACTATCCCAGCTGCCCCGTCTCGTTCCTTTACTCTCCCATGTTGAGTTTTTACTTTTAAATACCGTTGAATCGCAGGAGCTTATTGGGCTAGAGGTTAATCAACCTGGATTTTGGGAAAAGTTCATTTCTTTTGGTTCAACCTTTGTCGCCGTCACCGACGGCCGTAATGGTGCTTACGTCCAAACAGCCGGAGAAAAGTTATTTTCCCCCATTATCAACACTACTCCTGTCGATGAAACTGGCGCTGGCGATGCATTTGGCTCGGCCTTTGTCGCTGCTTTAATGAATCATCTTTCTCCTCAAGAGGCTCTTTTTTGGGGAATTAAGAACTCCGCCTCAGTTGTTTCTCAGATAGGCGCCAAACCAGGCCTTTTAACCTTTACTGAAATAAAAGTCTAATGCACACTAAAGACGAACTTGTCAAAAAAAAAGCTAAATCCGAGCAACTCGATTTGACCGAGACTATTTCTACTGCTGATAATATCGCTAAAAAACGACTCTACTTATTTATTGCCATAATAATTACCATCGGTCTTAGCCTAGTTTTTTGGGCTTATCAAACTTTTCGTCCTTATATCACTAATCCCAAAGCAATCATCCCCATTTTTTCTTTAAATCTTCCTCCTCAAAATAACTCTGGTTCCAATATCGATTTATCCCAAAACCTAGAAAACCAAATTTCCCAAATTATTACTGACGATGCCCACCATTGGAGTATTTCAGTTGGTGTTGGTTCAACAATTTTTAATTGGTCCAAAAACAAACAAAATATTTCTTCCGCCGAGGTTGATAGCCTCATCCATAAACTCATTGTTTCTAAAAATGCTTCCAGTAGAATTTCACCATTCCTTCCCTCAAGTCTTAACATCAAAGAAAATTTTAGCCAAAATGACTCCGGATTCACAATTCAATCACTAATTCTTATTCCTCATTATCAATTACTGTTTATGATCAGTTATCAAGATGTCGCCACTTTTCCACCACCCCATCTTCCCGAACTCATTTCTTCGCTTTATTGGACCAGCGTCCAATCTTTAACTAATTAATCGTCGGTGTTGGTATTGGCGATGGTGGACATTGAACATTCTTTTGAGTTCCATCAATAAAAAATTCATCTCGACCACAAACGTTTTGTTTTACCACACCAGTAGGCACTTGCCACGTCTGATCAGATTTACCTTCCAACATTTTTTTTATAATCCGATTCCAAATTGGGGTCGCTCCCGATACTCCTGATGCTACCCAGTTCATCGGTCGACCGTCATTATTTCCTACCCATGCTGCCACTAAAACATTTGGAGTCCAACCAATGCACCAATTATCTTTCAAGCTATTAGTCGTTCCCGTTTTTACTGCCACTGTTTTTCCCTCAATCTTCAATTTTGAATTTGGCCCAAATATTGGAGTTCTTGCCCCATTATCACTCAACACGTTATCAATTAGAAATGCCCCCTTTGGGTCAACCACTTGACTCTGAGTTGTTTCCTCACTATATATTTTTTCACCCAAATAATTACTAATTTCTAATACTGGATTGATTTCCGTCTTCTCCCCCATGTTGGCAAATATACTATAAGCATTCGTCATTTCCACCATTTTAACCTCACCCGCTCCCAAAGCCAACGACAATCCGAAACGATTTTTCGGCTCCCAAGTCGTGATTCCCATTTTTTGCCCCAAATCAATCATGTTTTGAATTCCATCCGCCGCTAGTAATTTTACGGAGGGAATATTTAACGATGACCCTAGCGCAGTTCGCAAAGTAACCTGCCCCATATATTTACCATTATAATTTTGCGGGCTGTAGGGTTTTTGACCCTGAATTTGATAGGTGATTGGTCCATCATCGATCGTAGACGCCAAAGTCCAGTTATTATTGGTTAATGCCAACAAATAATTGATTGGTTTTATCGAAGACCCGGGTTGTCTTAATCCTGTAGTCACATTAAATTGCCCATCAATATCCTTAGCATAATAATCTTTTGATCCTACCATTGCCAAAATTTCCCCAGTTTTTGGGTCTACTACCATTGCCGCCCCGTTGCTGATTCCTAAGTTTTTAACTCCATCAATTTCTTCCTTGACGATTTTTTCCGCCATTTCTTGAGTTGGCAGATCCAAACTGGTTTTAATAGTTAAACCTAATGTTGCCAAACTTGCATACCCTAACCTCTTTTCTAAATAGTCCTTAATATAAAAAACAAAATGTGGGGCCTTCATTTCCGGTCGATTATTAAATATTGTTATTTTTTGATTTTTTAATTGATCTGCTTTATTCTGGTCAATGAATTTTGCATTTACCATTTCATCAATCACATGTTTCTGCCTTATATAGGCGAAATCTGGGTTTATTCCGAAAGGGGAATATGAACTAGGTGCCGCTGGTAATCCCGCCAAAAATGTCGCCTCAGCTTCATTAATTTCCCAGACATCTTTTCCGAAGTATTTTAGAGATGCTTCTTCTGCCCCGTAAGTCTCCCCACCGTAACCAACTTGATTAAAATATCGCTCTAGAATTTCATCTTTTGACAATTTTTTTTCGATTTCGATAGCTAAAATCACCTCTTTTATTTTTCGTGTAAAAGTTTTTTCATCAGACAAGAAAACATTTTTAACCAATTGTTGGGTAATCGTTGAGCCACCTCTCAAATTATTCTCTCCGTCTTTTTTAAATAAATTATAGTAAAGCGCCATCATCATTCCTTTAATTGATAAACCCCCATGTTGATAAAAACTTTTATCCTCGATTGCCAGTGTTGCCTCAACCAGTGACTTAGGAATTTTGTTTATTGGCACCCAGACTCGGTTTTCTCCCACATAAAACTTATACAGCAAGCTTCCATTCCGATCTAAGATTTTGGTCGACAACTTTGGCGGGTTATAAATTTTGTTTACGTCTGGTAAATTTGCAAAAACATTTTGATATGTCCACCGCATTCCTAATGAAACGCTCAGTAAAATTATTGACCACATCAATAATTTCCAGTCAAGTTTAAATAATGTTTTGATCGACACCGTCACTGGTCTTCCGATTGCCACCAACGTTTTTTTTACTAGTTGCCAAGCGGACATCAGTTATTTAGATTCACAGTGTATAAAATTGGGTTAGTTGTTCCAGCATCCATTTGCAGTGGACAATCCAAACATTTCCACACTCCAGCCACATCTTGGATCGCTTCATGATTTTGTATTTCCGAATTAGGTACACTCTCCCCAATATTCACTGCTCTGTTTGTGTCTTTGTTTATCAATATGTTTTGATGCAAAGATACCTTATTTACGGGAACAAATTCCTTTTTGAAGAATTCATTATGTGAATCGCAGCCATCATCTGGCACTAATTGGCCAGTTAAATTACAAACATTTTGAACTAACACCCCCGCCGGCATCGACTGTTTTTTTACCATTTTGTCTTTTAAAATGAAGGTCATAATTTTATTCCAAATTGGCGCCGCTCCCGTTGTTCCCGACACCAGCCCACTCATCTTCGTATTATCGTTGTTTCCTACCCAAACAGCTGTCACGAAATCCGGTGTATAACCAATTGTCCAATTATCTCTTAAATCATTAGTTGTACCGGTTTTCACTGACACTTCCGGGTGCCCTTTAATATTCAACATCGATCCCGCCCCGAATACCATCGACCTCGCTCCGTCATCACTTAAAATATTTCCTACAATGTATGCCGTTTCTCGCGATAATACCCTATCCCCCGGTGTATATTTATACTCATCAATCACCTTACCATGCCGATCAGTCACATTCAAAATTGGCGTTAGCGTTTGTTTTTCTCCCATATTCGCCAACACCCCAAATGCTACATTCATGTCGGTCATCATTACTTCTCCACCTCCTAAAGTTAGCGACAGTCCGTATTGTGCCGGGTCTTTAAAAGTCGTTATTCCCATTGCCGCTGCCGAGGCTACAAAAGTTTCTAATCCATTCACCTTTAGCATTTTTACTGCCGGAATATTTAATGAGTTTGATAAAGAGTTACGCAAAGTCTCTATCCCATGATATTTATTACCATAATTGGTTGGACAATATGGTTTTTGCCCTTCCACCATAAAGCAAGTTGGATCATCGTCAAATATCGATGCTGCCGTTACTTTTCCTGTTTCCAACCCCACTGCATAGTTCAAAGGTTTAATTGATGATCCTGGCTGTCGTAAGGCCGTTGTCACATTAAACTTACCCTCAATATCGTTGGCAAAAAAATCCTTCGACCCGATCATCGCCAATATTTGTCCCGTTTTTGGTTCGGTGATCACCGCCGCTCCGTTAGTCACATTCATTTTCTTCAGTTTCTCCAATTCGGTCTGGATTGTCTGTTGGGCAAAATTCTGAATATCTAAATCTAGTGTTGTTGTCACTTTTAAACCGCCTTCGTTTACCATCTGAGCACCATATTTTTCAGTTAGCAACTCTTTAACGTAAAACACGAAATGTGGTGCCAATATTTGATCTTTGTTAACGTAATAATTCAGTTGTTCCGTCTCGGCTTTAGCCTCTTGCTCTTTACTTATCATTCCCAACTCCATCATTCTCGTTAATACCATTACCTGCCTTTTTTTGGCTGCATCTGGATGGGCAAAAGGGGAGTATGATGTCGGCGATGCTGGCAAGCCAGCGATCATCGCCGATTCTGCCAAATCTAACTGATTAACATCCTTATTAAAAATGCCTTTTGCTGCTGCTTCTGCTCCCCACAAGGTTCCTCCGTATGGTGTTTGGTTAAAGTACATCTCTAAAATTTGATCCTTATTATAAATCGCCTCTGTCGCCACCGTTAATATTGCCTCTTTAACTTTTCTAGTCCAAGTTCTTTCCGGGGTCAGTAATCCGTTCTTCACTAATTGTTGGGTCAAAGTAGACCCTCCCTGAGTTCTTCTCTCAATAATTGTTCTAAATAAACCTCTTAGAATTCCTTTCCAATCAAACCCGCCGTGACTGTAAAAATTGGCATCTTCTATCGCTAATGTTGCCTTTTTAAGACTATCTGGTATTTGCTTTAACGTCACCGTTGTTCTTCTCTTATCCGAATAAATTTCGTATATCAGCTTGCCGTTACGATCTAATAACTGAGATGATTCTGCAATATCCGAGTTCAATTTTTTTGGATTTGGTAAATCTCGAATAGCATAAAATACCACTCCAGCCAAAATCAACAACAAAACTACCAGCAAACCACCGAGGCCCTTAATTATTGATCTCCACCACTGACTTTTCCTGTTTTTTGTTCCACTCATTAATCCGATTTAATAATTGTTTATAGCTTTCTAAATTGTTGTTAAATTTGTCTCCGCTCAAAACAAAAACCTGTTTATAGGCGTATCCTGCCTCATAAATTTGATTTAATAGCAGTTTTTTTGCCACATCTGAAATATTGAGATTCTCGGACAAATAATAGGCATATTCTAGTTTATCAACCGCTTCATTACCAGACTCAAGTGCCCAATCAATATTTTCTTGAGTTGCTAACCTTCCAAATTCGGCTGCCTTTTTGTCCGCCAACAGCAAAGCAATTTTTGATTTGTTTATTCCATAACTAAAAACTAACCATAAATGATCTCTCACTCTTTTAAACAGATACAATGGATTATTCGGTAATATACCTGTCTCCGGTAGTTTATAAACTACCAATTTGTTCCCCTTGATGACGGTTATTTCTTTTTTACCCATCGTCTCTAAAGATCCATTTTTAGTCATTATTTCAACTCCCGCCCTTGCTAATGACACCATTAGTATTCCGACTCCTAATAATCCGATTACCATCACTACAAATATTTTTCGAACCATACTCCATTTTATCATTTTTTACCTGTTCGGGTGGAAAAACGCCATTTTATAATTAACCAGTTCTCCTCTCATCTTTCTTTTCATGTACCAATATTGTAGCCAAAAAGCCAATTTATTTAATATCGTGAGCATAAGGGTTTGCCAAATAACTACTAATCCAATCATTTTCCTTTAAAAACTTCGAATATATTTTCCCTCTATTTAAAATTGGTATCATCAGTATTGAGTCCATTGCATTCCTTAAGTTCTGCCTATTCTTAGGTAGTCGAAGTTCATCCTCTTCCATCCACAAATTAAAACAAAAATCATTTTTTTTCTCCACCCGTCCAAATTTTCGGTGGGGGATTCGCCTTAGCAATATAAAAAATCGTAATAACAATCTAGTTAACCACAGACGATCTTTTTTGGTAATAATCATTAAGTCAATATCACTCTCTTTTATTGGATACCCCGCGGCCACCGATCCGGTAATCCCGATCA
>CAIKAI010000163.1 GCA_903825325.1 Candidatus Shapirobacteria bacterium | reverse complement strand
GACCAGCTATTTTGGCGGCGAAATCGTTTCTGACACTCAGCTTTCTACTTATATCAATCAACACACCCAGCCCAATGAAAAAATCTTTGTTTGGGGTGATCGACCATTTGTTTATGTTGCTTCTGATCGTCTTCCAGTTGGCCGATTTACTGTCGCCTACCATATTTCCGATTTTCAGCAATATACCTATATTTATGATCAATTAATTATTAATCCTCCTCGATTTATTATTTATTATCCGCAACCAAATCGGCCTTTTCTCCAGCTAGATCAATTTATTAGTCATTATTATCAACCCGCCGCCGTTTTTGGTTCGGCCATCATCTATGTCCATTTTTAATAAAATATTTCTCCCTATTTCCCATATTGGTTTTTTTTGGCAGGAAAGATTCAACGGTCAAATATTTCGCTGGAATATGTTCTTTTTGTTTCTCCAAAGTCTGCTTCTTTTTTTAAAATACAATGATCTACCTTCCCAAATACCGATCTTTTATTCTCTGCCTTGGGGGGAATCTCAACTTGGCAATAGTTCTCTAATCTTTATTCTACCCTCTCTCTCGGTTCTAATTTTGTTTATTAATAATATTTTGGCTGTATATTATTTAAAGTCCGTTCCCCTCATTTCCCGTCTCTTAGTTGTTTTCTCACTCGTCTCAACTGTCTTTTGCACCATCACCGTCTATAAAATAATCACACTTATTTCTTAAGCATGTTTAACAAATTTTTTATTAGCATTATCCTTTCTTGCTTTTCGGCATTTATCTTGACCCCTTTTGTTCGACGTTATTTTGTTACCCATTCTTGGGTTGAAGATCCCCTTAAAAAACAACAAAAAACTCATAATGCTACCGCTTTAACCGCCGTACCAAGGGGGGGCGGTCTGCCAATCTTTTTCGCAATTATTATTACCTCGTTAGTTTTTCTCCCGATTGATAAACATCTCATCGGTATAATTTTAGCCGCATGTTTAACTGTTGCCGTCGGAGTGTGGGACGATATAAAAGATATTAGTCCTCGCGTTCGCTTGTTTACCAATCTGGTTGCCGCCTTAATTGTCGTTGCCTCCGGTATTGGCATTGCCTTTATCAGTAATCCGTTCGGGGGAGTTATTGATCTCTCCGTTTTTCAATTGAATTTTTCGTTTTTTGGTGCTCACAGTCTATGGATAATTGCCGATTTACTCGCTATTGTTTGGATTGTTTGGTGTATGAATATCACCGGTTGGGCCGGAGGAGTTGAAGGTCAGTTACCCGGTTTTGTGGCTATTTCCGCCACCTTTATTGGTATTCTTGGGCTACGATATGCCTCTGATTCTGGTCAATGGCCTTTAATTATCCTTGCTGGCTGTATCGCTGGTGCTTATCTTGGGTTTCTTCCTTATAACTTATTTCCTCAAAGCATTATGATTGGTTACAGCGGTAAAAGTTTAGCTGGCTTGCTTTTGGCTGTTCTCGCCATACTTTCTGGTGCCAAATTGGCTACTCTAATTTTGCTTTTAGGTATTCCCATGCTAGATGCTGTTTTCGTCCTTTTCCGTCGGTTACTTTCCGGTAGATCGATCCTTAAATCCGATGGTCAGCATCTCCACCATCTCTTGCTTAAATCAGGTTGGAGTAAAACCAACATTGCCGTTTTCTACTGGCTAATCAGCCTCATTTTAGGTGTTTGTTCACTCTACCTTAATAGTCAACAAAAATTTTATTTCTTTCTCGGACTAATCATTCTCTTCACCGGATTTGTTCTCAAGATTTCTCGGCGTATTTAGCCGATATCCAACCACTCGTCCCGCTTCCCATATTTATCAAATACCAACCGTCTATTTCCTTCATTAAAGGGTGTCTTTCTGCCGGTTTAACCTTGGCCACTTCCACCGCCGAATTAGATGGTTCACTGTGGACTCTCAACCAACCGGTTTCAGTTGATTTAATCGTCACCAGATTTGTTACCAACTCTGCACTCGCTGAACTTTCCGCCGCTGTTGTAGTCTCGGCCGGCACCACCACTTCAGCTTCCTTTGCCAAGTCTGCCTTAATCACCAACTGATATCCGTTCACAAATTTAACAAACGAGCTAATACTTTTGAATCCTGGACCCGATACCGTTAATTTCTTGTCGCCTTCACCGATGTCATCTAATCTAATTGGGCTATACCCTTTAATTTCATCATCGATGGCAATTGCTGTCCGATCCGGGTTCGAGCTAATCAACATCCCCGCCTTGTTTTTGTCGCCAGTCGATTCGAAATACAAAATATATCCACCGCTTTCTTCTACTGTCTTACCAAACTCCCAGTTAATCACCGTGTTTGCCCCACTTTCCAAATGAACTCTTCTCTCCCAATCCATTCCGTTGGTACTTAGTTTTATATTAACTTCTCCCGAGTCTAAGGAATTATTCTTGTATGGTGTTTGCCCAGCATCTTTCCCATTTATCATCACTTTAGCTGCTGGATAGGTAATAATTTCTATCCCGGATTTTCTCAACGACAAACTACACCCTGATAATAATAATGAAGCCACCACCACCAACCAAATCCCTTTGCGCATAACACTTAGTATACTAAGTAAATCGTCCACCTGCTACTCATACCGCAAATTATTTACTTCCGGAAATTATTTCAGTTTTAAGGCTTATCCCTCCTTGAGCTTTTGCCATTACTCCGCCATGTGGGTGATCTTCATCGGGGTGTCGTTTAATTCTCATGCCCGCCCTGTCTGAAGGCGGAGTATTTGGCCCATTCCCAAGTTTATATCCTGGTGTTTCTTCCAGTTCAACTTTTTTATAATGCCTAATATTCGAGGTAACTCTTCCCTCAGTCACCGCTCCACTAATCACTTCCTGCATCTTTTCGGCTGCCGCACCTAAAGCCTTAACCGTATTTTCATTTGTTTGAAATAATATTGGCAAGTCATTTTTCAGCTCAAGAAGAATCTGAGGCGTAGATGAGTCAGTTCCGTGTGCCATGCTAATTACGGTTGAGTCATATGTTTGTCCGTGATTCATTGTTTGTCTTTGTACAAACAACCTCGTTTGACCATCATTAGACACCACCACACAATCAATTAGAGATACTCTTTGATCAAAATAAGTAGGTACTTTCCCAGGATTATTAAGTGCATCTAAGGTTAAAGTTGCTAACGCTATCTGAATTCTTCGGCCATTTTCTCTTAACTCCCTTTTCACGTCAATCCTCGGAACCGCATTCTTTTCCTGGTTACTTTGTTTTTCCAACAATGCCAACTCAGCCTCCCTCATTTCTGGAGAAAGTTGCTGAATATATATATTCCACGCATTTGCTCTTTTTTCACGCTCGGCTGACGCAGGTGTCAAATCAAAACTTGTTATAGGATTACTATTTATACTCACAAACGTATCAGCTTGTATCTTTACTATCGTCAACCAAAGCGCTGTCTCATGCAAAGACGGAATGTCGGATCTCTTAGGACTAATGTCTTCCCCGTTTATTTGTACGCTACCTATTGTCATAAGCTTATTTGTTTAAATATCCTCTAACCATATATATTAGCATATTATTACCTGATAGCTCAATCTTTTCATGCCTTTATAATTGACAAAGGTGTTCACCTATTATATACTATAAGATATGGTAATTGAATCGAAAATCAGCCCAAAATGGAAACCATCCGAGCTTGCCAGTTTTGAACGCGCCTATACCCATCTAGAAGGTATTGCTCCAAATATTCAGGAGCAATGTCAACTATTTAATAGTACAAACAAATTTGGTCTATTTACGGATTTTTCAATTCAAAAGGGTACATGGGGAACAATGACTGGTGTTCACCCCTCAACCGATCAAATCAGAGCCGCCTTCGCTCTACCCGACAGGCCAGTTGCCTTACCTTGTAACCCATTAACAGAAAAAGAACAGGAAATTCTCGGTCAATTTGTCGGTGTAATTGGTGACCGATTTAACCTTAAAGCTTGGTCTCCTGAGCTTCATACCACCTTCTACTATCGAGAAATGCTTGTTCGAGCCGGATATACTCTTAAACCCAAGAACTTGCTTAACTTTACATAAGGCAGTTGGTGGCTTTGGCTTAATTTCTGTATACTTTATTAATGCGTTACTTGCCATTTTTTGTTCTTATCATCGCAATTTCTCTTTTACTTTTCCTAAAATTTGCCAATTTTTCGACTTCTACTCCTCCGTCATCACCAGTTACCATCGGCTTAGTCGGTGACATCGGCCTCGGCCGCTACATTACTGCCACCGCTCGCGCCAAAAATGACTTTTCTTGGAGTTTCCAAAAAGTTAATCCATGGCTATCTCAAAACGACCTTAATCTCGGTAATTTAGAAGGTCCAGTCATCAATAATTGTCCTACCGAAAACAATAATACTTTCGTTTTTTGTGCCGACCCTAAATTTATCCCTTATCTAAATCACTTTGTTCTCAATCTCAATAACAATCATATTCTTAATTACGGTCTCGACGGTCTTAATCAAACAAAATCATTTCTACCCCAAAATAGTTTTTATGACAACTTCTTAACCAAAAAAATTAACGGTCTGACTTTTGGCTTTCTGGGTTATGATTTCATCACTTATCCTCAAACTAATATCCCCAATATTATTCAAAAAATAAAATCGGTTCGTCCTTTAGTTGATTATCTTGTTATCTCTATTCACTGGGGCAACGAATACTTAACTCAACCTGAACCTTGGCGAGTTAATTTAGCCCATCAACTAATTGATGCCGGTGCTGATGTTATTCATGGTCAACACCCTCATGTCTGGCAGGGAGTCGAAACTTACAAAAATAAATTAATCTTTTATTCTTTTGGCAACTTTATTTTTGATCAAGATTGGTCCTACGCCACCACCCATTCTCAAATCGCCCGGGTTACTTTTAAAAAAGGGGAGCCTCCTAAATATCAATTATTTCCCATCGAAATCAAGTTCAATTCCCAGCCGGTTATAATCAATCAATGATTAGATTCTACCTTTGTCTTACCCAAATTTTACTCATTTGTTTTTGGATTATTTCCAGTAATCGAAAACGTGCCTTGCCCAAAAAAGACTTCTTTTATTATATATTTATCAACTCGTGGACGCTTATTTTTATTTTTCAAGTTATTTTTGGACCCATTCTGTCTTTTCCATCAAATCCCATCATCCAGGTCATTGGTTTGTTAACTTATTCTTTTGGGCTCATCACTGCCTTAATTTCTAAAATAACTATTGCCAAGAATTGGGGTTTACCTATGCAGCACGACCAGAAATCTCAACCAGAATTAATCGTTACCGGTATCTATTCTATCAGTCGTAATCCAGTTTATCTTTCAGAAATGATCATGGTCATCGGATTTGAGTTATCTCTCGGTAGCTACTTTATATTTTTAATATTTCCGTTTTATTCACTTAATCGATACAAAGCCAAAAAAGAAGAAGTCATCCTTACGAATATTTTCGGCAAAAAATATCATCAATACTATAAATCAACTCCGCGATTCATTTAGTGCATTCAAGACTTCTTCTGCTGTTTCTACAGTCGTTACCACCCGTTTTTCTTTTTCCTCATAATTCATATTTTTTTC
>CAIKAI010000162.1 GCA_903825325.1 Candidatus Shapirobacteria bacterium | reverse complement strand
AATTTATGTGTTCAAACCAAACTTCGGCAACGCCAGCCGATTGAAGTTCATCTAATAATTGGTTGATTTCTTTTTGGCTATTTATAAAATGGGGTAAAATTGGACCAATAAAGGCATAGGTGAAAATCCCGGCAGCAGTTAATTCTTTAATTGCCTGAATACGGGCAGAAACTGGCGGAGCAGCGACTTCGAGAAAACGAGAAACTTTATCGTCGAGAGTGGTGACTGTAAATCCAACTTGGACATTGTTAAGTCGTTTTAAAACATCAATGTCTTTTAAAACAAGAGATGACTTAGTTTGAATACCGATACCACCTTCATAGCCGAAATCAGCTAAAATCTCAAGACATTTCCGAGTTAGCCGGTATTTGGCTTCGAGGCCAGCATAAGGATCGGTGACCGTACTAAAAAAAATAAAACCGAAATCTTTTTTATTAAATTTTAATTCAAGTTGTTCTAATTCTTTTTTTAATAACTCAGGAGCATTGATTTTGACATCAAGGAAACTCCCCCACTCTTCTGCCGGATGACGCCAACGAGCAATTTGAGCTGCGTAACAATACATGCAACCAAATTGACAGCCATTGTAGGGATTGATGTCCCAATCAGAAGCAGGAAGCCCTGATTTATTTAAAATGGTTTTGGCGGTAATTTCATTAATTTTGGTGAGCATATTACTTTTTTTCTTCCCGGTATTTTTTCTTCTGGGAATAATAAAATTCGTTGTGAGTGTCGGTTTTGGCCTTGTTGACGGGATATTTTTCGGCGTTGTGTCGCATCTTTTGGTCAACAGCATCGACAAAATCGATGTTTAGTAATTCACAGAGGTCAAATAAATAAATCATGACATCGCCAATTTCTTGAGTCAAATGATGCATGACTTCGGGATCTTTATTGTCAATTTTTTCGCGACCGGTTTGCCATTGAAATAGCTCGAGTAATTCGGCGGCTTCGATGACCACGGAGCTGGCGGTGTCATGACTAGTGGGGTGCCAACCACGATCGGAATTAAATTTAATGACATTTTGATAAACCTCGGGCAACTTTGAGAATGATGGGGTCATGATTTAGTTAATTATTAATGGATACCTTGTTATAAACCGAAGAAAAGACGAAGTAAAGGTGTCACTTTTGTGTTAAAATTGGCCATGAACGTAAATGAAGGTGAAATCCAAGTAAAACATCTAAATGAAATGTCACCGGTGGATGTTTATGGAATGTGTGGATTAAGATATAACGTTTTTGTTTTTGAACAGAAAAGTATTTTTGATGAGTATGACGGAAAAGATGTTGAGGCATTTCATGTCTTTATCAAAGACCAGGAAAAAATAATTGCCTATGCTCGGGTATTTAAAGCCGATGAAATTACAGCAACGTTTGGACGAGTAGCGGTGGATCAAGAGCATCGAAAAGAAGGATTGGGTAGGAAAATGGTGACTAAAGCAATTGAAGTTGCCAAAAGGATGGAAGGAGTTAAAGAAATAAAAATTGAAGCCCAAGAATATTTAAAAGAATTTTATGGTAGTTTTGGATTTGTGCAAACTTCAGAACCGTTTGATGATGCCGGAGTGATGCATGTGGAGATGAGAATGCAGGTGGCTAATTAAATTTTTGCCAAACGCCTTCAGAAACAACTTCAATTTTGTCACCGTCGACTTTGATGGCGGATTGATCGTCGAGGGCATAAATTGGTCGAGAAATATTACTCGAATAGGCAATAGTGTTTTCCAAAGTCACCATGCCTGGGCTGTGAGGCGAAATTTCGAAATCAACTAATTTAAGACCGGTAAAATCTTGAAGACCAACGGAGTTGGTGTCTGCAGGTTCGACAAAAGCAACCTTAATTGAGGGGGTAGCGATAATTGATCCGGCGCTGATGCCGCCATAGATTTTGTCTTTAATTAGGTATTCAAAAATTTCAAACAAACCAGTTTTGCGAAATTGATCGAGGAGATAAAAAGTGTTACCGCCACTGACCCAAATGACGTCGTGGTCGGCGATTTTTTGTTTGACGTCGGCGAGATCGTGTTGGGAAATATCGTAGGGCGTAATCGATTTGAAATTTTGCGATTGTAACTGTTGCAAATCGTCAACTTGATAACTTTTATCAGTTTCGGGATTGGCGGCAGTAGTGATGAAAAGCAGGGACGAATCAGCAAATGGCTTGCCTAGAAGTTCAAGAAAGGCATTGATGATTGAAGGATTGGAGAGACCGGAGGAGGTGAGAAGAAGTTTCATGGTTTTATTTAATAAAATATTTATCTTTTTGCCAATTTAATGGATTGCTGATTATATAATTTTTGGCGGCGGAGAATTGACGGTCGTCTTGGATAATAACATCGTAATAACCCGATTGCCAAGCAAAAAATTTTGTTTCGGGATTGATTTGGCGGGTGACTGAGGATTTATATTGTTGAATAATTTTCGGTAATAATTGTTTTGACTTTTGGTTGATTCGGAAATAAAAATCCGGATGATTGATATGGCTATAATTTATCAACGTGATTTTTCGATTATCTTGTAGAGACGCCAGATCTGGCGTCTCATTGCCAAAAATGTAATTGTGTTTTAGTGAATTTGTTTTTTCGTTTTGTGAATTTGCAGCTAGATCATTTGATTTATTTTTAATTAATTGAGACGCCAGATCTGGCGTCTCTACATGGAATAGAACATGCACATGGTTGGGCATAACAATTGAGGCAGTTAAACACACATTGGCAAAATGCGTTGGAATTTGAGAAAGATAATTATTAGCAATTTCCCCAGATTCTGAATAAATCATTTTATTTCCAATGATTTTTCCAAAAAAGTTATTATGGTGAAGAGTACAGATAGTGATGAAATAATTCCCCAAAGACGAATAATTGTAATTGAAAAGTTTATTGGATTTAACTGAATATTTATCAGCAAAGCGATTCATTATTTTTTTATCTCCTTAAAATATTTTTTGCCCTTTAATTTGTCGGGTAACAAATCTTCCTTAGTATACTTCTCGTAACCTTTGCCGTAGCCTAGGTCCTTCATCAGGGAGGTTTCGGCATTGCGGAGATTAAGCGGTATTGGCAAATTGCCATAAGTTTTAATGTCGGCTTGGGCGGCCCGAAGACCATCATAGGCCGAGCGATTTTTGGGCGAAAGGGCCAAGTAAGTGACACCATGTGCCAAATTGATGGAACACTCGGGATAGCCAATTTGGGTAACCGCTTGGAAGACTTGATTGGCCAACATCAGGGCTGAGGAATTGGCCACGCCAATATCTTCAGAGGCAAAAATGACCATGCGACGGGCAATAAATTTGGGATCCTCGCCGGCGTCGACCATGCGGGCTAAATAATAGAGAGCGGCGTCGGGATTGCTGGCGCGCATGGATTTGATAAAAGCGGAAATGGTATTGTAGTGTTCCTCGCCTTTTTTATCGAAACGCAGAAAGGAATTTTGGAGAGTCGATTTAAGAGTGTCGATGTTAATTTTTTGATAAAGGGTAAAAGCATTGTCGAGCATGGTAATGGCTTGGCGAGCATCGCCGTTGGCCATTTGAATCAGCCAGTCTTTGGATTTTTTATCAGTTTTAGTTTTGAGGGTTTTGAGACAGCGATTGATGATGTCGGCCATTTCGTCATCAGTTAACTCTTTGAGGGTGAAGACACGACAACGGGAAAGGAGTGGAGATATAACCTCAAAACTGGGATTTTCCGTGGTGGCGCCAATAAGAGTGAGTAAACCGGATTCAACATAAGGCAACAAAAAATCTTGTTGGGCTTTGTTAAAGCGATGAATTTCGTCTAAGAATAAGATTTTTTTGGTGAGGCCGGGTTGACCACCACCAATAATTTTTTTAATGTCTTCTTTACTAGCGGAAACGGCGGAAAGCTCGTAAAGATCAGCCTGAGATTCGTGGGCAATAATTTTGGCAAGAGTAGTTTTACCGACGCCCGGTGGACCCCAAAAGATCATAGAAAAAATCTGATGATTGTCGATGGCCATTTTCAGAGGCTTGCCCTCGCCGACCAAATGCGACTGGCCGACAAAATCTTTGAGTGTTTTGGGGCGGAGTAATGAGGCTAAGGGAAGATTTGACATATTCGGGTATTATTTGGGTATCAAGAGAATAACAAATTGGTTGATATAATTCAATTGTGAATAATTTGCTGTTATTTTTGCTGGTATTTTTTCATATCGCGCCGATTGATATGAATAAATTGTATGGTCCATGTGTGACCGTGCCAGTGATAATGTATCACCACATCCAAGATGAGGCGACGGCAAAAAAATTAGGGCAAGGGGGATTATCAGTGTCCTCCGATTGGTTTCGCAAACAAATGGAATATATAAAAGCAAAGGGTTATTCACCAATTAATTTGTCGCAAATTAGCGATTTTTTTGACAGTGGCACGGAATTACCGAAAAAACCAATCGCTATAACTTTGGATGATGCCTATGAAGATAACTACCTAAATGCCTATCCGGTGTTAAAAGATTTAGGAATTAAGGCAACGATTTTTACGCCGACTGGCTTGGTAACAGTAATTGATTATTTAAATTGGGGAGAAATTGGCGAGATGAGCGGCAGCGGATTAATATATTTTGCCAATCATACTTGGTCGCA
Source organism: Candidatus Shapirobacteria bacterium (assembly GCA_903825325.1). Lineage (GTDB taxonomy): Bacteria > Patescibacteriota > Microgenomatia > UBA12405 > UBA12405 > UBA2283. The sequence continues at coordinate 15,644 of CAIKAI010000162.1, read as the reverse complement.
CCATGCCTCGAGCGGAGCACTCGATGTTTTAGACAAAGAAATCAGATTGGCTGATGGCCAACTGGCAGAAAAAGGTTATAACCAAAGTAAAATATTCGCCTATCCTTATGGTAATCCCAGCGCGGGAGCAGAAAAGGTGTTGACAAAATATGGTTACAAATTGGCATTCACGACAGTGCACGGGTCGCTATTGTGTAAGGGCAAAAGATTTGAACTGCCACGGATTCGGATCGGCAATGCGCCATTGGCAAATTTTGGATTATAATAAATTATGCACTTAACATCTGTCAGCCCACTAATGTCCTTGGTTTTTGGTATTTTAATTTTGATAAATCCTAAACTGCTATCGCTGTTAGTGGCGATTTATTTAATTGTCACCGGATTGATTGGGCTGGGAGTGGTGAGGCTTGGGTAAAAAGTAGAGCGAGGCAAGCAGAACAAAGGCACTAATTAAATAAGTGGGGCGGGCTTGGGTTAAAACTAAACTACCAAAAATAGCCGGGCCAATAACTCGACCCAAACTGGAAACGCCTTCATAGGCGCCCATGATTTCGCCTTCAGGATCGGTGGAACTAGAGGTTGATAGTAAGGCGGGTAAGAAAACTTGGATAAAACTGGAACCGGCAGAATAGGCGGCGAGGGTGCTAAACAAAAAGATGGGATTGGGGCTGAGAGCAATCAAAACAATACCGATGGCCGACAGCCAAATGCCCAAGCGGGACATTAAAGAATTGTCGTGAGAAACCCGGCGGATAATGCCACCCTGAATTATAAGACCAAGAACACCTAAGAAAACCAACATCCAGCTGTTATTTTCGGTGGTAAATTTAAAAACAGCAGTGGTAAAAAATGGTATGGTGGTTTGGAGGCCAGAGATAACAATCATAGTAATAAAGACGGTGGCTAAAATTTGGCCAACAACCGGGCGTTGGAAAATGTCAAAAAAAGTTTTAATGCTAAATTGACGATGGTGAATAATTTTACCGTCACGATGGGATTCGTCTAAAAATAGTTGGGTGAGGATTAAAGAAAAGAGAGAAAGACCCGCGCCAACTAAACCAGGCAAAGTTTGAGAATGGCCAATGGTGTAAAAAATACCACCAATGGCGGGGCCAATAATAAATCCGAGTCCGAAGGCAATGCCAATAATGGCCATGCCTTTGGCGCGATTTTCTTTGGTAGTGACGTCGCTAATGTAGGCCCGAGCCGCGGGGATATTGCCCCCAGTAAAGCCGTCAATTAAACGAGAAGTAATGATTAATAGATAACTACGGGAAAAAGCTAACATAATGTAGGCAACGACAGTGCCAGCTTTGCTGATAACTAAAATTGGCTTACGACCATATTTGTCGGAAAGAAAGCCTAAGATAGGCGAGGAAATAAATTGAGCGATGGCGTAGGAGGCGGTCAGCAAACCGAGAGCAAAACCGTTAATGCCTAAGTTTTGGCTAATAGTTGGGAGTAAGGGAATGATAATGCCAAAACCGATAATATCGGTCAAAATTATCATAAAGATAGTAAAAAGGGCTTTTCGGTTCATAAGTGTTTAATTATACTACAATCGTAGTAGGGTTAGAATATGTTAATGAAGAAAATAGTATGGCTGATAATTGGCTGTTTAGCAATTAGATTAATTGGTTTAAATCAAAGTTTGTGGTTAGACGAAGCAATTTCAGCTCGGGTAGCCAAAGACTTAACTTACACTCAGATAATTAAGGATTTTTCACCAAATGATTTCCATCCGCCGACTTATTATTTAATGTTAAAAGCGTGGACAGGAATTTTTGGATATTCGGAAATTAGTTTACGAATGCCATCGGTTATTTTTGCCTTAGTAACGGTATATATAGTGTATTTACTAGGTGGCATATGGCCGGCAGCCTTGACTGGACTTAATCCCCTGCTAGTCTATTACTCGCAAGAAGCGCGGATGTATTCACTGGTGACAATGTTATTGACTCTTTGTTTATTTTTTTTGGTGAAGAAAAAATATGTTTGGGTAAGCGTTTTAGCGGGATTAAGTTTCTTGACATTTTATGGTTCAGTATTTATCTTGGCGGCGATGACTTTGTATCTATTATTTAATAAAAAATATAAAGCAATAATTTTGACAAATATTGGGCCAGCAATTGCTTTATTAGTGATTTGGCCAGTGATGAAATTGCAGTTGCATAATTCGCAAGAGATGCTGTCGCAAGTGGCTAACTGGAGTTTGGTATTGGGGAAAGCTAATTTAAAAAACTTACTATTAATTCCAATGAAGTTTACCTCGGGACGAATTAGTTTCGACCCGAAAGCGATTTATTATTTAGTGTCGGGGGGATTTGCGATTTTAGTTTTTAGCCAGATGGTGAAGAGAAATGTTTATAGTTTTATTTTTTGGTTTACTTTAATAATCGGGACGATATTTTCGATTTTTACACCGATGTTGCAGTATTTTCGGTTCTTATATTTGATTCCGGTAATGGGGCTAATAATTAATAAAAATAAATTTGTGCTGGGTGGATTTATGATTTTTAGTTTGGTGTATTTACTTAACCCAGCGTTTTATCGGGAAGATTGGAAAAGTTTGGCAGTCAAATTACCAAACAAAGTTTATATAATTAGTAGTTTTAGCGATCCGGTGAAATACTACGATGCAAAAATTATAATTCAAGATTCAAGAACCAAGCCATTGGAAAAAGAAATTACAGTTATCCCCTATGGTGAGGAAATACATGGATTCAATCATAATAATTATCTATCTAAATTGGGGTATAAAAAAATTGGCGAAACTGATTATCGCGGGGTGGCGAAAGAAGATTGGCATTTGATATATTGACATGCTGGCAGTTGAATTTTATACTGCTAATGTACTCAAATTATTAATTATTTTTAAGGAGAAGGATATATGAGATATCTACCTTTTAAACCGTTATTTGATTTTCGCCCATCTGTTTGGGATGAAGATTTTTGGCCAGAAGTACAACAAACTTCTGGATTAAATGTTTATACCGATGATAAGGAAACTGAAGTGACAGTGGAAGCATCAGTTTCCGGCTTGGAGCCAAAAGATGTTAAGGTAACTTATCACGACGGAATGCTCCATATTTATGGCAGTCAATCTGAAAAGGATGAAGAGAAAAAGAAAGGTAAGGTGATTAAGAAATGGGAAATGGTGACTTCTGTAGATTATGTAACAGCTTTACCGCGACCAATTGAGGCTAAATCAATTGAAGCCAAGGTTAAAAATGGAGTAATCTCCATCAAGGCTAAAGTTGCTGAAGAGTCAAAACCAAAAGAGATTGAAGTAAAAGTCGGTTAAGATTTTAGCTGAGTTATTTCCCGGGGGGAAAGCGGCCGAATCTCCCCGGGTTTTAATTGACCAAGTTCGACTGGGCCAATGGAAAGACGGTGAAGATCGAGAAGATGAAGGTGAAGAGCCGCGGACATGCGACGAATTTGCCGCTTTTTGCCTTCGTACAGGGTAATTTGAAAATTGGTTTGATTAAGTTTGGCCGGCTCAACTGAAACTTTAGCCGGAGCAGTGACACCGTCATCTAATTTAACGCCTTTTTCCATGAGAAGAAGTTTGTCGGTAGAAACTTTACCTAAAACGGTGACTAAATAAGTTTTGGGGAGATGGTAGCGAGGGTGAGTGACTTTAAGAGCTAAGTCACCGTCGTTGGTCAGTAAAATTAAGCCGGTGGACTCAAAGTCTAAACGACCAACAGGAAAGACGCGAGGAGATTTAGGAACATATTTTAAAACGGTTTGGCGACCACGGTCGTCACTGGTGGTACTTAAAATAAATTTGGGTTTGTTGATGGCGTAATAAACTAATTGTTGCGGCTGAGCAGAAATAATTTTTTTATCGACGACAACAGTATCGTTTTCGGGATCAACCTTGTCGCCGAGAATGGCGATATGGCCATTAATGGTAATGCGCCGACCGATGGTAATTTGATCAATTTGGCGACGAGAGGCGACTCCCAATTGGGCAAGATATTTATTAAGGCGAATTAATGGCATATACTATATTATATGGCCAAAGATAAATTTAGTGCGGTGTGGGTTTCCCACTCATCAATTTCTAATTTTTTGGAATGTCCCAGAGCGTATTTTTTGAAGAATATTTATAAAGACCCCAAGACCGGACATAAAATTAAATTAATGTCGGCGCCGTTAGCATTGGGACAGGCGGTTCATGAAGTAATCGAGTCATTATCGGAGCTGAAAACCAGCGAGAGATTTAAAGAATCGTTAATAGATAAATACGAAAGAGCTTGGAAAAAAGTCACGGGGAAAAATGGAGGGTTTTTGAATGAGGACACGGAATACAAATATAAAGCCCGGGGTGAGGCGATGATCCGGCGGGTAATGAAAAATCCGGGACCAGTGGCCGAATTGGCAGTCAAAATAAATATGGAACTCCCTTATTATTGGCTGTCGGAAGAGGATAACATTATTTTGTGTGGCAAAATCGACTGGTTAAAATATAACGCGGAAACGGATAGCGTGGAAATTATTGATTTTAAAACTAGTAAAAATGAGGAAGAGGGAGAAAGTTTACAGTTACCAATATATAGTTTGCTGGTGCACAATTGCCAAAAGAGAAAAGTGGACGGAGCGTGGTATTGGTATTTGGAAAGTAATGATAGTTTAACCAAAAAAGAATTGCCTGAAGTTGAAGACTCGGCGAAAAAAATTTTGAAAGTGGCGAAGCAACTAAAATTAGCCCGACAAATGGGAATTTTCAAATGTCCAAATGGAGAAAAGGGTTGTCGAGCGTGCCGGCCAATGGAAATGATAATCAAGGGCGAAGCGGAATTAGTTGGGCAAGATGGCTATCGGGCGGATGTCTACATTTTGGACAAACCGTCGAAGATGGAAGAAGAGGATAGCAAGATATTGTAAATGATATAATTTGATATGTTTAAAGAGGCGATTCTTGAATTGTTTGGCAGGAAGTTTGGAGATGGAAAATTTCTGGGTGATAAAGGGAGAATATTTGATTATTTACCGATTGATATGAAAATTCGATTAATGGGATGGTCTCATGCTTGTCCAGTAATTGACGAAGTGGTGAGGGAATATGCAAAGTCTTACAAAGATTTACATCCCGAGGTCAGTAATAAGGAGGCGATAAAACAAGGTAAAATCATGACTTTGAGTCGGTACTCTGAATGCAATTTTATGTATGGGTACTGTGAAGATTTAGTGAAACCAATAAACTCAATACTGGCAAGTCGTTTAGCGGCAGAAACAACTCGACGAACTGGGGAAGAACCAGGAAAAGTGAGTAATAAATTTATACCCAAAGATTACAAAAGCAAAGTATCAAAAATGTCACACATTGTGGGCTACGCTTTACCGAGAATTGCAATTGAAGAAAGAGGCAGGGGGACAGATAATATTACTTGGGAAAGATTCGAAAAGATGTCAGGAGTAATTGAAGATGTTGCCCGTAAATGCGATGATCCAATTGAGTATATGGTTCAAGTGGCAGAGCAATTTACAAAAATGGAAGTTCATCCAGATGCGATTATGGATCACATGTTGGCAAAGGGAATTCTCCTTGAACAAGGATGTAAGGGTGACTTTAAAGAAGTGTTCGAAGCAATTGATAAATTTGCTCCAAATATTAAGGCAAGATATGATGAACTAGGTGTTGAAGGAAGAAAGAAATTTGGATTGGTCGAAAGAAGTGAACTCTAATAGTTTAAAATAAGCCAATTTGAGTAGGGGCGGAGGTGTCGATTTTAGGGTAGGCAAAGTTGACGGGAAATTGGCGCGAGACATTCCATTTGTCAACAAATTTGAGATGACCATTTTTAAGGCCATAATCGTAGACTTCTTTGGTAACAATGACATCGGCCTCACAATATTTTTTTAATTTGGTGAGTGATTCTTCGGTGTGTTCAGCCCAATATTTGACGGCGTTTAAACCATGATCAATTTTGGTGTGTCCTAATGTTTCGGCGGCTATGGCTCCAAGACCAACACGGAAACCAAGAGCATCTTTGACGTGAGTCATGATGTCGAAGTGATTGATTTTGTTGAAATCAAAAGGACACAGCGGCGCCATTGCGGGAACATCAAAATGGAGGGAATTAAAGCCGATGCAGCGATCGACATTGGAAAAATAAGCCCACATTTTGGGAAAATCTTCTTCCCAAAAACTGATGATTTCTCCACTAACTTCATTAAACTTATCGTCTAAAGTTCGTTTGTAAGCGGAGATAATGGAGATACCTAAATCAGCTGGATTACCGGTGAGAATATCGTCAAAAATTTTTTTGGTTTCAATGTCGAAAATTATTTCAGTGAACATGCTATCCCTCATCTCCCCTGTGGGGAGAGTAAATATGAGAGATAATTATATATTAAAAACCGAGGGGTTGGTCAACCAGAACAACATGAATTCGACTAGGAGTGGGCTCATGATAGATAATTAACATTTTATTGAGACTGGTGTGTTTGCCGTAGGCGGCCAGAGCTCGAGTGTCCTCTTGGGGAACAACGACTTCGTTAATTCTTTTAAGGGCAGCTGACAAGTCAGCGACTATTTTTTGGGTACTAACTACAAAAACTACTTTTTTACCCCCAAAAGCATAGGCGGGAATTTGACTACCGCTGGCCGAAGCAATTAAAAGTTCGCCGGTTTCAGTCAAGGCATTGACACTACCGATGGCATAGTCGGGCAGAGAAGCGAGGTGCTTACCTTCGGGCTCGCCAGTATAAAGGATGTCGCGAACCGCTTGATATTTACCGGATTTATTAATTTCGTCGGTAATACCCAGAGTATTCAAGGTGACCGAGGACATGGTCATAACTTGACTGCCTTCGGGGATTAATTCATAAACTTTCTTGGTAGCTTCTTCATTGGTGGCGGCGAGAGTAACGTCGAATCCGTGGCTTTGAAGATTGGTGATGGTATCTTGGATCATATTTTTTAATTAGATAATTATTAACTACTACGAGTGTAGTATTGGTTTAATCATCCGTCAAGCGGTCAAGATTGCCAAAACCGATACGGTCGGGAATATGGGTGGAAAAATCGGCATAATTGACGATTGAAGCGCCGTATCTTTTATTTAACGAGTCAAGAGCTTGGCTTAAATTTAGGTTTCGAGAAACAGCGGAAAAAAGATCTAATTGGACGGCATTGTTGGCGATTAAATCAAAACAAGAAATGGCAATGTTGGCGATGGGGAGCTGCTGGGGTGAAGATTGGAGGAGACGAAAAGCATAACGATAAAGATCGGCGTCAGCAAAAAAATATTTAGAAAATAATTTGTGATGATGCCACCCGGAGTGATCGGCATAAAGTAGCCCGAGATAAAGGCCACGAGATTGATAGCCGTGAGAGCGAAGACGATAGCCCATTTTAGAAACCAGACGGTGGAGAATGGGGGCGAGGTCCTGTGAGTGGGTAAATTTTTGAGGTAGGGAATACATGTGGCCAAAACTTTTACGACCAAAATCAACGTCGTCAATTTCGTAACCGCGGAGGCGAAGATACCAATAATAGCTGGCAATGGAATGAAAGGCAGAGCGGAGTTGGGAGATGTCGGAATTTAAAAAATCAAGAACGGTATAAATTTGGCGAGAACCAAGACGAGCATTGAGGCGAGTGTTGATACCATGAAGATCAATCAAATTTAATTTGGAATAAACTGCTAAATAATTTCTTTGACAAATTTCTTCTAAGCCGTCGGGTTTTTTTAAATTGGAGGCAACCTTGGCTAAAAAACGGTTGGGGCCGAGACCGACGGAAACTGTTAAATAATCACCAATGTTTTGTTTGATTTTGGTTTTGATTTGGTGACCAACATCAAATAGATTGGAATAGTGACTGTGATGAAAATCAATAACAAATTCGTCGATAGATTTGGGGATAACATTGGGAGAATAATGGTCGAGGAGTTTTTGAAATTGGTGATGAATAAAGCGATATTTGGGAGCGTCGGGAGGGAGAACAATTAAATCAGGACAAAGAATTTTAGCGTCTTTAACCCGAAAACCAGTTTTAATACCAAGTTTTTTGGCCTCGATGGAGGCAGCCAAAATACAACCATTAGGAGTGGCGTAAGCAGCGACAGCAATCGGCCGACCACGAAGAGTGGGGTTGGCCTGTTGTTCGACGCTGGCGAAGCAGGAATTGAGATCGAGATGCATGATGGTAGAAGGGGCAGAGCTAAATTCCATCGGTAACTTCCTCCAATTGCCAAAAGAGGTTGTCGGTGTTGAGACTGAGACGAAAAAAAGTGTGGTTGGCAGCAACAGAAAAAATGTGAAAGAGAGTCCGACCCACCCGATTGGTGTGGTGGAGGCCAACTTGAGTAATGATATATTCTCGGCCATTCCAGATAATTTTGCGAGGGGAGACTTTTTTTAAGTGGTGGTTGTAAGAAGAGATAACAGAAATCGGGGAATTGATTTGCATACTGTCAATTTATACCGAAGAAAACCCGAAGTCAAGAGATCAAGGATATTTTGAAGAAATAAATTATAATAAGTAAAGTGGATTGGATAATAAAATTCAAAATAGAGATAATTGTGGCGGTATTGTTGGCAATAGGGCTATTAGTATTTACACTACCTTTTAAAAATAGAGACTATGTTTTTGATTGGGATCAGGGTAATGATTACGAGGCGGTGGCAAAAATAGCCAGCGGCAAGCTAGCACTAATCGGGCCAAGAGTGACGAGCGATGCAGGATTTTTCTTGGGACCGTGGCATTATTATTTTCTATTACCGTTTTACAAATTGACTGGCGGGAGTTTAGAAATGGGCTTTTGGGCAGCGGTGACAATTCAATATTTGTGGGCATTAGTGGCTTTTTTATTCGTTAAAAAATGGTGGGGAACATTGGCAGGGGTGACTGTAGGCATATTTTTGGCGACGCCGGTGAGTGTGATGGCATGGGGATTTATGTATGTGCCATTATTGAGTTTAATATTTTTTTATGGCTGCTTAAAAACTTTAGAAAATCCAAAACTATTACCTTGGTTGTTTTTATTGTTTGGTTTTGGTTGTACCACCTACGCTGTGTTTTACGCACTGGGGATACCGTTTTTATATGTGGTTATAAAATCAAAAGTCTCGATTAAGAAATATTTATGGGGGATACTGTTGGCAAGTCTGCCGTATACACCGCTAGTATTTTTTGATTTAAGACATAATTTTATAAACCTAAGAAATATCTTGGCATTCGCCGGAGCAACTAAGGGACAGGGGCAACAAGCGGGATATTTTCTAAAAGTGTTTTATCGAGCAGTGGAAACGTCTTGGCTAAACCATCCCCTACCTCAGCCAGTTTCGACAATAGTATTTAGCGTGTCAATGATGGTATTAATTGGGGGAATATATTTGTTTAGAAGAAACAAATGGTTTATTGGTTTGTGGCTAGTATCGTCGCTAATCCCCATGGCATTTTATAAAGGCAATGTATCGGAATATTATTATGCGCCAGTAATTTTACTATTGCCGATATTCTTGGCAGGACTGATGACAAGAGCGGGAAATGTGGGTAAAGTTGGTTTAATAATAATTATTTTGGTGATAACAGGACTAAAGACAGTCGAGATATTAAACAACAACCCCGGCGTAACTCTGCAAGAAAAAGTCGAATTGGTAAATAAATTGGAAGCGATGAATAATAAGTACTCGGTGTCGTTTGAGTTGGGATTGGGGGAAGATAGTGGATACACTACCATATTTAATAAATTGGGGAAAAATTATGTGGCTGACGGATCGGCCCAACTTTATACAATTACAAATAATGAACAGATTAGTGGGGTAAAAATGGGATCAACAAAACATCTGGCGATTTATCAGCGGTGATTTATGGTTTATTAGTTTGTAGCGACCAGAAGCGGGAGTAGAGCGAATCTTTTTTGGTTAATAATTGATGGTGAGAACCAATTTCGGCAATCTGACCATGTTCCATGACGATGATTTTTTCGGCACGAGTAATGGTAGACAAACGGTGGGCAATAATAAAAGTGGTTTTACCCTCGGCGGCTTTCCAAAAAGCGTCCTGGATTAATTTTTCTGATTCAGAATCGAGTTGAGAGGTAGCTTCGTCAAAAATAATAATATCAGGATTGCTAAGGATCATCCTGGCGATGGCTAAGCGCTGTTTTTGACCGCCGCTTAATTTGACTCCCCTTTCGCCAACATGAGTTTCATATTTCTTCGGTAGATCATCAATAAATTCATGAAGATTGGCCATTTTGGCGGCAGCAATAATTTGCTCTGAGGTGGGGTCATCGACACCATAACCGATGTTATAACCGATAGTATTGTTAAATAAAATTGGCTCTTGAGGAACCACGCCCATAAAAGAACGGAGTTGTTGTTTGGTAAAGTCTTTAATATTGTGACCGTCGAGTAAAATTTGACCTTTAGTTGGGTCGTAAAAACGCATTAATAATTTAACAAGGGTGGTTTTGCCGACGCCGGAACGACCGACAAAAGCGACTGATTGGCCGGCTTTGACTGAGAGATTAATTTTGGAAACGGCACCTTTTTTGTTGCCAGGATAAGCAAAAGAGAGATTTGTAAATTCAATGTCACCATTAACTGAAAGATTTTCGAGGGGTTTTTGAGGATCTTTGACTAAGGTGGATTCGTCAAGAATCGCAAAATAGCGTTCCATATCAGTATAGTGTTTGGCAATATTGCGGAGCTCAAAGATAAGCTGAAAAAACTTGGGGTAGAAGTTGGTGACAAAACCGAGAATCATAACATATTGGCCAATGGTGATGAGACCAAGATCAAGTTGATAAAGGCCAAAAAATAAAACAACAAAAAGACCAGCATTCCCGGTGAGTCCGACAACAATGTCGACTAAACGAAAAGTGTTGCCATAGGCCCAAAACTTAGCCAGCCATGGTTTAAATCGATCCTGAAGATGGGTAAGTTCGTATTTTTCTCGAGCGAATAGTTTGACAGTTTCGAAATTCATCAAATTATCGACGATAATTTCGTTAATTTCGTCTTCAGAACGATTAAAACTGGCTCGAGCAAACATATTATTTTGAATGAGGAATCGGGCAGCAATTAAATTAATAAGCAAGGAGATAAAGAGAATGGCGACCAACTGCCAGTTAATTTGGGCAAAAAAACTTAGAATAACGATAAAACTGATGAAAATGGGGTAGAGACTGCCGTTGATCGAGTCGGCAAGATTGAAAAAAGCACTGTCGCCGCGCTTGAAAGCGCTAATGAGGGAACCGGTACTTTTGGAGAGGTGATACGCGAAGTCTAAATCTTGAATCTTTTTAAAGACGGCAACACGAGCATCGCGAGAAGCTGGTAAGACGACTGAATCAGCTAAGGTATGACTGATGGTTTCAAAAATAAGTCCGAAAAGACGAACAAAAATAAAAGCAACTAATATTTGTGTAAGTTGGTTTAACTTTTGAGTACCAAGAGCGTCAACAAACAGCTTATAAAAATATGGCTGAACACTCTGAAGAATGCTGCTGATAGTAATAATGACGAGAAAAGCAAATAACCGCCATTTATAGCGGAACAAAAAAGAATAGAATGTTTTTAGTAACCTAAACATAGTAGGAAAACATTATATCCCAAAACATGGTATAATTCTCCCTGTAGAGAAGGGTCGATTCAGTTTTAAGCTGGTAAGAGGTCGCTACAGATTATTAATTTTTACTCTAATGGTAAAAAAATTATATGTGGGCGGCTTGTCTTACCAAACAACCGATGACACTTTAAGAGCAGCATTTGCTCAAGCTGGTACTGTCGTTTCGGCAGTAGTTATTAAGGATAAATTCTCAGGTCAATCAAAAGGCTTTGGTTTTGTAGAAATGGATTCGGAAGAATCAGCCAATGCTGCGATTGAGATGTGGAACGAAAAAGAATTGGATGGCCGCACTGTTAAAGTGAACGAAGCTCGTCCAATGGAAGATCGTCCACCTCGACGTGATAATTACTCTCGTGGTCCTAGCCGACAAGGTTTCGGTGGTGGTTCACAAGGTGGTTATGGCGGTAATGGTGGTGGAAACAGATACTAATCTGTTTTTAATAACACTTAAAACCTCCCAAGAAATTGGGAGGTTTTTTGTGGGTTATTTTATTGAATACAATATATCTTTTTGCCAATTGGAAACATTGTTTTGAATATATTTTTGGATGATTAATAAACGTTGCTGATTGGCGATAATTTCATCATAAAAACCGGATTGCCACCCAAAGAATATTGTTTTTGATTTAATTAATCGGGTTACCGTCGATTTATATTGGGAAATAATTTTGGGAATGGTTTGGTTAGATTTTACGGCCAATCGGGGATAATGATAACTCTGATATCTTATGGGTAGAGACGCGCGATCGTGCGTCTCTACAAAATTTAATCGGGGCGATGATAAATTTAACAATGCATGAATGTGATTAGGCATGACCGCCGATTCCAAAATGTTAAGGTTGGAAAAATGTTTGGGGATGTCGTTTAAGCAATCGTGAGCAATTTGACCTGATTTGGAAAAAATCATTTGGTTATCAACAACTTTTCCGAAAAAATTGTTGTGAAGATGAGTGCAAATGGTAACGAAATAAATTCCCGGCGTGGAATAATCCCAGTTTTTCAATCGAGTTGATTCAACCCGATATTTGTCGGCGAAAAGGGACACAGTATTTTTTAGTTATCAGAATTAGTATATTCTAATTCAATTTGGCCAAGTTGCATTCTGTCAGGGGCGGTTAGGGCATAGACAACCGCTTGGGCGACTTCGGTAGTTTTCATTCGCCAAGAATAATCGGGTCCCCAATCGTCGCCAGCATTTTTGTCGATACTACTGACAAAACTGCCGGGGTGAATTGAGGTAACTTTAATTAATGATTTGAAGTACTTATTTTTTAGAGCGTTAGTAAAACCGGTTAAGGCCCATTTGGTGGCAGCATAAACAGCATAATATTTGTTGTCAGGTTTTTCTAAACCAGCGACAGAATTAATGAAGACAAAATGGCCGGAGTTGTTTTTTTCGAAAATCGGGGCGACGGCTTTATAAAAGTTGATCGGTGCGACTGAATTGATCATAAAAGCTTTTTCAACTAAATCAGCATCTTTTTCTTCGAGACTATCTTTAGTCCAAATTCCGGCATTGTTAATTAAAATATCAATTGTTTTGAATATATCAATAATTTTTGGGACAGTTGAATTAATCTGCTCTACTTTAGTAATATCACAAACAAAATATTCGGCGACTCCCCCTTCGGCTTCAATTTGAGTTTTTAATTCTTGCAATAATTTTTCAGTGCGGGCAACGAGGGCAACTTTAGCCCCAAGTTTGGCAGTTTGTAACGCTAACTCTTTGCCTAGACCTTGGCTAGCTCCGGTAATAACAACAACTTTATTTTGGAGATTCATGACTTGATTATATCTCACCGGCGAGGATATCGAGGATGGTGACTGGCTGGCCATTAACGTCAACTTTGGCAGTTTTGATTTTACCTAAAATAGCGATACCTAAGGGGCTGTCGGCGGAAACCCAACCAGGTTTAAGACTGGCGTCATTTTTGCCAACTAAAGTAACGATCATTTCCCGGTGATCATTTTCAAACAGCAATTTAACAAGGTGGCCGACTTCAACTTGACCAAATTGGGTGGGTGGACTCATGGCCACGGCTTCACGAAGGTCCTGAGTGGCTTTTTCAATTTGGGTTTGGAGAACATTCGCCCGTTCGGTCATGAAAATATAAGCCGAATTTTCTTTGAGATCGCCTTCTGCCGCAGCAGCACTACGTTCATCAAAGGTGCGAACGAGTTCGACTTTTAATTCGGCCAGGTTTTTTTTAAGATGTTCGAGTCCGTAGGGCGTAATTAAAGACATTAGTATGTATGATAACAAATTTTGCCGCTTAAGCGAAGCCAGGGAAAAAGTCGGTAATTACTTGCGAATCGGGAACGCCAATTTCTACTAGCAACTTTTGATAAGCAGAAACTAGGGAATGGGGCCCGGAGAGATAGTAGTGACGAACCAGATAATCGGGAACATTCGACTTGATAATATCAGCCGTTAAATAACCCGAAGTATTGGTGAAGTGATAAATGGTTTTAATGCCAATTTGTTCGGCGGCATCAAAGACATCTTTGTAAACGACTTCGGCGGGAGTTTTATTGATATAAAAATGAGTGATTGAATATTTTTTGCCGGTATCAAGGACATATTTGATCATACTGCGAAAAGGGGTAACCCCGATGCCACCGGAGATGAAAACTAATTTTTGATTTTCGTCTTTAGGGAGAGTGAAATCGCCAGCTAATTGAGAAGCGATAACTGTCGACTGGTTATCTAAAGCCAACAAGGCTTTTTTGAAGCTACTAGCCGGTTCATAAAATTTGACACCAAGGCGGATGGTAGATTCGGTCGGTGACGAAGCCAAGGTAAAATAGCGACGATTGCCGCGATTGTCAGATTTGGCGTGACCCAAGGTCCATTCCATATATTGACCAGGGCGATATTTGATAGGATGCTCAGGAGTAAAAACAAAATCGTAGGTATCGGGAGTCAGTTGAATTTTTTGTGATAACTTTAAGACCAACTTATATTTGGGCGAAACAATGTAGGAAAATATATTGCCAACTACGAGGGCCATTTCCGGAGAGAAATAGAGACTACCGAAGTGGACTTGGGGGGTAAACAAAAAGCCAACTAAAACACCATAGGCCATTTGAAGATCGGATGTAGGTGGACTGGTAAGCGGTTCGGTTAACATCACTAGAGCAAAAAACCAAATTGGGGAATCAAGAAGCAAATGGTGGACGACGACTAAAAGCGATTGGTGATTGATAATGGTAAAAATAAGGGAGACAACCATAGTGGTGATAAAAAAACTATTTACCAAGGCATGACGATGAATTTTGCGAACAATGAGCAAACCGCCTAATACAACAAACGGGGCCATGGCGGCTGTGCCAACCCACCAGCTGGCAGATAAATTAGCGGCCAGCGAAGTAATTACTAGGGCGATAGCGACGGGATTAAAGATATGCTTTTTTCTAATGGTCAAAATAAATTTGGAAGCCATGGTTAAAATAGCTGCCCAACCAAGAAAAGTGAAAGCGGATATGGGTGTAGGGGGGCTAATAATTAAAGCCAAAATTAAGGCAGAAATATAAACTGATTCGACACTGGCGGGAATTTGCCAGACCGAGCCAAAAAGAATATTGGTGGCCCAGCCTAGTGTGAGCAGAACTATGACTGAGACAACAATCGAGATAACCGGAACACTAAGGACGCCAAAAAAACTGAGGACCATGGCGACGAGAATTAGCCAAATTAAATAATAAAGAACTAAGCGATACATGGTGATGGAATTAAGAGTGTCGTCAATGAACTTAAACATTAGTTAATTACAAAATTATTAAAGCCGGGGGTAAAGAGGGCGTGTCCGGTGTTGTCGATTTGATAGGCTTCAAAACCTTTTAAAGTAGCAATAAAGTTTATCCCTTTTTGGCCCATGGCAAAAGCGGCAGTGGCGAAACGATCGGCTTCATAAATATTGGGGCCGATAACTGACAAACTAATGACGTCGGTAATATAACGGTCGCGGTCTTGGGGATTATAAATATGTTGACCGCGAAAATAGGTGCCAGAAGTGGCCACGCCAATATTTTTTAATGAAATTTTTTT
>CAIKAI010000161.1 GCA_903825325.1 Candidatus Shapirobacteria bacterium | reverse complement strand
TTCAACCATCCAGAAGTAAAATTGTATCCCGACAATAAATCACTTCCCACACTCGGCACTACGCTCATCGTCCCCCCACTTTTATTGGCATTTGTCCACACCAAGCTCGGCGCCCCTTGTCCATCCGGCCCTGTCGTTTCCGTCGCCGTCGACCCACTACTAAACGTATCATATGCCACAGGACTGGGCAAAAATGTTGAGATGGGAATTCTCACAGAATCGGCCGTCACAGACTGTACGTTCGAAAACGTTAACTGTGGATACAAGGGTGTACCGTTGTTAGTTGAATCAATATACAACAATGTCCAATTGGGATATTCAGTCCCACCTTTAATATAATAATATGCCCCATTACTTCTCATTACCAACGCCGCCTTGTACGTTACTCCCGATGTATAGGCGTTTCCAATTTTTACTCCCGAAACTAAATATATTCCTGTTGATCCTCTTAAATACAACGCATGCGCCGCTCCAACCGCACCTCGAGTGGTATTAAAACCAATATAAAAGTCCTGTCCACTCGCAAAAGTATTATTAAAATCAGTTACAAATACTGAACCTGCATTTCTCGAAAAACCAGGATACCAAATCCCCGGATTAGCACTCGCTGTCGAACCGACAATATTTAAAGTTCCATTGCCCACCGACAAATAATTTGCAGTGTCGATAACTTGTCGTGAATTTACTCCATCCGTCGCTGTCGATCCATTGACGCTCCCGGCCGGTAAGCTGGTGCCAAATTCATCATCCAAACTATAACTTTGGGTTCCGCTCCAGCCGGTCAAATCACTATCCAAAGATACATTATTTAGTTTGTTAAACAGTAAACCATTCCACCCGTCGGCCGACACCCCTGTCCCCATCATAAATCCCCCCACTCCTAATAAATTTGAACTATGTGGCATCGACCAGGCACTCCCCGTTCCTCCAGTTCCCAAACTACCTGCCGTCCCATTTGTTGGCAGGGCAAACACCACATCCCAACTTCCGGTTACTAACGTCGGATCTTGCCCCGTACCAGTATTATAAATTTTGCTAATTTCATTACCGTTCCCCACATCTGTTCCATACGTTCCATCAAACAACACCCTCCGGTAAATCGTCAAACCCTCAATAATCGAATCATTTGCCGCCAACGATTGCGTTCCCGATGCGTTCACCGTCGTTAACGCGCCTCCCCCAAAACTGCTTGTTCCATTTACTGTTACACTAATGTAATTGGTCCCATCTATCGGACTATTTTTATCCCATCTTATCACCACATTATATGTTGACCCTGCTGTCCAAGAAGACACATTCGGTGCCTGCATCACCGCCCCGCCGATCGATAAATACAAATAGTTTCCACTGTGCTTTTTTATATAAAAATTATTGCTAGTTAAAATCATATGATCCTTACCATCATTCCCATTCCACTCTGGTGTAATCCAAAAAACCAGGCTTCCTCTATCTCCATCCAAATTTTGGTAAAAGTTATTTGAAATTTGTGACCCAGCCGGAAAAGTTAGCGAATCAGCTGTTCCAGTTCCGTCTATTAATCCTTGTACCATCACCCCGGCAGCAAACGGCCCGGCGGAATTTCTTTTTGCCATCGCCGCAGTAAATGATGACCCAATTGCCGAAAAATTAAAATAGGGGTTGGTCCACCCCAAATTAAATGTTGCGTTTTCAAAACTGGGGTTATTAAATAAATTTGTCGTCGCCTCCTCCATCAAAATTCCACTGTGACTAGCAAAACTACTCGTCTTAACCGGGCTGTCGTTCACATACTTTGCTCCGGTGATCGTGCCATTATTCCCATTGCCGCTGGCATCAAACACTTTCCCTGATAATCGTGGATCATCCCCATTTTCATCAAAATGATAAAGTAATTTCGTGTTTGTGTCAGGCTCATTTATTTTCCCAAGCCCACTATTGTAAAGTGTCATCGCATCCGTTGTCCCTAAAGCTGTGTTGTAAAATGTCATTTCATCCAACTCACCCTTGTAGTAATTTGCACTTACTCCCGATTGTCCTAAATACGTTCCCGAGCTATCTGTCCCCACATATGGTGCCAGCGCTAAACTTTGACCAACTCCATTAATATACAGTGAAAGAGTTCCTACATTATTTACTGCCAATACATGCGACCAAACATTTTGGTTAACTGCCCCACTCACTGATGTCCACGAACTACCATTGTAGTAAGCAAAAGCCACTTGATTTCCATTTGTCCCCAATCCAGTTCGATCCGAGTTCGTATTGTTAGCCGCTACAATCGACATCTGACCAACCGAAGACAATGGCTTTATCCATACTGAAATAGAATATGTTCCCAACTTTGTTATATATGTTTGTCTTGGTAAAAAAACATAATCACTAATCCCATCAAACGTTAATGCACTATTTCCCGAATATCTAATCGCTCCTGTTTCCGTCGTCGGCGTTTGTCCACCTTCACACGTTGTCGTTGCCATAAATCGACAAATTAATGTTGCCGCCTTTGTATTTAAACTAAATCCGTTGGCCAAAGTCGGGGTACTTGCCCCCACATTGCCATAATACATATAGTAGTTGCTGTCGCTAGCAGTTGACCCAATACTCGACTGCAAGGGGAAACTTATCGTCGCCACATTTGTTGCCCCCACTGTCTGACTAATTGTCCGATTTAATTCCGTGTGGCTAGTTCCCACCGAATATACTACTCGCAAATCATTTAAGCTTGCCTGCAATTTAGTTGTACCCAGTCCCAAAGTATTTAAATCCACTACATATTGCGCCGTTGTCGTCACCGGCGCCGTCGAGCTACTCAAATTTTTCAGCGTTATTTGCCGTTTAAATTTATAGCTGACATTCCACCACGTCGGCTCACGTGCTAGCGTTACCTCACTACTGCCGACACTAATCAAACCACTTCCATCGCTATAACCAGTGCTATTAAATAGAAAATCAGTTGGAAATACTTTTTGCGATTCCGCCAACGCCAACACTTTAACCACTATATTTTGCCAATTTAATCCGATAATCAACAATAATCCCATCATCATCAAATTTAATCCAATTATTTTTTTGAAGTCCCTCTTGTCAAAGAGGGATTTAGGGAGATTGAATATTTTCATAATTCCAATACCTCCTTCAATAACACCTTCAATTCGGCAATTTCCATGGCTTTTTGATTCAATTTCCATCTTAATCCCCGGTTACCCAAACTTCGGCCATAAGGTTCCACCAAACTTTCCCCATTTATCTGCTGACGCGACAATGAAGAAAATACGCCACCCAATGCTTTACCTTTTAATCCCAATGTATCAGCCGAATCTATAGCTTCAACCACTGAAGCTTGATTATTTACCAGCACCCACAGTGCTTTTAGCTGGTTTAGGCTCATCCTCCGAATTTTATTAACCCAAATACTCACATTACCAGTCTAGCGCATGCACTAATTCCATTACAAGTATCAGATACTACTTATTCTTTATATTCTAAATATTCTTATACATCTACTACATGCACTTTAAAGCTAAAAAAAATAAATACCTCACTCAAAACAACACTTTTCCCACAAATTTTGGCAATTCCAACTGCCTTCTCCACCTTTTTGGTTCTCTATATAAAGAATATAACCATTCCAACCCCATTCCCCTCACCCACCTCGGTGCTCGTTTTAATTCTCCCGAATAATAATCAAAGCTTCTCCCCACCCCCATTACCAACCCCACCTTCAATTTTTCAAAATTATCTTCAATCCACTCTTCCTGCTTCTTCATCGCCCGCGCCACAAATAAGTAATCAACCTTTGTTTTAAATTCAAAGTCCTCGGCCCGATAACCCACCACCTTTAACTTCGGATATTTTTTCAAAAAATAGTCGGCAGTTTTCTTCGACCTATCATCCCATCCCCCATAGAAATAAACCGTTCGTCCTTTTTCCTCTGCCACCTGACACAACCGATCCATCAAATCCGCCCCGGTGATCAAGCTTTCGCGATGCTGTCCCTGCAAAATTTCCACCCCAACTCTTATCGAATTTTGGCCATCTTTAACCATCTTCCCCCAAACTAATCCAATTCCATCAATAACATTAAACGTTGTCTTTTTTTGCAAAATATCCATAAAATGCCCATCTTTCAAGGCAATCATCACAAACTCTGGGTTGACCGTCGCCACCCAAATTGGGGCTTTCCCCCACTTTTTCTCGATCTCCTTTAGCAGGAGACGGGTCGAACTGCCAAATAGGGAAATACCAAACATTTGCCAGTAGTTAACATCATTCTTAATATCGGTTCCGTCCATTTTTTGTTGTATTATCTTCACTTTTTTGTCAAAATACTATATCAAACTTAGTCCTCTTTCATTTTATCACTTCTCTGACTTTTTCGTCGTCGCCAAGACCATATCACTCTCGGACAACTGGCATAGTACGACTATATATAATAGTATGACTACAAGTTATCTATATTAACTATATCACCCACCTTATCCTATTTTTCTATAAGTTACTTTTAGCTAATAAAACTTTCCGCCAAATATTCTCATTCGAACAACTTTTTTATCCAAAATCCAAACTAAAAATATCGAAAATACCCAAAATTAATTAAGACAAAAATATTGTAATTATTATGCCAACAATTAATGAAGTTTGAAGATTGAAGTTTGAAGATTTATCAAAATCTATAAGTCATAAATTTTGACTACATCACCTAATCGCTCGCCAATAAACTTCCAAATTTTCCAAGGCAATCCCTGTCCCCTTGATTACGCAAAATTGTGGCTCCGGGGCCACATGCGCCGACACGCCAATCTCTCTCGTCACCAAAGTGTTAAAATTTCTTAGCTGTGATGTCCCCCCCGAAAGTACAATCCCGCGATCGACAATATCCGCTACTAACTCTGGTGGTGTCGTCTCCAGTGTGTCACGAATCACGGTAATAATATTGTCGAGAAGTGGTCGAATCGCTTCATATATTTGGTCCGAATCCACTGCCACCATCTTGGGCAACCCGTACACCGAATCCCGACCATTCACCTCCATTGTCTCTGGTCGCTTCAATTTAATGGCACTGCCAATTTTAATTTTAATCGCCTCGGCTGTTTGTTCCCCAATGATCAAATTATTTTTCTTCCGCAAAAATTCCATAATCACCTTATCAATCTTATTTCCCCCTACTCGGACCGTTTTGTGGGTTACCACTCCTCCCAAGGCAATCACCGCCGCCTCGGCTGCTCCACCCCCAATATCTACAATCATATTGCCAAATGGTTCCGATACGGGAATTTTAGCCCCAATTGCTGCCGCCAAAGGCTCGTCAATTAAATATGCCTTTCGTGCCCCCGCCGACAAAGTGGCATCGACCACTGCCCGCTGTTCCACTTGGGTCACCCCCGCTGGAACACACACCATCACTTCTGGTCCAAAAAACCACGCGCTACCCATCACCTGCTTCAAGAAATATTTAATCATCGCTTCAGTCACTTCATAATCAGCAATCACTCCATCCTCCATTGGTCGAATAACCTCAATATATTCCGGATTTTTCCCCAACATTTTTTTTGCTTCGTTACCAACAGCCAATATCTTGGCGTCATCGACTCCCACCGCTACCACTGTCGGTTCATTTAGTACAATTCCCACCCCCGCTTCCCATACAATCGAGTTTGCTGTCCCCAAATCAATTGCTAACTTCTTAAAAAGTTTCATTACATCATTCTAGCAAAAATTTATCCGATTCCAGTCACTTTCAACGAATCGATAAATAAAAGTTGACATTTTCAAAAAATAACCTATAATAAAATAATGGTCAACAAAATTACTGGCAATCACTGCGAAACAAGAACCTTTAATCCATATGCAATTAGGGCCAGACGAGTAGTCGGTCAAATTAACCACATTTTGGCAGAATCCTGTCAAGATCCCGTTGTTCAACAAGCTAACTCCGAGGTTATGCATTTAAGAAACACGCAACTTAAAGTTTTAGTTGGTATCAATAATTTACAAAAATTCCGAGAAGACATGAAAGTTGCACTCAACTAGAGTATTTATACTATAATACTTAAATGCCTCAACATTCCGAAAAACGCAGCTTGGCTATTATTTTGTCGGTCTTTTTATTTGTCGGTATTGGCACTTATGTAGTCACCCTCATTGCCCGCGGTTACCGGCCTTCAATCACCCATAACGGTGGGGTCAGTCTCACTGCCACCGGTCTCCTCTCCGTCACCTCTAAACCTAAAGCCGCCAGCGTCTATCTCGACGGTTCCCTAATTACGGCTACCGACGACACTATTAATCTATCCCCGGGTAAATATCTCCTTAAAATTGTTAAAGATGGTTTTTTA
>CAIKAI010000160.1 GCA_903825325.1 Candidatus Shapirobacteria bacterium | reverse complement strand
ATCGCCACCAACGGCAATGACGGTTAAATCGGGATTGGCTAATTTGACGCCAGCAGCGGTGGGGACGCAACGGCCATGGAGGCCGTGAATAGCATAAGTTTTGAAAAAATCAGCCATGTTGCCCATGCAACCGATGTCATAGACGATAACAATTTTTTCTTTGGGAACGTCCAATTGTTTTAAGGCTTGTTCCAAGCCGACATACATCAGAAAATCATAGCAACCGGGACACCAAGTGGGGATTATTTTTGATTTTAAATTATCGATCATAAAAGTTTTTTTAATTCTTCGGGAAAGAAGGGACGCCCGTCATATTTTAAAATAGTTTTCGTGGGGTGAAAATCAAATTGGGATTTGATGAGTGAGGTGAGCTGGGCGGTGGCGTCATTTTCGATTACAATAATTTCCGGAAATGGTTTTAAAAATTTTTCCAAATCGGGATCTAACGGCCAAAGAGAACAAATTTGGAGAAAAGCGTAATCGGGATTATTTAACAAACGCAGTGTTTCTAAAATTGTCGTAGTCGGTGAACCAAATGAGACGATTAACTTTTTAGCAGTTTTGGGACCGTGAAGAATTGGGTGGGGAACGATCTTTTTGATATCTTCAAATTGAGCGAGGCGTTTTTCGACGGATTTTTTGATAACCGCGGCGTCTTCGGTAGCAAAGCCATCATCGTCATGTTCGTAACTGTTGGCCATAAATTCTTGGCCAGGCATGCCGGGAATAGCCTTAGTACTGGCGATAATATTTAATTTTTGTTGGGATAAATCAGGCAATGATGAACCAGACTCGGATAAAAATTTGTCGGAAAGTAAGATTACGGGGACGTGGAATTGAGCGGCTAAATTGAGGGCCGTGCCCGCAAATTCAAATAATTCTTGTTGGGTGCCTGGGGCAATGACGATTTTGGTAAATTCGCCGTGACCAGCATTAACAGCAAAAAGCAAATCACCTTGGCCAGTCCAGGTAGGTAAACCAGTGGCTGGTCCGGGCCGGGAAACAAGAAAGAAAACCACACCGAGTTCAGCGGCCCCGCAAAAACTGACATTTTCGACCATGAGAGCAAATCCACCACCACTGGTGCCAACCGCAGAGCGGGCACCGGCGAAAGAAGCACCGGCTGCCAAAGAAGCGGCGGCGATTTCATCTTCGGGATGGAGAACTTTGATTTGGTATTTTTCCTGCTTAGATGCTAAAAAGTGAAGGGCACCAGAGGATGGGGTCATGGGATAGGCGGCATAAAAATTGCCCCCAGCTTGGATAAATCCCCAGCCAAAAGCATCGTTGCCCTCATATAAATAGTTAGCAGTTTCGAGTTTGGAATTAACAGTGTAAGAACTTTCTTTCTTTAAATTGGAAAAATTAGAGGAGGCGTAATCGTAGCCAGTGATAAAGGCTAAATTGTTGGGAGAATCATCACCAAATTGTTTTTTGATAATGGCTGTACAAGTGGCAAGATCTAAATTTAAAATAAAAACGGCTACACCCAGGCAAATAGTGTTGGCATAAAGTTGACCACCAACTTTAGTGGCTAATTCTTTAAGAGGCAAGACGTTAGCTGCATCGTCACCAAAAACTAAGGTTTTATCGGTAAATTCGGGTTGATGTTCTTGCCAGTGTTTGGTTTGGAGAGAAAATAATAAATCAACTTGATAATGAGGTGCCAAAATTTCGCCAGCGGAAAAACTAACTTGATAAGTGTTGTGGCCGCCGCGGACAAGAGACGGATACTCCGAATAATCACGTAAATTTAGACCATGAGCCAAAAGCATCTGAGAAAACAAAACGCCGCTACTTTTGATACCAGCACCAGCGGGACCAACGATTTTAAAAGTATAAACTTCAGAAGGCATTAGGTTATTGTACATTAAAAAGGTGCTTATCAAAATCAGTGATTTGCTGACCTTTAAATTTAATACCTTCAGCTTCTAAGCGGCGGCGCTGCTCGGGCCAATTGCCCAGGGAAAAATCGTCAGCCAAGATTCCCCCGCTTTTGACTACCCGATGACAGGGTAAATCCATATTTTCGTTTCCCCGGAGGGCCCAGCCAACGACGCGGGGATTGGTGCCGACAAAAGCGGCGATTGCCCCGTAAGTGGTGACTTTTCCAAAGGGAATTTGAGCAACTATTTGCCTAATTTTGCCGAAAACTTGCATATACTATTATATATGATAAACTATAACCTGATTCTGGAAGCCCAAGTACATGAATGATTGTACAACTATTATTTTGTGGGCTTAAATATCCGCCGCGGCGGATCCACAATTAAGTAAGTATGTACAACAATGCCCGTCCGACATTTGGTGCGTCACGCACAAAAAGTTTTAGCCGTTTTGGTAGCCGTAGCCGTTTTGGCGGGGTCAGCAGATTCCCAAAAAAGCGCAGTTTTGCTTCGCATATTGATACCTCAATGTATATCCGTAAGGCGGTACCAGCGGTGTTAATTGAAGAGGCAGTAACGGTCAACAGTTTTGCGGATTTTAAATTCAATGATACTTTGCTGCAAAATATTTTGAGCAAAGGCTACATTAAACCAACTCCAATCCAAGACAAAGTCATTACCGAAGTTATGAATGGTCGCGATGTATTAGGAATCGCCAACACCGGTACTGGAAAAACCGCTGCGTTTGCCCTGCCGTTAATTAATGAAATTTTAAAAAACCCGGCTAAAAGAATTATTATTTTGGCCCCGACCCGAGAATTAGCTACCCAAATTCGTCAGGAATTTAGATCCTTTACCCCAGGATTAAGAGTATATATGGCCTTAGCAATTGGCGGCGCTTATATGCGTGACCAAGTCATGGATATCAAACGTGACCCGCATATTATTATTGGCACTCCGGGAAGAATTAAAGACTTGGGTGAACGCCGAGTGATAAATTTTGCCAAATTAAATACGGTGGTGTTGGATGAAGTTGATCGAATGTTGGATATGGGTTTCATTAACGATATTCGAGAAATTATGGGTAAAATCCCCCAGCCACGACAAACACTATTTTTCTCAGCCACCATGGACAAAAAGGTGGAAGGATTGATTGACACTTTATTAAAAGAGCCAGTAAAAATTTCCGTCAAAACTCAAGATAGTTCGAGTCACGTAGAACAGAACATTGTTCAAGTGCAGCGAGCGGAAAAAGAAAACAAATTAGTAGAGTTATTATCGCAAGAACAATTTAAAAAAGTCTTGGTCTTCGGAGCCACCCAAATGATGGTGGAAAGGTTGTCAGTGTCGCTAATTCAAAAAGGATTTTCGGCAGCGTCGTTGCATGGCGGTAAACCACAAAATCGAAGAATGGCCGTCGTCCGCGCCTTTAAAGAAAGCCAAATTAAAATCTTAGTGGCAACTGATGTGGCCGCGAGAGGTTTAGACATTGCCGATATCTCCCACGTAATTAACTATGATCAGCCCAATAATTACGATGATTATTGTCACCGGATTGGCCGAACTGGCCGGGGCGATGCCATGGGCTACGCTTTGACGTTTGTGGATAGATACTAATCTTAATGCAAAACAAAAAAACCTTCCCGGTGTTCACCGGGGAGGTTTTTTAGTGACTAATAATTAATTATTTGGTTGGCTGGGCTGAAGGAGTACTAGTAGCAGTACGGATCATGGGATTTAATTGAACGCTTTGAGCCGTAACCGAACCATCAGTATTAGTTGCTCCAAAGACAGCCACACGGGCACCAACTTTAAGGTCGGTGGTGGTTGCTGATACAGAATTGACGATTGAGGTATTATTGGTAATCAAGGCAATTTTAGAACTACCATCGGCGAGCTTAACGGTGACCGAGTTGCTGTCGGCAGAGATAATATCTCCCATGACTTGTCCACCCATGCGACGAGTTCCGGTTTGACCGGGACCGCCAGTGCGGCCGGCAAAAGCAGCTCCATTACCGCCTCGAAGTGCAGAAACCTGACTTTTTTGGTAAGTCGTTCCCCCAAAAAAACCAGCACCTCCGAATAAAAGAGCAACGAGAGCGAGGACAAGCAATTGATTGTTTTTCATAGATTTATTTTAAAATAATAATCTGAAAATTAACTGAACTATTCATACCTTAGGGCTTCAATAGGTTGAAGGCTACTGGCGCGCTGGGCAGGGTACCAGCCAAATAAAATACCGATGCCGGCCGACACAACAAAGGCTAATAGAATAGAACTAGGTGAAACAATAAAGAGTGAACTGGAAACTACGGAAATGATGTAAGAGGTGAAAATACCGAGGGCGATGCCGATGATACCGCCGGTAAAAGTAAGAATAATTGACTCGGTTAAGAATTGGGTAATAATGGTTTTCTTTTTGGCACCTAAGGCTTTGCGTAAACCAATTTCGCGAGTGCGTTCGGTAACCGTGACCAACATAATATTCATTATGCCAATGCCACCAACTAACAAAGAAATTGCTGCAACACCGGATAAAAGAGTGGTAAATGTACCGGTGGTAGAAGAAGCAGCACTGAGAATGTCGGCTTGAGACATAATGGTAAAATCAGCTTTGGTCGGGTCGGTAATTTTGTGACGAGCCAATAAAAAATAGCCGACTTCATTTTGAGCGGCGGTCATAACATCGGAACTTTTAGCTTCCATAGCAACTGAGGTAAGATGGTCGGCGCCAAAAAGAACTTTTTGGGCAGCAGATAGGGGTACAAAGATAATATTATCTTGACTACCAAAGCCCGAGCCACCTTTAGTGACAGTGACACCGACGATGGTAAATGTTTGACCGGTGATACGAATCTGTTGACCAAGTGGGCTAGAGCCATCAGGAAAAAGGGTAGCGGCGGCCTGAGGGCCGATAACAGCCACACGAGCAATTGAACTGACATCACTATCTTGGATGAAAACGCCAGTATCCATGGTTATTTTGTGAATGGTGAGATAGGCGGGAGTTGCCCCTACAATGGAAATGTTGCCATTGTTGCCGCCGGCAGTAACTTGGGCTCGGGAGCTAAATTCGGGAGAGACACTGGCAATAGTAGTAATTTGCGGTGAGGTGGCAATAGCAGTGGCATCGGCCTCAGTAAGAGTAGTGTTAGAGGTGGCAGTACGAACATTGCCAGTGCGTTGAGCACCTGGATTGATGGTCAATAAATTAGCCCCGAGGGATTGGATTTGGTTTTGAATCGAGGTTTGGGTGGCTTGACCAAGTGAGACGAGAGCGATGACGCTGCCGATGCCAATAACAATCCCTAAAATGGCCAATCCTGTTCTGACCTTATTTAAGGTTAAAGTATTAAAACTTTCTAATAATAATTCGATGAAGTTCATTTGTTCAAAATCCCTCTCGGCTGTGCCGCATCCCCCTTTAACAAGGGAGATGAAACTATTTTTCGTTGTTGATGTTTAGTGGAGTCCTCAACTATTCGACCATCTTTAATATGAATAATTCTTTTGGCATGTTCGGCAATATCAGGCTCGTGGGTGATCATGACAATGGTGTGACCATCGTCGTTGAGCTTCTGGAAAATAGCCATAATTTCGTCGGCTTGAGCGGAGGCAATATTACCGGTAGGTTCGTCGGCTAATAAAATGGCTGGATTCATAACCAAAGATCGGGCAATAGCGACACGTTGTTGCTGACCGCCGGAGAGTTGATTGCTGGTGTGACTTAAACGATCACCTAAACCAACAAGTCTTAAAAATTTTTCGGCGGTAATTAATCGCTGTTCAAGTGGGACGCCGGCATAAGCCATAGGCAACATGACATTTTTCATGGTAGTGGTGCGAGGTAAGAGGTTAAAGGCTTGAAAGATAAAACCAATTTTACGGTTGCGAATGTCGGAAAGTTCATCATCGGTGAGATTTTCTACATTTTCGCCATCCAAAATATACGTTCCAGAAGTGGGTTTGTCGAGAGCACCGATAATATGCATTAAAGTTGATTTACCTGAACCGGAAGGACCCATGATAGCTACAAATTCCCCTTCTTTGATTTCAAAAGACACATCGTTAAGGGCAATTGTTTCCAAATCACTAGTGTGATAAATCTTGGACAGGTGACTGGCCTGAATAATGGTTTTGGGCTTAATTGACATATTTAGTTGCCGCGGGGAGCACCGCCGCCGAAGCCGCCAACTCGAGTAGCACCGCCAAAGATGGAAGTGCCAGTGGTAGTAGTAGTGGTTTTGGTAGCCGATGAGGAAGTACTGGTAACCACAGTGTCGCCAACATTAACGCCGGAGAGAATTTCAATGTTAGTGTTATCAGTGTTACCAGTCGTAACATCAACGGAAACTGGTTTGCCGGTGTTAAAAATTTGGACAACATTACTTTTGACAGCTGCCACGGGGACTAATATCATGTCATTATCAACGTTGGTGATAATGTTGACTGTCGCTGACATGTTGGAGAGAATGCCATCGGCATTAGTATCAAATTGAATAGTGGTGGGATAGTTGACCACATTAGAACTAATAGTACCGGAAGTATCCACAGCGATGATTTTGCCGGTAAAGGTCTTACCAGGATAAGCATCGAGAGTAATGGTGGCTTTGTTGCCAACTTTAACCTTGGGTACATCAACTTCGGACAAACTGACAGTTATGGCTGGGGTTGCATCAGTTTTAACAATGGCAATCTTATTGGAAGCATTACTACTATTGGCGGCACTACTGGTAGGATTAAGAATCATGCCGGGTGTTAAAGAAATGGCGGAAACAGTGCCACTAATTGGAGCATAAACGGTGGCACTGGCGAGCTGATAATTCAGCTGAGCATTAAGTAATGCAGCTTGAGATTGAATAATGGAACTTTGCTGATCGGTGTACGCAGCTTGGGCCGATAAATAATCATTGTGTCTTTGAATATAGGTAGGGTCGTCCGAAGACTGCATTGACCATTGATTGACAAAGATATTTTGAGCGTTGGTTAAGGATGACTGTAAGGAATAAAGTTTGTCCTTGGCGGACTGAAGACTATTTTGGGCGGATAAAAGACTGGAGTAGGCTTGTTGGAGTTGTTGTTGACCGTTCATGTCCAAATCAATGGAAAGGATCGGCGTGCCGGTGGTAACTTTTTGACCTTCTTTGACATAGACTTTTTTGACAACGCCGGAAGCAATGGTAGTGACAGTGCGGCTGTTGGTGGCGGCGACCTGACCGGAAGCGGTGACGGAGGTAATTAAAGTGTCTTGAGTGGCGACAGCCGTTTGATATTTAATAGTGGCAGTAGTTGAGGTAAAAAATTTGGTGTAACCAAAATAAACCGCGCCAATCATGGCTAAAGTAATGATAATTTTGTATGGTAGTTTCATAACGGCTGAAGTTTATGGCTGATGGCTGAAGGTAAGCTGAATTAGGCTAAAGGTAATTTAATAATAAAAGTAGTGCCTTTATTTAATTGGCTGATGGCATTAATTGTGCCATGATGAGTATCAACTATTTTTTTGGCGATTGCTAGGCCTAAGCCATAACTGCCTTCGTTTTGGCGACCGCGAGCCGAGTCAGCCCTGTAAAATCTTTCAAAAATATGGGGTAAATCTTTAGTGGCAATGCCGATACCTTGGTCACTGACTTTGATAACAGCCTGTTTTTTTTGAGTTAGAGCAGTAATAGTAATTTTTGATTTTGATGGACTGTATTTGATGGCGTTATCCAATAAAATAACTAATAACTGAGTTAATTTATCTTGACTACCAAAAACGACAGTACCATTAACTTTTGAATTAAGGTGAATTTCTTTGGATATGGCCAAACTACTAACTTGGCTAACTGCCTCGGTAACCAATCGACTTAATTTAAGTTGGGAGAAGGGAGTTTGAGAGCGATGATTATCTGTGGCTAATTCAAGTAAAGACGACGAAAGATTGGCTAATTTATTGGTTTCATCAATACTTTGACTAATCAAACTTTTACTTTCTTTAAGGTCGAGATTGGGATCGCGTAGACCAACTTCAAGCATTGATTTAAGAGCGGTTAAAGGTGTGCGAAGTTCATGCGAAGCATCGCTAACAAATCTTTTTTGCTCGTCGAGCATAATGGCAATAGGGCCGAGGGTAACTCCGGAGAGGAAGAAACCGATAGCTCCAGCCATTAATAAAATTGAACTATTAACAACTAATAAATTTAAAATAATCCGATGTTTGCTATCGGCAACTAAATCGAGATCGATGGTGGGCGGTGGAGTGACAATCTCAACGCTGTGAAGTCGACGCTCGAAACGAAGTTGTTGAGCTTGAGCAAAACGGTCAACTTCGGTCGATAGCATTTGATAGATAACTACGCTAAATAACACGCTGACCAACATCACCATGAGAACATACCAGCCAGTTAATTTTAGTCGAGTGCGTTTAAACATGGTTATCCAAGTTTATAACCGAATCCCCTAACTGTCGAGATTAAATTTTTGCCGATTTTTTGGCGAAGGTTGCGGATGTAAACTTCAACAGTATTGGGCAGAATATCAGCATCATAGTTCCAGACGTGAGAAATAATTTGTTCTTTGGACAAAATTTGATGAGGATGCAACATAAAATATTCCAAAAGAGAAAATTCTTTACTGGAAATGGCGAGCAATTTGCCCGATCGTTTGACTTCAAAAGTTTTGTTGTCGAGAGATAAATCATCGACGGTTAAAGTGTTATTGAGAGTTTTTTGAGGGCGGCGAGAAAGGGCACGAATGCGAGCTAACAATTCTTCAAAAGAAAATGGCTTGGCTAAATAATCGTCAGCACCAGAATCGAGGCCGGTGACCTTGTCGTCGACTTGGCTTTTGGCGGTAAGCATTAGTATAGGAGTGTGAATTTTGTTTTTGCGGAGTTCGCGGCAAATAGTAAGGCCGTCCATTTCGGGTAACATTAGGTCTAGAAGAATTAAATCGTAGTCTTCGGCGGCAGCCAAGTCATAACCTTCAGTGCCGGTGTAGGCGACATCAACGGCGTATTTTTCTTGTTCTAAACCCTTTTTAATGGAGGCGGCGATACTGTGTTCATCTTCGACAACGAGAATTCTCATGGCTCAATTATAGTTCTTTAGCTGAAACTTAACTGAAACGAGTGGAGAGTGGGACTGGAGGCGAAAGACTCGGCTTTGAATATTCTTTTTTTGGCAGTGAACTTGCTGTACCCCGAACATGTGATAGACAAACTTTATCAAAAGGAGGATAACAACCGTTCTTTTCCCAAGTTACGAGATTGTTGGCAATTTCCGCTTCAGTTAGACTACATTTTTGACATACTTCAAGCATAAGAGGTGATTGTACACCAGTTAAAAAGCAAAAAAAAGGGTGTCAAAATCGATGATCTTATTGTTTTTATCAAGCTTAATCCCCTCTTTTTTGTACAAGGCTCGACGGACTTTATCGTATTTTGGACTTAACCATACTTTACCATCAGCATAGACAATTCGATGCCAAGGAACTTTGTCGGCATCGGGTGATTTGCTTAAAATGTGGGTAATCATTTGGGCGAGCATGGGATGGCCGCCAGCAGAGACGGCGAGGTAGCCATAGGTGGTAACCCGACCAGGCGGGATGGAAAGTGCTAGTTCGATAACGCGTTGAGAAAAAACCCCAGGAGCTTGTTTCATATAGTTTTAGTCTAACAAAAAAGCGTCAAGGGTTTAACCGTGACGCTTTTAAGGCAAGGTTAGAAAAATTATTTGGTATTAATAATTTTTCGGGCGGCGGCAATGTCAGTATTGGCCGTTTTTAATAAAGCTCGAGCGTCTTTAAGTATTTGAGTGGCGGGATAGCTGGCAGGAGTCAGGCCAGCGACTTTATCGATGGCGGCGTTTGCCTGGGTAATGGCATCATGTAATTTTGTCTGGGCGTCAGTCTTAGTGGTTTTAGAAAGTAAGGTGTTGGCACGAGTAATGATCGTATCAGCTTGAGCATCAATCATCAGTCTAGGTTCGAAGATGGCAAAAATCCGATAATCGGCAGTAATTGATTTACGGTCGGCCTTAAGAGTGATCAAATCAGTGTCGCCGCCAATTTTAGTTTTGAGAGCAGTCAGGGCGTCAATACGACTTTGAAATTGAGAGGTAAAGTCAGTTTTTTGGGCATCAGATAAATTCTTAAGGACTTTGACTTTGGCAATCTTATCGTTAAGAGACGTGACTCGAACATCAATTTCGTGGTTGGCAGCAGTACGAATCCGGTCCATTTGTTGTTGGAGATTTAGTTGCTGTCTTTCTGCTTTAGTCAAAGGAGGAGTTGGGGTAACTGCGAAAGCTGGAATAACTGAAAGTGATGAACTAACGAGTGATAGTATAAGAAATGAGAGGGCAAGTTTTTTGTTTAAGATCATAGAAATTTAAATTATTAAGTCGACAATAAGTAATACGCCGGAAAAATAAATTTATTACAAACTTTAATTTATGAATGACCACTAGCAGAGAAAGCTATGTATAAATTGGGATATACTTAGTTATAGCGAAAAAAAATAGCAAACAAAAATTAAATTGGATTTGGATAATTGGCTCGGCAATCATGATTTTATTAATATTAATCGGATTTAAATTATATATCGGAGCGACAGAAGATCGTTATTGCCAAACAAAACATAATATCATCACGAAATTCCCGGCAGAACTTAAAACCGCAGCTGATTGGTTAACATTGGGCGACGTTGACTATGAATCGGGAAGTTGCGACAAAGCGATTGAGGACTTGAACATGGCGCTTAAAATTAAGCCAAATTATGCTGAGGCTTACAATAACCTAGGCTATGTACAAATGAGATTGCAACAATATCAACAGGCGCTGGTAAATTTTGATAAAGCAATTGAGCTGAGACCTAATTATCCGCATGCATTAATCAATCGAGGAGATGTTTACAACTATTATTTTAATATCGATAGACAAAAAGCGATTGCTGATTACGATCGAGTGATCTCCCTGGGCAAAGATGCCATCAAAGGTGAGTCGGTTTGTGGTCATCGAATGATGGCGGTGAATAACGGTAATTGGTTAAAAACAATGTGGCAGATGGTATTTAGGACTGACGATTCGGGTTGTTTAAAAATGTTTTTTGAGAAATAGGATTATTACTTCTTCTTCAGATCGTGGTGGTATATAATTTTGTTGAGACCGAGTTTGAGATGGCGACCTTGGAGACAATCAAAAATAACTTTATTTAATTGATCACGATATGCCTGAGTATCGGCCTTTTCAAATTCGGGGATCAATTCTGGCGCTTCGATTTTCAAATATTCAAAGAGTCGGGTTTTGATTTTAGAACTTAAATTTATGT
>CAIKAI010000159.1 GCA_903825325.1 Candidatus Shapirobacteria bacterium | reverse complement strand
GTCTGGGGCGGACCAGTTCAATTCACAATGAAAGCTCAAAATACTGGCACAGTTCACTTTGACATAAGCGGCAAAGTTTCTTTACAAAATATGGTCGGCACAGCCAAACTAGTTGACCTAGGTACGCACACAATCATCCCGTCCGATGGTCGAAACTATGTCGGAAATTGGGAAAATAAATATCCTTTCGGCATTTATAAAGCCACACCCTCGATTATGCTTGGACAAAACGTGTTGGCCACAGCCGCGACCGTCACTATTGTGGCTATACCTTTAATAATAGTAATTCCATTAGTATTGGGACTAATTATCTTAATTTGGCTTATAAGTTTCCTACATAACCATTTTCGTTTCGTGGAAGCCCCGCCAGAAGCGCCAGATAATAAATGAAAATTCATATAGAAAAATAAAAGAAGAACGGTTTAACCGTTCTTCTTTAAATTGTGATGAACCATATTACAGTATTAATCTGGACTTTTAACGCAAAAAATGGTACAATTAAGTTAAATTAGTGGCGTAACTACGCCTTTTTTTAATCAGGTAACTTTATGAATGATGAAGTAATTTTACGATTTGATGAAGTCAGTTTTGAATACATGCACGATAAGCCTATTTTAGCCGAGGCCAGTTTTGCCGTACATAAAAACGCTAAAATCACTTTAATGGGTCAAAACGGGGCCGGCAAGAGTTCTCTTTTTAAATTAATCACCAGCGAATTAAAGCCTAAAACTGGTTTAGTTTCCGTGACTAACCACGCCACTATTGCCACCGCCCAGCAAGTGGTAGCCCGCGAAGATCTAAACCTAACCGTCATCGACTATTTTGCCAAAGCTTTTAAAGAGCCGCAAAAAGATTTACAAAGCCAAATTTATAAAGTCATGACCGCTGTCAATCTAGATGTGCCAACAGATAGACTCGTCGGCGTTCTCTCCGGTGGCCAACAAGCTAGGCTTTTACTCGCCTTCGCTTTAATTCAAAACTCCGATATTTTACTTTTAGATGAACCGACCAATAATTTGGACCAAGCCGGGATTGACCACTTGATTGAATTTTTAGTCATGTACCCTAAAACTGTCATTGTTATTTCCCACGATGCTGACTTTTTAAATTGTTTTACCGAAGGTGTTATTTACTTGGATAATTTTACTCATAAAATCGAGACCTATGTCGGCGATTATTATTCAGTGGTGGAAGAAATTTCCAAACGAGTCGAACGAGAACAAAGAAAAAATGCCCAGCTAAAACGTTCGATCATTGATCGCAAAGAAAAAGTTAACTTTTTCGCCAATAAGGGTGGACGTATGCGTCAACTGGCCAAAAAACTCAAAGACGAGGCGTCAGATATGGAAGAAAATATGGTTGACGTCCGCCGCGAAGACAAAACTATTCGACATTTTATTATTCCGGTTCAAGACATCGCCGGAGCAATTGTCACTATTGATGGCATCAAAGTCATTCGAAACCATGAACCGATTATTAAAAAAGTAGATAAAATAATGCGTAAAAAAATGCATTTGCTCGTCACCGGCCCCAATGGAGTTGGCAAAAGCACATTCTTACGATCGCTCGTCTCGGGCAGTAACCCGCAGGCTAAGATTTTAGATGAGGTTAGAGTTGGCTATTACAGCCAAGATTTTTCAAATCTTAATTTTGACCAAACTGTTTTTGATTCTCTTTCCAATGTCTTAATCGAAGGCACTGATATTAATGATATGCGCTCGATTGCGGCCGGTTTTTTAATCACTGGCGATTTGATGGGTCGCAAAATTAGCGAACTCTCTGAAGGCCAAAAAGGACTACTAAGCTTGGCACGGTTAGTGATTATGCAACCAGGACTTTTAATTTTAGATGAACCAACTAACCATATAAACTTTCGCCACTTGCCTATCATGGCTAAAGCCATCAACGAGTACCAAGGTGCTATGATTATGGTGAGCCATATGCCTGATTTTGTCAGTCAAATTAAATTCGATGATGTTTTAGATTTAGGTAAAATCTAAAAAGTTCTACTTTCGGCTCACGAACTCTTCATAAGCTTTTTTGTCACCATAAGGCAAAAAATCTTTTTGATGTGGTTGAGGCACAAATCCTTTGCCCTCCGAGTGCTTAATCCCACACCAATATTTTTCCGTATCTCCGGCAATTTTAACCGTATAAGCAGCAAAACCATTAGCATAACCACAATACATACAACTAAGCTTATCCATACCCGACAAATAAGAAAGCTTCTGCCGATCAATTCTAATATAATCACTTCTTTTGTTAATGGGAATACCATAAAGAGGAAAGGCTACGTGATGGTAAATTTCCAAGAATAAATCTAAAACGACCATAGGGATAGAAATACCCCAGATAAACGGTAATGCCAGCAAATGCCTTAGCCCTTTGTAATGTAATTTTGAAATTTTATTATACATATATTTATAAAAACATGAACCGAAAAATAATGCAAGTTAAATAATCT
>CAIKAI010000158.1 GCA_903825325.1 Candidatus Shapirobacteria bacterium | reverse complement strand
CATTCTGAGAAATGCATTGTTTGGAGATTTTGGCTGGGAAATATAGTTTGCATGGGATGCCTGATTCAGTGATTGTGGAGGAAAGAATTAAGATTCATCCGATGTTTTTGGCAATTACTAAAACCGGAACTCCAGATATACGAGTAATTGTTTATAATAAAATTCCGGTAATGGCGATGCTGAGGATCCCGACAGAGAAAAGTGGAGGAAAGGCAAATCTGCAGCAAGGGGCGATCGGACTGGGAGTGGACTTGGCGACGGGGATTACTACCTTTGGAATTGAAGGAAAAGGCGATGAAATCAGTAGAATTTATGATTCAGGCAAGAAAAAACTAATTAAAGTAAATGGGATAAGGATTCCGATGTGGCGAGAGATTTTGGAAGCAGCAGTAAACAGTCAAAAAGCAATCCCAGGGTTAGGATTTTTGGGAGTGGATGTGGTGTTGGATAAGGAAAAAGGGCCGGTGGTGTTGGAAGTTAATGCTCGACCAGGATTATCGATTCAGATTTGTAATAAAGCCGGCTTAAGACAAAGGATGGAAAAGGTGGAGGATATAGAGGTAAGAAGTACAGATCATGCGGTGACTTTGGCGAAATATATATATGGAGAGAGCTTTTTTGAAAAGGTGGAACAGAAAGAAAGAATGAGAACCGTTCAACCGCTGGAAGTGATTAGGGTAAAAATTCCTAAAGGTTATAAACCTGATTTACAGAAAAGCCCGGTGTTGAGATTGGGAAAACATCGGGTAGTCGAAGTTCGAGCTAAAATTGATACGGGAGCATTTAGGAGCTCAATCGATCGTATTTTGGCGGAAAAACTCGGGTTGTTGAATGAGAGTCGAGTATTGTACTATAGACACTACCGATCGTCATTGGGAAAGCATAAGGATCGACCTGTAGTGGGAGTGACCTTTTGGTTAAATGGGAAGAAGGTAATGACAGCGGTGAATGTGGCTGACAGAGATAAACTGCGGACTAAATTCTTGCTGGGGAGAAAAGATTTAGAAGGGTTTTTAATTTCGGCAATCAAAAACCCTTTGTCAGCTAAAGCTGACATTTCCCTTGAAAAGGGCAATACTACTCAAGTTAAGAAATTAAAGAATATATGAAAAATGACGTAAAGATTGCATTATTTTTTGGAGGGAAGATTAGCCAGCATTTGGTATTGTTAAAAAAGGCGGCGAAAAAGTTGGGGGTGCGGTTGGATTTGGTGTCGTATAACCGGGTGTGTTTTGATACCGAAGAACTGAGAGTCAAAATACGAGGGAATTTAAGCGATGGTTCGGAAAATAAAGTAAAAAACGAGGGATGGTTGCAGATAAATGACTATGATGTGCTATTTTTTAGAACGACTGGAAAACATTGGGAAGAAGTGGACCTCATTGTGGAAAGTCTAAAAGCCCAAAATCTAAATCCCAAACCAGTGATTGTTGACCCAATTATATTGAATGGAAAGCCGAGCATGGCGTGCAAGGCATATCAAATGTTGGCCTTAAAGAAGGTAGGAATAGATGTACCTAAAACAATATATGGGAGTTTGTGGTTTTTATATGAAACAATGAAATCGGGTTTGGGCGAGCCAAACCCCTACTTTGAATTTCCAGTAATCGTAAAAGGAAGTGGGGGAGATCGGGGGACGAGAGTGTTTAAAGCAGATAATTTGGAAGAACTGGAAAAATTGGTGAGGGATTTGCGAAAATCGGAAACTGAAGAGGGGAAAAGATATATGTTGCAGGAATATATTCCAAACGATGGTGATTTTAGAGTGCTGGTTTTAGGAAATAAAGTGTTGGGAGTGATGAAAAGATCATCTCAAGACAAGAGTGAATTTAGAAATAACTATTCGATGGGAGGGGAAGTGGAGGTGGCGGATTTGCCAGAAGAGGTAAAACAATTGGCGGTGAAAGCAGCGAATGCTTGCGGATTGGCAGTAGCGGGAGTAGATGTGGCATTTAGAGACTTTGATTTGAAAAAACCGGTGATTTGGGAAGTAAATAAAGGTCCACAGTTTAAGGGTTTTATGAAAGCGACAGGAATTGATGTACCAAAAGAAATTGTTAAATATTTAATTTCACTCGCATAAATCTCCCTAAATCCCTCTTTGACAAGAGGGACTTGAGAATAT
>CAIKAI010000157.1 GCA_903825325.1 Candidatus Shapirobacteria bacterium | reverse complement strand
ATCTGGTTAATAAAAATCACGATGGTTTTGGATTTTGAAATCGCGCCGGTTAATTTTCTCAAAGCTTGACTCATAAGCCGTGCTTGAACACCCATTTGAGAATCACCCATTTCACCTTCAATTTCGCTTCGTGGTACCAATGCCGCGACTGAGTCAACCACAATCACATCTATAGCGTTAGATCTAACCAAAGTCTCGCAAATTTCCAAAGCTTGCTCACCTGTATCTGGTTGAGAAATCAGTAGTTCATCGACATTAATGCCAATATTAGCTGCATATTCAGGGTCAAAAGCATGTTCTGCATCAATAAACGCACCAATACCACCTTTTTTTTGAGCTTCGGCGATGACGTGTAGTGCCAAAGTGGTTTTACCGCTTGATTCAGGTCCAAAAATTTCAATAATTCGGCCGCGCGGGAAACCGCCAATACCCAGAGCAATATCAAGCGAAATTGAACCAGTCGAAATCGCATCAATCTTTAAACGCTCCTTATCACCAAAACGCATAATCGCGCCTGAGCCAAACTGTCGTTCAATCTGACTAAAAGCCATTTCCAGGGCCTCTTTCTTTGCTGTTTCCTCTGTTTCCTTTTTCGGTAAATGAATTTTATCTTCAGAATTTTTCGCCATTTTTATCCTTTCTTTTAATACTTTTATAATAATTCAATTATTAAAACATTCAAACATGTAACTATTCTGTTCTTTCACGTAACTGGTTGTCATCGCGAGGCATGGTGTCGCCGTGGCGATCCACCATCGACAGATTGCTTCACTACTGTTCGCAATAACAAAGAAAAACTGATTCATAGCGACGCCATCGGATTAATTCGTAGTTTTTGTGGGTGCGGCTTTGGGCGGTATCACTGGAGAACTGCTACTCGGTATCGATTGACCAGTCGTAACAGCCTTAATACTCGATCCTGTTTGGCTTGGCCCCGATAATGTTTTAGCTGGATCGCTACCAACCACCGCGCCGGAACTTGTACCAGTGGTTACTGGGGCTACAACCGTCACCGGCATAACTGCTGTTGTGCCAGTAGTCACCGGCATAACTGCTGTTGTGCCAGTAGTCACCGGCATAACCACTTCGGGAATATTCGCCAGGACCTTAATTAATTTAGTATTTTGCTTCTTTAGTCCATTAATAGAGGTAACTTCAAAAGAATTTAACCCCGCGTGAAGCGTCACTAACTGATTAAAATTGCCATTATTATCAGTTACGACATTCTCGCCATTGATTGTCAGTGTCACTTCTTCATCTGTTTTACCAATAATATGAGTGGTATTTTGAGCGATGGTCTGATTTGACACAGGCGCTAAAATAACTAAATTCGGTGGTGAAGTAAATTGATGCACACTATACGTAATATAACTTAAAACTGCAACTAGCGCGACTATAATACCAGCGATTAATATAAAACGCGGAGTAACTGAAAATAATGGTTCACGGATTCGCCGCTGAACCATAATTTTTCCATCGGAAAAATTTCCATGCGAAGACATTGTTTTAGTATGATCGTAACCACCAACGCCACGCTCAACGGAAAATTGTTCAATTAAAGAACCTTTTTCTAGCCCTAGAAAATCGGCGTATTTAGCCAAAAATCCAGTAGCGTAAACCGAAGCCGGCAGCATTTCGTAACGGCCTTCTTCCAAAGCCGATAAATACCTGGCTCTAACCTTAGTTTCCTCTTCAGCCTGATCTAAAGTTACTTCTTTTTTGGTTCGCGCGTTTTTCAGTATCTCCCCTAAAGATTGAGGCATTTTGATTTTTCGACGGGTAAATTCCATAATTTAAATTTATTTAAATTT
>CAIKAI010000156.1 GCA_903825325.1 Candidatus Shapirobacteria bacterium | reverse complement strand
TTTAACCACTCTCTATTTTTTGCCATTATTATTGGCATTTGCAACAATCAACCGAAAAACTACCTTCCTCATCAAAAATACTCTTCTACCCCTTCTAATTTCCAGCTTCTTTATTATTCCCGCTTTCTTCGAGAAAAATCTCGTCACTGTTAACACCATGACTCAAGGTTATTTTTCGTATATTAACCATTTTGTAACTCTTCCTCAACTATTTATTTCCCCTTTTTGGGGTTACGGAGCATCTCAATGGGGTAACCTCGATGGTATGTCATTTCAAATTGGATATTTAATCTGGATAATACCGCTTATTACCATGATATTTTTTATTATTAATAAAATATTCAACAAAAATCTATTCTTTTTCTTTCTTTCAAGTCTGATATTTCTTTTTTTAACCCACAATAAATCAACATTTCTCTGGAGTCATCTGCCTCTTCTGCAATACTATCAATTTCCCTGGCGCTTTCTAGGCCCAGCCACACTTTGTCTTTGCTTCACCGCAGGGTATGTTATTCAACTATTCAAACCAAAATATATTAAATATATTGTAATTACGTTGATTGTTGTTTCATTAATAATTAATTTTTCCTACTTTCACGAGGATATTTGGTATCCCAATTTAACTGATTCACAAAAGTTATCACCGTCTGAAGTTCTTCGTCAAAGCGGTGCCGGATTAATGGATTATTGGCCCAAAAACACGACTCAATTCCCACAAGAATTTGCTAATCTTCAACCAATTGCTTCCAACGGCAATATTAACAATATTAAATTTACCAAAAATAGTCATCTTATGTCCGGACAGGTTTTTGTAACTTCACCCACCGCTACAATCATATTTCCCCAAACCTATTTCCCCAATTGGCAACTCTTCCTAAATGGTCAACCAGATTCATTCACCATCAATCCGCAATTTGGCCAATTGCAATTAACCCTTCCCAAAGGCGATTATTTTTATACCTTTCGTTTTGTCGACACCCCGCTACGTACCTTTGCCAACCTTCTTACTCTAATTGGTCTTTGTCTCTATATAATCAAAATATATCGTGAAAAAAATTCATAACCTAATTTTAGTTTTAATCCTAATTCTTGCCGGATTTCTCCGTTTTTGGCAGTTAGGTAATCTTCCCGCTAGTCTAAATTGGGATGAAATCTCCCATGGGTATAACGCCTACTCTATTATGAAAACCGGTCAGGACCAATGGGGAGTAAAGTTTCCCCTATTCAATTTCCGAGCCTACGGTGACTATCCTACCACTGCCAACCTTTATTTCACTATCCCATTTATCAAAGTTCTCGGCCTCAATGCCCTCAGTGTCCGCCTGCCATCAGCTATTGCCGGATTTGCCTTTGTTTATCTTTTATATTTATTTGTTAATGTTCTATTTAATTCCGAGTCAATTGCCCTATTTAGTGCCTTTTTAGCAGCTATTTCGCCTTGGACAGTTTTCCCCAGTCGGGGTGTTTTTCAATCTGATTTATCGCAAACAATGCTTTTGGCCGGTTTATATTTTTTTCTTGTTGGCTTAAAGAAACCATATAAACTTATAATTTCCGCCATCTGTTTTGGTATTTCGATGTATGCCTATCACAACACTCGAATAATCGTCCCTCTTCTTATTCCTATATTAGTATTTTTCTATTTTCCGGTCATCAAAAAAGTATTCGCTACCCACCGCAACATTTTACTTTTTACCTCACTTATTTTAGCTATTTTAGTTATTCCCAACATATTAAATTTATTTTCGCCAGAATCAACTGCACGCAATCGCTGGATCGGCATTATTAACCCCAACTCTATTAATCTAATTAACGAAAAACGTCGTTTGTTTACCGGCCCCAAAATTTTCAACTTAGCTATCAATAATAAACCAATCTACTTTCTTCAATCTATAGTCGGAAATTATTATAGTTTACTTGAACCTACAGCTATTTTTTTTAAGGGTTCTCAAGACTATCAATTCAACCCACCAAACACCGGCTTAATTTTTATCATTTTTTTGCCATTTTTCTATTTGGGACTAATTCAATTTCTCATAAAATCCCGATACGACGTTAAATATCTATTCTCATTAATTTTATTTGCGGTTTGTTTACTACCGGCAGCGCTTACCACTGGTGATTTTCCCTCTATTCGCGCTACCACTGCACTTCCAATATTTTTTTTGTTAATAAGTCATGGTCTCTTTTCTCTTAAGTTCCATTTTCAAAAATATATTATTATTCTGGTTATTTTTATATCTTTTTTTGAACTTGCGAATTATATAAAAACATATTTAA
>CAIKAI010000155.1 GCA_903825325.1 Candidatus Shapirobacteria bacterium | reverse complement strand
TTTATTAGGGTTTTTTGCAATGTACCCAAGTTTGTCTAGGTGATCCTTAATATCATTAAGGTATTTGGTTTGATCGGTGATATCTTTCAGGCCTTTAGATATATTTTCAATATCAATAATCAAGTTTTCGTGCTTGCCCTCGACCAGCATAATTTGGGCAAATTCATCCACTAGGTTATTGTGCTGATCCTTATTTCTATTTACAAATTTTTCTCCAAGTGGAGTCAGCTCTTTATTCTCATCCCATAAATTAATATGATCCATTGGAATGGTAAAGTTTTTCTTATAATTTTGATAATTATTTTCGGTGTAACCTTGTCCCCAGCCTTTTTCTTTAAGAGTTTCAAGAGCTGCTTCTTTAGTCATTAACCCTAATTCAACAGCCCCCCTTAAAGTCTTTTTTAGGGATGAGAAGGGCACCATTTTTGTGGTCATATCAAACATGAAAACATTAGATTCGACATCATCCAATGTTGTTCTTGTGTCAGGAAGGGCGAAGTAGTTATCCCAGAAGTAATTCCAGACATTCTTTGATCTTTCATGACTAGACCCAGTTTGTTGCGCTGATAGACCCATTTTTAGTATCAGGTCAGGGGGTGCATCTCTCCACCACCCCCAGTAGGGTTCATCCGTTAGCTGTAATTCCCTTCTTTGGGTCTCTGATGATTCCTCAATATCGCAACTTAGTCGAATATTAGATAAGTTGTCGCCATCGTAAATTATTAGTCCAACGGGGAGCTTGCCCTTGATAAATGTTTCGAAGGTTGTTTTGAGAAAATCCTCCATATCAAAGTCATCAATTCTCGATGGTGAGACGAGGTATGAGGCGTTTGCTTTTCTAAGGTAGGCGATGGCTTGGCCAAGTCCCGTCATCATCCCTCTTTTGGTTTCTGTATAGGGTTTGAACTCAAAAGACACCCGTGTTTTTTTGGAAAAATCTTGAAAATCCGAATCCGGGCTAGGAAAGTCGGCCGGGCTCTGGGCCAAGGTGACCTCAGGGGAAATATAGTTATTGAGCCAAAGGCCGCTTCTCCATTTTTGGAGAACATGTTTAGCAACGTAGTCAGCTGATCTATGATGGTATACGGTCATTTTGGACTCTTATGATGCCTACCCTGATATAAGGATATGGGTGCCTTTAGTTTAGTATAGCCAGTTAGCAAAATCATTCATTTATTAAGCATTCACGAGACTTAGATAAGAAGCTCATTTAATGAGCCTCTAGACCATTAGAATTAAAAAACAACTTAATTGCCAACTATAAAAATGTCCCATAAAACAGTACAAAAAAAACCATCTGTATTTAGCCTATTTACTGGCGCTGGAGGTTTGGATATTGGATTTGAGGAGGCTGGTTTTAAAGTTATTGGCGCTTCTGATATTTGGGAGGAGAGCGCTAAAACAATGGCGAGAAACTTCCCCAAGGTGCCGTTTATTTGTAAAGATATACGTCAAATCGAACCCGATGAAATACTTGCTGCTACAGGGGGAGTGAGACCTGATATTTTTATTGGCGGACCTCCTTGCCAAGGTTTCTCTGTTATGGGCGACAAGAATTCAGCCGACCCCAGAAATACTTTGTTTGAGAGTTATGTAAGATTGGTCGGCGCACTGAAGCCAAAGTGCTTTGTATTTGAAAACGTAAAAGGTATTA
>CAIKAI010000154.1 GCA_903825325.1 Candidatus Shapirobacteria bacterium | reverse complement strand
GCTAATTATGCATGTTTTGAATGATTGTAACCACAAAGGCACAGCCGCAACCCAAATACACCTTAACCACGAAAAACACGAAATTCAAGAAAATTTATAACTTTCAATTTTCAATTGGTCATCCATATATAGCGATTTTGTCAACAATAAATAGTTCAAAGTATTGGGCATAAATGCTTTATATCCAAAAATATCAAAAAATTACCTGCTTCGGCAGAGACAGGTCATTCAGCGACCGGAACGGCATTCCCCTGTATTGCGCCGGAAGTATCTGATTACTTTTTCAACCAAATCTCGCCATTAAATCCTTTGGGTATTTTAATCGAAACACAATCATTTTGTGATTTAATAGTATATGAGTTACCATTCATCTCAACATTTATAT
The DNA here is from genome assembly GCA_903825325.1 of Candidatus Shapirobacteria bacterium. Classification (GTDB taxonomy): domain Bacteria; phylum Patescibacteriota; class Microgenomatia; order UBA12405; family UBA12405; genus UBA2283. The sequence goes on along the minus strand of CAIKAI010000154.1, from coordinate 3,255 downwards.
CAATATTGTTATTGATGTTAAATTTACCGGTCAACACTTTTAGTATACCACCAAGCGAAGTCTTTAAATTCAATTTAATCCCGGCTTCACTATACTTTACTTTGCTGACTTGAGCTTCCCAATTGTCAATATTCTTGTCTTTATCATCAAAAATAAGGCTTACTGGAATACGCACTAAAACAACCGCCTCATGTTCCGCCAGTTCTACTTTTGTCCGACTCTCAGAATTAATAGTAGTTATAAAATCTTTATTCGTCAGTTTTCCATTGGTATCAAAATGGAGAACTTTAACTAAATCTCGTTGATTAACCCAGCCATAATTACCAGAATGTGTGACGACTATTCGTTCTTTTGCTAGCATATAGCCCGTGTGTATTTCCAATGTTGTAAATGGAAATAAATAGGGTGATATATCGTGATCCAACTCTGTTTTAAAGCAATCTGCCGGCAAAGTAGCCATATCAAATGCCCGTAAAAAATCTTTCCAGGTACAACGCTGACTCATATATCCTAGAGGGGTTTGTAAATTACCCTCAAAAGCGTAATAGTCGTTATGCTGAACCTCGACCATTCGTTGGACTTTATCCTTTAGTGTTTGCTTGCTTCCCGTTGGTCCATTGACTAGCAATGGTTTACCGCTCGCTTGGATCATTTTTACCAATTTATCTCTAAATGGTTTACTTGCTAAAGGTATAATACCAACTTCTCGCTCAATGGTGAATGTTTTGGGGTTAATAAAGCAAGTATGACCATCAAAATTGCTGTAACTAAGTAACATTTGATTGAACGCAATGTTCTCTGCTTCATCATTGTAAATGCCAACACCTAAATCATTGATGTATTGCTTTGCTGTCTCATATATGGCTTTGCCAAAACTATTATCAAGTGTAGGTACCATGAGATAGGAGGGATTTGTCGCCCCAGTATTTTTCCACATTGTAATAATTGGCTTGCCTTTTGCATCCAACACCAAACTGTCCTTAAATCTAGCTAAAGTGTCATCTGCGGTTTCTCTAAGCATGTGAAAATAGCCCAAAATCTTCGTATTTGGCGATACTTGATTGAGACGCTTGATGAAGATGGCGTCTTTTTCTTTTAGGTAATTCCAATATGGATTAAAAACATCAGTACCATATGCGATTCTTTGGCTTCCGCTTGGATTTGGGAGCCATTCAATTCGATCAATAAAAATAAAATAGTTAATTCCCTGTTGTTTAAATAAGGCACCTAATTTTTGATCATTAAGTTTGTCGATGAATTGCACTCCCCAGCGCCACGGGCCAAGAGCAGTATAGTTTGCGCCCCAATCTTCCCGAACAAGATTGATGAAATCATAATAATCCGGCCCTGCTACTGGATAAACCGACCATTCAAGTGTATAGCTTTCGCGGGGTGCTAATCTCAACATATCTGTGCGTATACCAGCAAAAAAACTATTTGTTTTCTCTTTGGCTTTAATATATAGTTTTGACTGATAACGAAATACATCGTCTTCAGCGATTATCCCTAGTCCGCCATCAGCCGTCACCAAATGTACACTTGGATTTCCGGGAGAATAATATTCGTAACGAGCAGGATCTGAACTTCCAGCTAATCGAATTTGTATATTTTCAACAAATGGTATATTTAATTCGTTTCGTACCAATATTCCCAGGGGGGCTTGCTCATTCAAGTTAGTTATAGTATCTCTAATTGTTACATGCTTTCCGAAATTTATTTCTCGCTCAATCTTGTATTCTTTGCCTGTTGCTATAACATTATTTTTGTCGATTGAAACTTTCCAGTCTTTTTCGCCAGCAGTATCTTTTTCGCCAGCAACTAATTTATTAAAACCAGCGTTGGGGTAAGAAAAGTTACTGTTGAAACTATAAATATTTTTCCCTATGTGCAGGGCAAATCCTCCGCCGGAAAGAATTTCGCCTTGATAAGTCGCTGGCCCGGCAGCAGGTTCACCGCGATTAATAATTTTAGCCGCAGATTTTTCTGTCGCTGTCATCAATGGACTAGAAACAGGTTTTGTCTCAATTTGCAATAATCCAATGACTAAATCTAATGTATCTGGAGGTAATAATTCAAGAAATGCGTTGTGTGATTGAATCCATGTCAAGGTTACTGTATTCGTGATTTCTAAGCGATTTTCTGCTATTGGATTACATAGGTCAGTTATGTCTAAAACATAAAGATAAGGATCATCAACATAGTATTTCTGAGTATGAGCTGCCTTAAAATCGGGAGAATAAAGAACTCTCCATTTGTCTGTATCATACCAAAGGCCATCTGATTGTGGCAGTATTGGCGAAATTAGAGGTTTATTTACTAAGCGATTGCCTGTTCGGCCTTTGTAAGGTTTTATATCATAGCCATTTAGCGTGAGCTTCATAAAAAACAGAGAACCGCTCAACGCTGGAAGGTTCATCCTACTTTTGATTTTTAATAAAACGGTAGTATTGGCCTGCGGAACAGTACTAAATTGAAATTCTTGTGTTTGTTGACGTGGAATAGTTACTGCATTTTGTTCTTGTACCATATCTATGGTTTTGGCATATAATTGACCCAAAATACAGAGAAATAATATATGACATAAATAAATTTTGTGATTCATGATTTTATCTTTACGTTGATTGTTGTAACAGTACATCTATCGTGTTTAAGTATCGCTAAACAACATGCTAATGTAACCAGGACGGTCGCTAATAGTTTAGTTTCAAAAATTACTTTTGCTGAAAAAAATCCCATATTTTTTCAGGACTGTCTAATTCGTTCTTCAAGTTTTTCTTTTTCCTTTCATAATGGTTCCTGGTTTCTGACGGTTAGCACTGACAATTCACTAATTTTCAATTATTCCCATTATGTATCCTGCTTTAAAATTGACAAAAATTGAAATTGGTTTTATTACTGCATCTGGCTTTTGCTCCGGATGTTTTGTCATTGAGACCTTAGTCGTAGTCAAAAAGGTGGCGTAGCGAGCGGCAGGTGACATGGACAGTCCAAAAATCACAGAACGGCTGACTTTCGGCACAGAACCAGCACGATGAGACAGCTCATTCAAGCCAAGAGGATGAGTCGCTTCGCTCACTCGGCATGTGCCGGAATCAAGACTAAAATTCATCTTAAATCTAAACTTTCCGATTTTTTCTGTTCTGTTTTTCATCTGCTCTTTTACTTTTATATTTTTCTGGCATCATTTTTCGATATCAGCCTTAACGTACGTCCTGCTTAATCTGCCAATTCACTTTTTAACGCTAAAATATTTAT
>CAIKAI010000153.1 GCA_903825325.1 Candidatus Shapirobacteria bacterium | reverse complement strand
CCGTCAGTGGCGTAAGAGTGTTGAGTTACAAATTTCGCAAGTAAATAAATATTTAAAAAATGGAAGTACTATTTTGGAAATCGGTTGTGGTGCGGGATTAACGTTAATCGAACTAGGTAAAAATGGTTACAAAGCAAAGGGAATAGAGCCGAGCAAGTCGGCGGCCTTGACAGCAAAAGATAATGGTCTGGAGGTTATAAACGGTTATTTCCCGATACGAAATGATATCCAAAAATATGATGGAGTGTTGTTGTGCCAAGTGATGGAACATGTTGAGAATCTTGATCGATTTTTGAAGGAAATTAGAAAGCATACAAATAAGAATGGATTATTGTTTTTAACCCAGACTAATTATTTGGGTTTGATTCCAAGTCTATTTAAATCAAGATGGTATGCCTGGGTTCCGGAACAACATTTTTGGCATTTTACTGAAATGTCGATTGAAAAATTATTGAACAAATATGGTTATAAATTAGTTGAAATTAGATATTCAACTCTTGACTATAGTAATAGTCCATTATCCCTAATAACCGAGTTGATTCCTAGGTGGTGTGATCAAATACATGTTGTGGCTCGACGCAATGATAAGAGTTAGTGGGGTGATAAAAGTAGTGGTAATTTTAGGAGTTGTCCTGAGCTTAAGAATATTTTTTATTGACAAGTGGGTCATAAATGATGCCTCAGTTTTTGGAGTTATTGGACAAGGACTGGTAAATGGCAAGGTACTTTATCGTGATTTTTGGGATAATAAACCTCCAGTGATTTATTTTGTTTTTGCTCTGTCATACTTTCTTTTTGGTAACAATTTTAGATCAATTTCAATCTTTGAAATAACATATCTGTTGGGAATTAGTTGTCTTTTTTGGCGAATTGTTAAAGTTAAATTTAAAAGTGATATCGTCTTTATTGGCACGGCTATTTTTGCAACGTATATTTCATCAATGGTTGTTTCGGGAACGGCAGGAATGATTGAAACTTACCTATTATTACCGGCCCTAATAACTTTGTATTTTATGGTCAATCAGGAGAAGCTAAATGTTACTGCCTATATTGGGTTGGGTATGTCATGTGCGATGGCGATGATGACCAAACAAACATCTTTAGTACTGGGAATAATTAGCGCTATTTTAGGTGGGTTAGCATATAAGAGATATGGCTTTCATGCGATAATTAACATTTTCTTAGGGGCAATATTAATGAGTTTACCGTTAATAATCTATTTAGTACATTTTAGTACTGTGGGCGATTTTTGGTCACAGACTATAGCTTTCAGTAAGTTTTATGTAACAAATAAATTATCGGTGGTAGCGTACTTACGTGAGGCTTATAACTCACTTTTTTTATTAAAGTATCCTTTGCTATTACTTTTGGGATTGTATGCGGTTTTGTTGAAATATAAACAAAAGACTGTGGTAATTTGCAGTTTATGGATTGCTTTAGAATTGGTCCAAATTGTGATGACGGGACATTTTTATAATCATTATTTAATTGTGTCGCTGGTTCCGTTAAGTTATTTGTCACTATTGTCGCTTGAAAAAATCTATCGAGATAATACAATTTTGAACTTTTATTTGATATCAATTTTGGGGTTGTTAATTTTATCACCGCTAATATACAGCCAATCGTTTTTGCAAACTAGAGATAATACTGAGAATAAATATGAAGTTTTAGGTGACATCTTATTGAAAAACGGATATGTGGGTGGACAAACTATCTATACATTTAATGACTGGCCTCATCTAAATTATTTTTTGGGGGCGAAAACAGTTGGAAAATACATTTATCCAGTACCACTTACAACGAATGGTTATTTAAATATAAACCAAGTAACTGCCGAAATTTCAACATTGAATCAAAAAGAACCTGATTTTGTAATTTTAAATAGTGATCTGTTTTATAACCAGAGTATGGATACTAATTTAATCAATAAATCTTTGATGATTTTATTAAAGGATAAATACGTTGCTGTTGCACAGATAAATAATTATCAAGTTTATAAGAAAAAGTAAAATGAAATGGTTTACAAACCCTGGAGAAGAAACAGATTTTGAAAAGGAATATATTGAGAAAATACTGTTTAAAAAAACTAAACCTAATTTGGTAATATATTCCGGTGATTTAGATAGCAAGGTAATATCACAAGATGTCCTACATTTGTCCGACGAAGCACTTAGAGAAAATTATAATGGTATAGGCGCCAAGAATATTATATTAAGGACATATTTCAATCCATTATTAAGCAATAAAAACATCTTTACACTACCATTAGGTTTTCAAAGTGGGTATTTAGAAAAAGATTCTGTTTTTGGGAAAAGAAAAAAATATAGGTGGACCTTTATCGGTCAAACTAAAAGCCATAGACAAATAATGGTCAACACTTTTGAAGGGGTAAAACCTAATTACTTGCACTTTACCAATGGTTGGAACTCAAAGGATAATCTTTCAGTTGAGTCGGTGAAAAAAATATATAAACAAACAATTTTTGTGTTATGTCCTTTTGGAAATGTAAATCCTGATAGTTTCAGAATAATGGAAGCATTGGAGAGTGGTTGTATACCAGTGGTAATTAAGTTTTACAATCTCGATTACTACCGGTATATTTTTGGTGATTATCCGTTTATTTTGGGCGATAATTGGGATGACGCCAAGAGAAAAGTATTATTTTTGATGAAGGATGAACTTTTGTTGAAGAATAAGCAAAAAGAGGTGGAGGAATGGTATAAACATTATAAACAAAAGTTGTCAAATGATGTAGTAAATATCTTGAAACGAAAGGGTAGAATTGAGTCAGAACAATTTAATTATCAGAGTGAGGCAAAAGCAGACTGGTGGATCAAGGTTATATTTTGGTACCATTTCAAATTTAAATATAATCTTAATATCAGCAAATTATTGGGCAAAAAAACATGAAAAATATGCAAAATAAACAAGTAGTGTTTTGCTTAACTCCGACTAAAAATGAAGAGTGGATAATCGAAAGTTTTTTGAAGGCGGCAAGTTTATGGGCGGATGTAATTATCGTGGCGGATCAAGGGTCAACAGATGCAACTCTGAAAATTTGCAAAAAATATAAAAAAGTAAAAGTGATTCATAATAATAGTTTGATTTTTAATGAACCAGAACGGCAAAAAATGTTAATTGATGAATCTAGAAAAATACAACCTAAACTGAAACATTTGTTATTTGCATTAGATGCGGACGAATTTTTGTCAATGTCAAATGATTTTAAGTCGGAATTGCATAAAATTGGTAAATTACCTAAAGGGACAGTCGTAAAATTTAAATGGGCCAATATTAAGCTAAATGGTCAACGGTTTTGGTATTCGTCAGATAATATGCCTTTTGGTTATGTTGATGATGGCGGAATCCATATCGGCAGAATAATTCATAGTGTTCGTGTCCCGATGACTGATAAATCGGGAGTGTATAAATCTGATTTAGTAGTAATGCACTATCAGTATGCAGACTGGAATCGGATGGAAAGTAAACACCGTTGGTACCAAAGTTGGGAAGTAATTAATAACCCACAGAAAAGTATGGTGGATATTTATCGTCAATACCATCATATGTATGGGATTAAGAGTAATAAATTATTGGATATTCCTGCAGTTTGGTATTCGGGTTATCAAAAAAACGGGGTTGATATCAATCAAATGAAGCAGAATCAATTATATTGGTGGGATAAGGATGTGGTAAAGATGATTAACCAATATGGGATTAACAAGTTTGCCAAGATTGATATATGGGACAATATGTTTATGACGACCAATCATTTAATTGATCCAAGAAATAAATGGTTAAAAGTAATTCATTGGTACTTAAGGAAAACCCAAAAAATAAATGACTGGCTACCAGTAATAGTATTTGATAGATTGTTAAAGTTCACAGAAACAAATGTCTAAAATTAGGTTCTCAATAATCACTTGTACGAAAAATAACGCTGATTTTATCGAGGAATTAATCGCGAGTGTGTCGAAACAGAGCTTTAGAAACTATGAACACATTTTTATTGATGCGGGCTCGACAGATGGAACGCTACATAAAATTTTAGCCTATAAATTGAAAAACAAAAAAGTTAAGATATATTTTCAGAAACCACACGGGGTAGCATTGGCGATGAATTTTGGGTTGACTAAGGCTTCGGGAAAATATGTTTGTTTTTTGCATGCCGATGACAAATTTTATGGTAATAATGTTCTAGCCGATATCAATATTTTATTGAAGCAGAATAGAGATCCGCCTTGGGTATATGGAAAATTAAATATTATTAATGAGTTGGGAAAAAATTTATTAACGATTGATCCACCGGAATTCAACTACGAACGATTAAAAAGAGAAAATTATATCCCCCACCCCACGGTATTCGTTGACCACAAATTATTAGTTCAAAGTCATGGTTTTGGTAAGTTTACCTACGCAATGGATTACGACTTGTGGTTAAGAATGTCAAAAAAAATTACTGCTGTAAAGTTTCCGCTGATAGTATCGTCGTTTAGAAAAAATAAAAAAAGTTTAACTAGTTCGAACGTTTGGGCAACGACAATTGAGGATTACAAAATTCGTTGTCGCTTACCTCGAAGATACGATATTATTGTTCGTGATTTTATAAATTTTGTTTATGGTTTGTTTTTGAGTTGGAAAATATGAAAATATTAATGATCAATAAAACTGACAAATATGGTGGGGCGGCACAAGTGATGCAGAATTTAGCGAATGGTTTACGCAAAAATGGCCATGAAGTTAGGTGTTTAGTTAGACGAAAATTTACTGATGGTGATAATGTGGCCGAATTAAATGATGATTTGATCGGTGGTGCTTTGAGAAAAATTTCCGGTCGCGATATACCGATTGTGGTCGGTAACTGGCGGGATGCAATTTTGGCTAATGACATTGAGTTTGGTGCAAGTAAGGAAATAATTAATCACCCATGGGTCAAGTGGGCTGAAGTAATTCATTGTCATAATTTGCATGGCAATTATTTTAGATTGGATAATTTAATTGAACTATCGAAAAATAAAAAGGTGGTGTGGACATGGCATGACTGGTGGCCATATACCGGCCACTGTGCCACTCCAATGAATTGTAAAAGATATAAAACTGGATGTGGTAATTGTCCCAATTTAGCGACATACCAAAATTTTTTGTGGGACAATACTGCCGTTATGTGGCAGGAGAAAAGACGAATAATAAAAGAATCTCGAATAGTGATAACCGTCCCATCAAAAGAAATGCAAGAAAAAATCCCATTTGCCAAATTAGTACATAATGGGGTAATTATGGGAGATTTAGTTAATTTAAATAAAGTGGATCTTCGTATTGAATTAGGATTACCAATAAATAAAAAAATAATTATGTTTTTGGCCTATGGCTGGAAAAATGTTGATAAAGGTTGGAATCATATAGATAAATTATCGAAGGCTTTCAGCCAGGATTATTGGTTAGGAGTCGGAGCGAATAAGACCGGGTTGATTGAAGGGATTAATTATATTGGAGTGGTCGATCAGTTAACACTACATAAATATATGAAGGCTGCGGATATTTTTGTTTTTCCTTCATTGGCCGAAAGCTTTGGAATGACAGCTGTTGAGGCAATGGGGCAAGGTACTCCAATAGCAGCGTTTCCTGTGGGTGTAGTGCCGGAAATTATCGAACATAAAAAGAATGGATATATCGCTAAATATGATAGTTTTAGTGACCTAAAGGATGGGGTTGAATTTATCTTAAACAACAAAATTAATGTTGGAGAAATTGATTTTTCGATTAATAAAATGGTTAAGGAATATGAAAAAATATACGCAAAATCCTAAGATTTCAGTCATATTGCCGACACTAAATGACGAAAAATTTGTAAGAACTACCGTTGAAAGTTTTATTATCCAAACATATATAAACAAAGAGTTGGTGGTAGTAGATGGTTATTCAAAAGATAAAACATTAGAAGTTATTAAGAATGTTGCAAAAGATAATGCAACAATAGTGATGGCTAAACCGCAAGGAATCTCCGATGCTTTTAATTGCGGAATTGCGGCATCACAAGGTGAATATTTGTATTTTATGGGGGCAGGTGATGTTTTTGAGGATGGTGACTCATTGGAAAATTTGATGAAAGGAACCGATCCGGTAATAGATTGGCTGGTGGCTGGTCAAATACGTCGGGTTACGCAATTTGGTGAGGTGATGTATACGACGACCAATAAGTTTCAAAAATGGCAGCTTCTTTATAAAATGGCCATCCCCCACCAGGGATTACTGACTTCAAAATATTATTTTGAGAAATTTGGGTTATTTGACACAAGTTGTCGGTATGCCATGGACTATGATTTGTTGCTAAGAGCATACAATGATTTTCCGGAAGTTGTTCAAAAAGAGGTTGTTGTGGCCAGATGGATGGAAGGAGGGGTTGGTCAAAACGAAACAGCTAAGGTGATTGAAGAATATCAGCGGATTCGGAATAAAAATAAAATTGCCCCATGGTGGTTGTTGAATATAATTTATTACTTATCTAAATGGCGATATGGCATTAGATAGGCAAGAATGGATTACAAACTTACGTGGATTAGCCATTTTGGCAGTAGTAATTGGACATGTGTCGACTCCCCTATCGCCTTTCATCTATTCATGGCACATACCACTATTCTTTTTACTATCTGGCATGGTATTAAATCAGGAGAAAACTATTATTGAATCGATTAGGAGTGATTTTAAAAAATTAATACTCCCTTTTATTATATTTGGACTGTTGGGTCTGCTTGCTGAATATATTAAACATTGGCTATGGCCTGGCTATAATTTTGTAAATATGAATCTGTCGCTTAAGAATGAACTTTTAGGCATATTCTGGTGGATGGATTTTAATCATTTACATCAATATGGCTTTGTATTGTGGTTTTTGCCGGCCATGTTTTGGGCAAAGAATATATATTTGGCAATGACTAAAACAATTAAAAATGGACGAATGATTTCGTTGGTATCGTTACTTATTTTATTAGTGTTGGCTAATAATAACTGGATTATGCCTTTGGGATTGGATAAGGGTTTGATAGGGTTATTTTGGCTAAGTTTAGGATGGTTGTTGACTGGTAGATATTGGCCGGTTAATTTAGTTTTATTGCTTTTTATGAAAGTTCCGACAACAAATATTTCGATAAAAGTAATTGATGTTTACGGTAATATTTATAGCCTTTTAATAATTAACACATTAGTTGGATTATTTAAGTTTGGTCAAGAAAAACTTAAGAATTTAAACATTTTTGGGAGAAACTCAATGTTAATATTTGTCACTCATCCTTATATTAATAATTTGATATTTTTTGTCATAATTTATTGGTTTAAACTAAATTGGATGATTGAAGTCTTGTTAATATTGATCGTTGTGGCAATCGAGACAAATGTGTAT
>CAIKAI010000152.1 GCA_903825325.1 Candidatus Shapirobacteria bacterium | reverse complement strand
TTACTGATATTGACGATAAAATTATTAAACGGGCAAAAGAAAAGAATATTGAATGGAATGAGTTGTCACAGGAGTATGAAAAATACTATGTTGAGGATATGGAAGCGCTGGGTAATACTTCGGTAGATAAATATGCTAGAGCTTCAGATTACATTGGAGCAATAGTTAAACAGGTAAAAACACTGATGGATAAAGGATATGCTTATGAAACCGATGACGGCATATATTATGAAGTCGCGAAGTTTAAGGATTACGGGAAGTTGTCGGGTAGGACTGAATTAAAAGAAGAAGACTCGGTGTCTCGAATCGATGAAAGTAGTGTTAAAAGGGGATGGAATGATTTTTGTTTGTGGAAGAAATTTAAGGAAGGCGAACCATTTTGGGAAACTGAAATAGGAAAGGGGAGGCCAGGTTGGCACATAGAGGACACGGCGATTACGGAAACAGAATTTGGCCCGCAGTATGACGTTCATGGCGGGGCAGTTGATTTAATTTTTCCCCATCATGAGGCAGAAATTTCACAAATGGAGGCAGCTTCGGGGAAAGTACCATTAGTTAGATATTGGTTGCACACTGGATTTCTAAACATAAACTCGGCAAAAATGTCGAAAAGCAAAAATAATTTTACGACGATTCGACAGGCTTTGGAAAATTTCGATTTTCGGGTTTTAAGATATTTGTTCTTAACCACTCACTACCGATCGGAAATTGATTTTAGTGATGCCACGTTGGTGCAGGCTAAGAATTCGGTTGATCATTTGAACGACTTCGTAAAGAATATTGATCGCGACTTTGATGATCAAGCTAATTTGGCGATTGTTGAGAATGGTAAAAAAGTTTTGATTGAGGCACTGGATAATGATTTTAATACTCCAATTGGTTGGGCAACAATTTACGACACCATTAAAAAATTGAACATATCAGGAAAGTTGGGGAAGAATGCATTTAACTTTATAAAAGAGATAAATGATATTTTTGATGTAGTTGATTTAGGTGAGGAAGCGATCCCTGCTGAGATTGAAAAACTTGGTAAACTGCGATTTGAAGCTAAAAATACTAAGAATTGGGCAGAATCGGATAGATTGAGAGATGAAATTAAACTGAAAGGATATATAATAGAGGACAGTAAAGAAGGTTATAAATTAAAAAAAATACAGTGATCAAGAAGGAAGTATCGGAAATTATTGCGGGAATGGAAGTCTCAGCAGATACAATGTTAAAAGCATCGGCGATGTTGGATACTTATGAAGATAATGATGAAGTTCCTGAAGATTTAATTAACGAGATATTAAAGGTAATGGATGCTGATTTCGACCCGGCGAAGGTGGTGGAGGACAGTGACCAAATGCCCTAAATTTGGGATTGTAAATAGTTAAAGCCTATGTTAAGCTAGATAGTTTTATGAAAGATAATACAAACAAATATCAAATGGTTCTGGTTTTAGCTCCGAAAACGGAGGAAAAAGACCGCGAAAAAATATTAAAGAAAGTTGATGCCTGGCTAGGTGATCATACTGGCAAGATTGTTAAACAGGATCATTGGGGGATGAAGGATTTGGTTTACAAGATTGTAGGAAACACCAAGGGTGATTTTTGGGTATTAGATGTGGAAGCAACCAAACCAGTAAAATTAAATGAGCTTAATTTGTTTTTAAATCGGGAAGTTAATGTTATTCGTTATTTAATATTAAAAAAGTAAGGAGTTCCTATGCCAAGTAGATGTCTCAACAGAGTCCTTTTAATCGGTAATTTAACCCGCGACCCAGAGTTGCGTTATACTCCAGCCGGAATGGCGGTAGTCAGTTTTGGATTGGCCACCAATCGTGTTTGGGTAACTAAACAAGGTGAGAAGAAGGAAGATGCTCAATTTCATCGAATTGTTGCCTGGAATAAATTAGCTGAATTATGTTCGCAATTATTATCAAAAGGGCGTCGCATTTATGTTGAAGGAAGAATTCAATATAGAGAGATTACTGATTCGACCGGTTTGAAAAAGCAAGTGTCGGAAATCGTAATTGATGACATGATAATTTTGGATAATAAGGGAATTAATAACAATAATATGGGTGGTGGGGAACACCAACAACAGCCTCATGATATGGCTGATGCAGTGGCTGATGTACCAACCGAGGAAGTAGTCAGCGGAGCGATTGAAGACATCGAGATTCCCGGTGATATCGGTGATATTACTGAATAATAGGTTAAATTAATAAGATGAAATCAAAAAAACAAAAAATTAAGCCACGATCGAAAGAATGTGCTTGGTGCAAATCAAAAACTGAACCTTTGTGGAACGAGCCAGAGAAAATGGCTGAGTATTTAACAGCCAGAAGTCGGATTATGAAGTCACAGTTTACCGGAGTTTGTGTTCGCCATCAGAAAATTATGGCAACCGAAATAAAAAGAGCTCGGCATTTGGCACTGTTGCCATTTACCAGCCAGGAATAAAGCTGACGGTTTGTGTATAATTAGTTTGTGAAGAGCATAAAAGCTAAATGGATAGTTAGTTTATTGCCGGAAGTCAGGGTGTTGGTAAAAAAAGGTCAGTCAGTTGAGTTTGATGAACTATTGGCAGAAATGATGGTTACGGAAGAGAAAATTGTGAATTTATCCTCCGACATGGCGATTTTAATGAATAAACGGATTGGTTTTGTGGTTAAAAAAGGAGATTTTTTGGGAGAAAAGGGTTATTTTTTTAAAAAAAAGATTTTTTGTCCAGTGGAGGGAGAGATTGTTAAAGTGGATGAATATAATAATGTTTATTTGGCATCCATAGAGAAAATACGAAGGGAGATTTTGAGCCCGATCGAGTCGGTGGTGACAGAAATCAGTCCTGAGGGTTTGACATTGGAATTTAAGGCAGAGGAATTTTTGGGTATGGGTTTATCTGAAGGGAGGGTTTGGGGGAAAAATGGAGTTAAAGAAGCAGGAGATGTGGGGGATTTATCAATGGCCGATAACGGCAAGATAATTATTCTGAATGAATTATCACCGTTGATTGTAGCAAAAGCGGAAGTGATTGGAGTGGCGGGCCTGGTGGTAAAAAATGGTGATAGAATTAATACTAAACTGCCAATCGTTAAAGTTGACCCTGAAGAATATCAGAATATCTTAAACGAAATAAAAAACGCTAAAAGAGCCATGCTCGACGCAGGCGGCGGCAGATTGTTGTTAGCTATTTAAATTTAAATGCAAAAGGTTCGAAATTTTTTTATTGTATTGGCACTGATGTCGGTAACGGCATTGGTAAGTTATAAAGTGGGTGAAAATAAGGCGGGAATGATAATTGACAGCAGCGGCAAGGGAGTAGATTTGTCGATGATGTGGACGGTTAAAGACAAATTAGCTAAGACCTTTTTGGAAAAAAATAAGATGGTTGATAAAACCATGGTTTATGGGGCGATCTCGGGGATGGTGGCATCGTTGGGTGACCCTTACACGATGTATTTACCTCCAGACCAAAATAAAAGCGCTAATGAAGATCTAGCGGGTCAATTTGGTGGAGTAGGAATTAGTTTGGGTTTTAAAGATAAGAATTTAGCAGTGATGTCGCCATTACCAAAGACTCCGGCGGAAAAAGCAGGTTTGCTGGCAGGGGATTTGATTTTGAAGATTACTGATAAAGCAAATAAAGTGGATAAGGAGACAACGGGGATTTCTTTAGAGGAGGCGGTGAACTTAATCAGAGGCAAGGTGGGAACTGAAGTGACTTTAAAAATGTATCGGGAAGGAAAGACAGGGACATTTGATGTGACAATGGTGCGCGACAACATTGAGGTACCCAGCATTGAGCTGGAGTGGAAGCCTTCAGCCAAAGGAAAGGTGGCTTGGATTAAATTGTATAAGTTTAGTGATGTTTTATTTAAAGAATGGCCGAATATAGTTAACCAAATAGTCGATCAAAGAACTAAAGGAGATTATGCTGGAATTGTTTTGGATTTAAGAAATAATCCGGGCGGATTTTTACAAGCCAGCGTGGCGGTGGCGTCGGATTTCCTAAAAGAAGGAGTGGTGGTATCTCAGGAATCGTCTGATGGAACAAAAGAGTCCTATTCTGTCGATAAATCTCAAGGTAGATTGGTTAACGACAAAATGGTAGTGCTGGTTAATGGAGGTTCAGCCTCAGCTTCGGAGATATTAGCCGGAGCGTTGCACGACTATAAAAGAGCCTTATTGGTGGGTGAAAAAACTTTTGGTAAGGGAACAGTTCAACAACCAGAAGATTTTCCTGATGGTTCCGGTTTGCATGTAACTGTGGCCAGATGGCTGTTGCCCAGTGGAAAGAACATTCATAAAATCGGAGTTGATCCGGATGTAGTGGTGGTTTATGTTCCACCAGTAGTACCAACAGGCACGCAGCAGAGTAAAGGGGCTACTTTGTCAGATAACCAATTAGACAAAGCAATTGAGACTCTGCTGAAGCAATAATCAACTTTCAGAATATTTTCAGAATTTAGGATTATTTATATAAATTATGAAAATAACCACAATAAAATATGTTGTTTTAGGAATGATGTTGGGGGTAGGGTTGATGGTTGTGGGGGGTGTGCTGACATATAAAGTTCTGACAAAAATTAACAATAAGATTGCGGTGGCAAGAGGAACACGACAGATTGTTGATGAAGAGTCAGTGGTCACAAGTGCAGTAGAGAAAGCGACACCGAATGTAGTAACAGTTTCAATAACCAAAACAGTGACCCCGGTCGATCCACTTTCGGGAATGGATTTATTTGGTAACAATTCGGCCGATCAGAACGTACAACAAGATATCGGGACAGGTTTTATTATTAGTGCCGATGGATTGATTGTGACTAATAAACATGTAGTGGCAGACACTAACGCTAAATATAAGGTAATCATTGGTAAAGATGAAACAGTAGAGGTAAAGCAGATATATCGTGATCCGGCGAATGATTTGGCAATTTTGCAAATTGACAAAAATGGTTTGACCCCGGTAAATATGGGTGATTCGGATAAATTAAAAGTGGGACAGACAGTAATTGCTATTGGTACCGCTTTAGGTGAATTTCGATCGACGGTGACTAAAGGTGTGATTTCTGGACTTGGGCGGGGAATAACAGCGGGCAGCCCATTTGAAGGGTCGGAAAAATTGGATAACGTGATACAAACTGATGCAGCGATTAATCCA
>CAIKAI010000151.1 GCA_903825325.1 Candidatus Shapirobacteria bacterium | reverse complement strand
GTTATGCTTATTGCAAGAGAAAAATGATGGTAATTCAATAATTTATGAGATTTATTCTGTTTGGTAAAAAAGTGGCGGTTAAATGCAGGAAAATGTGAAAATAGAAAAATAAATAAAAAGGATTAATAGAAAAAAAGAGAGAAGATTTAAGAAAAAATCCGTCGGATTGGAATTATCGCTTATGCAAGCTACACGACGTTGGAACGACAATAATGGTTAATGGTATCAGATAGGATTAGAAAATGGCTTGGTGGACGAATTTGGACGTTTGGGGATACAGGGTGGATAGTTGCTGGGACGGATTTATTTAGGAATTGATTATTTATTTAATATAAGTGGTGATCGGAAAATTCCGTGGGAAGAATCTAAACATTTTTCCGTTCAGGTTGTTATCGGATTTTTTATGGTAATTGATATATTTTCGTTCGATGCCAGATGGTAAGGTTTGCTTATTTGATTTTCCCTTCATTTTATCGGTGATTTTAAAAAAGACTGTAATTTTAGTATGATAGACAATATTTTTCTTGCATAACTGTTATGGTTATGATACTATGTCTTATCAACTAAAAACTATCGGTAAAAAGGGGAATAGTCATGCAAACGAAACAAACTGATACAGAGATCAACCAGGCAAATCTGAATAATCATACGGTTTATGTGATTAATGAGGCAAAAAATACGATTGAAAAAGCGAATAAGAATAATATTTGTCGGCTGAGAGCCAATAACCAAGTGCTCCATGCGAAAATTCAGAACAAAGATTTAGTGGATTTGGTGATAATTTCCGTTAAACCTGCAGGTATGAATGGTAGAAATTGGGAAATTGGCAACTATTATGACAAAATAGAGATACAAATATTTGATATTTTGGCACAGGATGATGTTCCTGAACGTAAATTGGCTACCGATAATCTTCGTAGAATAAAGCATTATGAAGTGTCAGAAGGTAATCTGGGTATGGATTTACGGAATATTTGTAAGGTAATTAGCCAGTCAAAAGTATGTACCGATATCAACTGGGATACGTTGAAGATTAATTAAAATAGTTTGGCAGCAGAAATGTTGTTTGTGAGAAATCCGGTAGAGTTGGGGCTTTATCGGATTTTTTATTGATTATATTTTGGGTAGCTGTCAGATTGCGTCCTCATTTTAATTTTAAAAGGGGGGATGAATTATGGGAGAAGTTACAAAAGAAGAACAGGAATATGCTCAAAATGAAATTAAGGAAGCGATAAATGTAATTGAAAAAACTAATAAAAGTAATGTGTACAATAAAAATACTTATGCATCTTACTCAATTACAGCACAGTTATTTAATAAAGATTTGCTTAATTTGGTGTTAATTTCCGTTCGTCATTGGCATGAAGATAGAAAAAGTGATACGAATAAAGTTCAGTATAAAAAATATGAAATAGTCGTTTTTGACACGTTGGCGACTGAAAATGTTCCGTATCGGTTTTTATCTAATCATAATTTACGCTGTATTCACACGTATGTAATGCCAGTGGATAGAATTACTACTAATGTGCAGATTATTTGTGATGCTGTAAATAATGCGGGCGGGTTGTCGGATATAAACTGGGATACGTTGAAGATTAAATAATTTTCCGTTGAAATAGTAGAAGAAAGATTTCCGTCCTGATAACACATGGGCGGATTTTTTTGTTTTAGAATTAAAATATCTTTTCGTTGTGATGCCGATTGTAGAGATTTTCCGTCTGCTTTTTAAAGGTAATTATTTATCGTTAGGATGAGGGAGAACCGCTTAAAAATAAACAGCGATTGAGGGTGTTGGTTATTATTTTTCCATATCCTTTGTGTCGATGCCCGCTTGAAATGTTTTGATTTACCCTCTGCCTGAAGAGATTTATTTTTGCCTTTTCGCCTGCTAACCTTTTCTTTTAAAAAGCCCACCGGTTATTGTGCCAATAATTATGCCGGTGGTCTGACCTTTGATTTTGCTAGTCGTTATATGCGTTTCCCCGTTTAAACCCGTTGGTGGTCATTTTAGACCGCTTCTGAGTGGTATGTTTGTGTATCCACTCATTACATTCTTGTAAAATGTAAATTGAAATTTACGCCCAATGTAAATTGAAATTTACGCCCTTTGGCTTTCTTTTATTGAGAGATTTTCCGTGAGTTGGTTTAAAAGCCACCGGACATTTGATAGCCGGTGGTCTACCTACGATTTATTCCAGTTAAGATTTGGGGCAATTCCCGCTTTTCAAAAAGAACCGGTTTGGAAACCGTGTCACCCCGCAGGGCGAAACTCTGCTCTGCTCCGGGGTTTAACCCGATCCTATTTTTGGCGTCCACTCGCCCCCCCGCAATTTTCGTGGTTTCACTTCGCTACTTCAAATCCGACTGCTTTTTCACATGCTGGTTTAAGGTGAAAAACCTGTCGTCTTTTCGTTGCTTGTTCGCCACGAAAATTGCGACAACCTTAATGTGGAAACAGATAAACCTTTCTTTTTTTATTAAAGTCAAAGGCTGGTAAAAGATTGATTAAAACCAAGATTAAAAGACGGGTAGTAAGGCGGAGGGTAAGGCGGTTTAAAAGCTCTGAAATTCCGTTGGCAGCATACCTGCCTGTTTCACTGGCGCTATGAGCCATCTTCGGAATTCCGACAGCTATCACCAGGGTATAGGCACCATTTGTTCTCGGTTAATTCGCAATTTTCAGTTTGAAATTTCCGCTCACCTACTCAAATGGACTACAAACCACAATCAAAATCTAGTGTTGTAGACCCGTGGTGAAGCTATCCTTCGGATAAAACCCTAAAATAAGGGGTGTAGACCCGTGTGTCCCGTTGGGATTGCTGGTAAAACTACTTAACTTGCAAAAGCTTGCTACGCTTCGCACTGCAAGTAAATACGCAACTTTCTGTGCTACCGCCACTGAAAGCACAATCGGTAAAAATCCGTAGAGTTTTTACCAAGAAAGAATTTTGTGAAAGATCAGAAGAT
>CAIKAI010000150.1 GCA_903825325.1 Candidatus Shapirobacteria bacterium | reverse complement strand
GATAATTATTATTAAAATCAGATGATGCTGCAACCGTACCTCTTGGGCACGTACCAAACAACCTTTTGTACCAGTATGATGCGAAACGAAAATCCGACTCCGCGCGCTGCTTTGGTCGACAGCAAGCTGTCGAGGAGCTCACCTTGCTTGTCCTCTCCTCGCCTCGCGTCAAGTAATACAGCTCGTCGTCAATCGGCAAATGCGGGAGACGGGCAGTTCGAGAAACTGGTGCTGGTAAAGTTGACTGCTGCGATGGCTCAGCGCGAAATGGACAACAGCGACTCAAACGAAGAGAGAGAACATGTAGATTTGAATTTTAGTTCTCTGCTAGATGCATATGATCGACTTCACACAAAAATCATTCAGAATCCCGCAATTGGAAATTTCAATAAAGCTGCCAATTACCTTGATACAATTGAGTTCTTAGACGAAGAAGGAAACTATCAACCGATTACAAACGTTATGGTTTGGTAAACTCCAAGACAAAGCATGAAAGATTGTTTGCCAATAGAAGAGTTTAATCGTCATGGGTACAAGTATATATCTACCTTAGGAAATGGTGGTTTCGGAATGGTTCTACTTGCTGAACATAAAATAGATGGTCAACAATATGCAATTAAAAAATTATTGACTAATGACCCCAAAGAACAACAAACTATTTTACATGAAATAAAAGCTATAGCTCCTCTAAATCATCCCCATATAATCAATTATAAAACTAGCTTCACAGAAGAAGGACGTCTTTACCTGGTGATGGAATATTGTCCAAATGGCACTTTACACAACTTGGTATATTCTAAAGGTCGTCTTGATGTGGATGAATTGATTAATTTTTTTTTGGTTTTGACAAAGACTTTTGCTGAACTCCATCGAAAAAAAATCATCCATCATGATATAAAACCATCCAATATCCTTATCGACGATTATGGGAAACCAAAGATCAGTGATTTTGGTTGTGTTAACAGTACCGTTGGCACAAGTATTTATTATGCACCGGAACAATTCGATAACAAAGCTGCCTACTTAGATCCTAGAGTTGATGTTTTTTCATTAGGGATTACACTATTAGAATGTACCTTAGGCTCTCACCCACTTCGGAATCTTTCTTTCAGTGAAAGACTGATAATTATACAAAATGGAGATTTCGCCATTAGCCAACTCCCCTACTGGCTCCAGGAAATTATATTAAAAAGTTGTCATTTTCATGCAGAATCGAGGTTTCAAAGCATGGATGAATTCCACCAGGCATTGATAGAGAAGGATATCCCAAAAATATTGAACAAAGAGTTAATTGAGGTCGAGAAGAAGGCGAAAACACTTAAATACTTTTTATTCCAGAAACGGTGGGTGCAAGCAAGGAAATTTATTGAAGCCAATTCCGGCATCCAAAATAATTTTAACTTTTTAATTCAATCGGGTAAATATTTTTTAGGAACAAACCAGCTTAACAAAGCAAAAGAAAAATTTGAACAGGCTTTAAAAATCAATCCAAATGCGTCAATAGAAAAAGAAATGGCTGAAGTTTATTTGCAGCTAAATGAACCCTCCAAAGCAACTTCTATCCTTACTGGATATATTAACCGAAATTTCTATGAT
>CAIKAI010000149.1 GCA_903825325.1 Candidatus Shapirobacteria bacterium | reverse complement strand
TATACGGTTAAAGTGATTCCGGATTATGACTCAACCAAAACGGTGGAACAAAACGAAGCAAATAAATTTTGGGAACTGAACGAGGGAGTGCATCAAAATTATGTGGATGAAACGGGAAAGACAGTACCCGAATTGTATATGAGCCATATGACGGTCAATAACGAAATTTTAAAAAATGATGTTTCAGGTTTGACGGTTCAATTAAAAAATTTGAAAGGGCAGGTGGCGGAAAAGATAGTCAGCGATAAAAACGGAGACATTCAACTGTGGTTAAATTCGAAAAATTTAATTAGAAACGTAGCTAACCGGTATGGGGCAGAATTTGCTAATGATACTTGGCCCCATTTTGCGATAACTCAGACTCCAAGGAATTACTTTGATTTGGGTAATTACCAAAGCGTGAATGTGTCATTTGACGCCAAAGTTTTAAGTTGGAATATTTTGCCGGGTTGGCCTTGGGCAGGCAAAGTAACTTACTCTCAGCCGGAAATGCAATATGGATTTATGACTTATATTCGGGACAAGAGTATGTTGGGTCGAGTTTTATTCGTGGGGACAATAATTTATTCGGACGATCAATCGCATTATGAGGTATATTCTGGGATTGATCAATTTGGGCAGGGATTTTTTAAAGATGATCCGAGATTGTATGGCGGACCATTAACAACCACAGGTTTTAAAACGATAAACTTTGATTTGTTGAAAATGATTGATAAGGCTTTAGCGGGGACGGGTAAAACGCACAAAGACTACGTGTTAGCAAACGTAAGTTTGGGATATGAGGGGATGGGCTGGTTTGATGGAGGAGTAGAAGTGAAAAACTTGTCGATGACAGGGGTGAGTAATTTGCCAAAAGTGTCAGGTGATGCAAATAGCGACGGAAAAGTAGATTTGGTGGATTTTTCGATGTGGAAGAATGAATACTTGGGAAATGTGGTCACAAAGACAGCTGATTTTAATAATGATGGTAAGGTGGATTTGGTGGATTTTGTAGTGTGGAAGAGGGGGTATTTGAGCAGCCCTTGACAGAGTAACATTATTCGCCCAAACTGTTGTTGTAATGAATAACGTGATTTGGTGGCGAAAGGTAAGAATATTATTTCTTTGTTTGTGTTTATTTTCATTTAGTTTTTTTGCGAATCCGGTTCGAGCGGCAAACCCGGCTGATACTTTTTCGACGATTATAACTGCAAAATCAATGACAGATTTTGCTAATCCTGGACCGAGTGTCAAAAAGTTTTTTGATACCTATGGTGACATAATGAAAAAGTTCAAGACTCAATTAGTGGTGTTTTATGTTGGCAGTGGCGATCATATTTATAGTTATCCGCCAAATGCGTTTAGTTCGACGAATCCATCAATTAAGCCAATTATTACTAATAATTTGCCGGTCTTTGATAATAGCTCGGCTACTTTATTTGCACAGACTTCATCAGCTGATTCGTTTGATGGAATACCTGGAATAAAAGTTACAATTCCAAATCTACCTGACCAGCAATTAACTGTAAAAAGTTTATATCCTGATGGACAGGGTATTTCTGTTCACAGTTTTCCGGTTATTCGTTGGAACTGGAAAAAGGCGGGGGGTACAACAATTGTTTTTCAGATACGAGTGAGAAATGTGCGGACTGGTGAAAAGCATTGGATTGGGTATTATGCTGGCGCCAGACTTCCTGAATATACAAACACAAATTACGCTCAATTTTATCTTGGTCCATTACCATCACAGTGGACGAGTGTATCCATAAATTTAAAACAAGATCTTGATGTGTGGTCATTAAAACCAAATGCCCATGAATTCGAAAAGGATGACTGGGAAGTAATTGGTTTGGCTCTATCACCAATGGATGGAAGTAGTGGATGGTACAACAATATTAGAGCTGAATCTTCGGTAGGAATAAATTGGGATAGATTTTGTGGTAATGCACCATGCATGCCGACGGCATCATCTCCGAACATGCCTTTAGAGCAATTCGGGAGAGATTATCCACAAGAGTTAACTTACGCTGAATTAAAAAATGTTTTTAAAACTTATAAAGATGAAGCTGCGGCTCGAGGTTTTACAAATTTTAAAATCCTTGACGGTATTGAAGCAGGGATGGAATTTAGTGGTCAAGAATGGAAATTTTACCGTCATCCGGAGGTTGTGAAAATTGATCCCATTCTTAATGGGAAACGGGTACTTAGTTTCCAAGCAAGTTTAATTGGTGATACTTATCCATATGCATATCCTGACTACCGAAACGGGATACCTCAAGGAACTATTGTTTATGACTTTGTGGCAAATCAGATTGGCCAATATGTTAATGATATGAAGATTGATGGAATATACTCGACAAATGATTTTGGGGTACAAAATCAGTGGCACCCATTTGGAGATAATTTAGATTGCACTCCATCAATTAACATGGCGCATCCATGTCAAGGTTTTGTGCAAGCTGATGCTGATCAATTTTTAACATTTTTGAAAAACATCAAACAAAAAATTGGACCAAATAAATATCATATTTGGATGGATACTTATTATTCGGTAGATGTAAATCATGATTATTTTTCTATTCCCGAAAGTGCATATGACTATGTCGACTATATTCAATCATCAACTTTTTTCCAGGATGGTACAAGAAAACCGATAATGCCGGGATGGATATGGCCTGAAGGCAAACCATTTCCTGGAGGGCCAAGCAAGGGGAAAACATATACTATTTTTGATACAGTTCAATCGGAAATAGATCTTAAGCAACGTCATCCAAATCTAAAATTGTTATGGACTTTTTACTATAATGATCCTTGGTATCATAAAGGAGGATATCAAGCGGCGATCGATTTTAAGTATTGGGACCAATACAAATCTAACTTAGATGGGGCAATGGTTTATGCCAACAGTTATAAGGGGGAACTTATGCCAATTAGTTGGTTAACATTGATGGCAAACACAATTCCGTTACCAACGGCATTACCAACAAAGCCGGTTAAAATTGCGGGTGATGCCAACCTTGACGGGAAAGTTGATTTGGCTGATTACTCGATATGGAAGAGCGAGTATTTGGGCCAGGCAGTGACAAAAAATGCAGATTTCAATTATGATGGAGTGGTAGACTTGGCCGATTATACTGCGTGGAAGAAAGGGTATTTGGGAATGTGAATGGATTATTGATGGTATAATAGGGGAATATGAGTATTGATATTAGTAAACATATGCTGATTATTGCAAATATTGCAATGGAAAATTCGGTGACATATACGCTGGCTGATTTGATGGAAGTGGAAATTAAAGCGAGAAATATTGTGAACGGTGTCCCCGGGGCGAAAGAATTGCTAACAAAGTCAATAGGTGGGGGAATGACTGTATACGAAGCGGAAGTTACGGTGCAAGCGGCACCAAAAACATTGTTTCTAACAGAAATGACATTGAACTTAATGAATAAAATCCATTAACTTGACATAGAGCAGTGATTTGGTAAAATAGTCTTGTACCCCCTGAAGCAGTTGCAGTTTAGCTGTAATTTAGCGCAATTTTGTGAACTTGAACCCAAGAAAAAATTTCCAATACAATTTAGTTGTTTATTATATTTAGACAGATTTCATGATCAAAAAGAAAACAGTGGCGCCGGTTGAGGTGCCTGAGGTTAAAATCAATGATTTAAATCCACCCGCTCC
>CAIKAI010000148.1 GCA_903825325.1 Candidatus Shapirobacteria bacterium | reverse complement strand
GTACCACCGGCAAAATCGATTGATGGTTTGAAACCCCACTTAATTACGGAGAAGCAGGACACTAGAATCATCAGGCCGGATAAAATATAGAACAATGGACGAAATTTCATTATATTCATCATAGTTTGTCGTTTTTACGGGCAAGGACCCTTAATAAATTTCTAGTAACAAATACGCCGGTAAAAATACCTAGGATTATGCCCAAAATAAGGGTAACGGCAAAACCACGAACCATACCGGAGGTATTTAAAAAGCTCCAATTTAAAGGATTAAAAAGAATTAATCCGGTGATGATGGTACAAGTGTTAGCATCACGAATAGAATTCCAAGCCAGTTTAAAACCCATTTCCATGGCAACATTCCAAGGTTTACCTAAACGAGTTTCTTCACGCATGCGCTCGAAAATTAAAATATTGGCGTCAACAGCCATGCCAACAGAGAGAATAAATCCAACGATCCCGGGAAATGTTAGAGTGATAGGAATAAGACGATAAAGTGTCAGGGTTAATAGTCCATAAATAATTAAACTCATGTCGGCAATTAGGCCGAGAAATCCATAATTGCCAATCATAAATATACAGACGATAACTAAGCCAACTACACCAGCAAAAATACCTTTATTAATGGAGTCTTTTCCTAAAGTAGCGCCAATAGTAGTTTGTTGAATCAAATTGATGGACAAAGGTAGGGCACCAGCATTTAGCTGAGCCGATAATTCTTTGGCTGTTTTGATATCAAAATTACCGTTAATAACTGCCTTGCCATCTGGAATAACCGATTGGACGGTGGGATAAGTAATGGGCAGGTCATCAAGAAAAATGGCAATGCGTTTATTAAGATATTTTTGCGTAGCATCGGCAAATAATTTCGTCCCCTCTTGATTGAATTCAAGGCTAACTTCGGGTTGAGAATTATTGGGGTTTAGTTGAACACTGGCTTTAACTAAGTGCGAGCCATTAATACCGGTGTCGAATGGAAAAGCTTTAACAAATGTGGCTGAAGAAGTGGCCTCGGTAACTTTGGTGTCTTCACCACGAAAACTAAGTTGGGCGGTTTTACCAATTAGATTGATCGCCTGGCTGACATCTTCAATTCCAGGAAGCTCAATAACTAAGCGGTGATCAGTACCTTGGGTAGACAATTGGACGGCAGCTTCACTAATGCCAAAAAGATTAACCCGACGTTCAATGTTACTTTTGAGTGAGTCAAGAGCTGATGGCAAGTTATCTTTGGTGGTTTTAGAGGTATCGACGCTGTAGATCAAGGAGGCACCACCAGCTAAATCCAAACCATATTTAAGCTGGAGATCTTTCTTGTAAGTAAAATTTCCTAAATTTATAGAGAAATCGGGCCGATAAAACGTCCGGCCAAAAAGGGTAAAGGAAGGCGGAAGATTTATGACGAGACAAATAAAGGTTAATCCAATAATTGTCCAAAAAACATTTTTGGTTCTAGTGGAAAGGGAGGTCATGATTTATGTATAAGTGATAACTGACGGGGATGACCGGTAAAGAGGTAGGTAATGGAGGTTTTAGTTTTGTTGACCAAAATCTGGGCGATGTCGCCTTCTTTAAGACTGAATTCAGCAATGGTTTTAGAAGGAATGGTAATGGCTAAACTGTTGCCGGTTTTAATAACTTTACGAAATTTGGCCATTATTTGAATAAACTTTTGGGATTACCGATGATTAAAGCGGGGTATTTTAAAAAGAAGTCTACCAGAACCGGATCCCTTTTGCTTAAGCGCAGATGGAGTTCGCTTTGATCCATAACCATATAATTAATTTCCCGACCAAGCAAAGACTCTTCTGATTTAACCAAATCTTCAGTTAACTTCAATGAAATTTCGCCGATAATAAGCAAATCAACATTGCCATGATTTTCAACTGCCCGATAAAGAAAATCCTGACTATAAAACAGAGCTTTGATTTTGCCAAGTTTAAGGTGATTTTCTTGAATTTTGGCACCAATGCCGGAATGTTTATGAGCTAAAACTAAAAGATCATAAAAGAGGTGGTGCTCGGGATTGGCCCAGTAATAAAGGCGATTGCCACGTACTTCTCGACTGACAATTGAACCCTGAACTAAGTTTTCTAATTCACGACGAACAGAATTAATTTCTTCATCGGTGAGACGAACTAGCTCACGAACATAATATATTTCTGTGGGCGCATTAAATAAAATGTTGATTAACTTCAACCGGGTTTGGGAAGTTAATAAGCGCTTGAGACTGTGACTAACCTTCATTGGTGACGACATTGCCAATAGGTAATATTTCGACCCAGATTTTACCGGGGACAAAATTAACTTCTTTGCCAGTAGAGTCCTTAAAAATAGTTCGGGATATTCGGTTGGCTTTTGTCCAGGTAATGTCGGTTTTTAATCCGTTTTGGTAAAGCTGACCTTTACCAGATCCGATAACTTCGTAAAGTAAATGACCGTGTTCATCGATAGCCCGAGTTTCTTTGGCAAATTGGATAACGATATTTTTGGAGGACAATTGGCTACTGTCATTGAAATCAATATCTTTTTGACCGCCGTTAGAACGGAGATAAAGATTTTGGGTTTTATCATATGTCCAAGTGACCGAATAATCTTTATACCCTGGCCAGAAATCGAAAGAAATAGTTGAGGCAACCGGAGTGGCTGAGGCCTGGTCGACTTGTTTAAAAAGCCAGGGACGGAAATTCTTATCCCAACTTTGATTTTTAACAGTGGTAGTGTTGGTTAAACCGCGGGACGCGGCCACATTGTAAAGCTCAGTGGTGGAACAATACATGGTGTGTTCCATAGCTCGAGTCTGATTGGTACGATCGGGTTCGCGGCGGCAGGCTTTATAGGAAAGAGAAAATTCATTTAAATCTCCCCAAGTACCTTGGCTGTTCCAACCATATTTAGCAATTTGTTCTAGGGCTTGGGCTCTTTTATCAGTAGTGCAGTTGGCAGGATTAGTACTTAGCGAATCACCACCACTACAATTGGCGCCGCCGACATGAGCATATAGCGGATAATCAGCATATTCTGAGGCTAAGTCAAGAAAATAAGTTCGAGCCGAACGGACTGGACCAACATCATATTTTTGCTCGGTCGACCCGGAAATAACACCACAATAAAATACGCCCATAAATCGCGTAATACCACCTTCAGCCACAGTTTCGTAAACCATATCAGCACTTTGCAAACCGGATTGGGGACGGGAATCAGCGTGGTTTTCGATCATCACTTCTAAGGGGCGACGAGTGGACCAAATATCTTTCTCGGCTTGAGTGTAAAGTTGGCCGTTGATAGGACAGGCTTCAGTTCTTGGTCCAGCAAATTGAATAACACCAGTTTTTTTGGATCCAGGAGTAGTTGATTGAGTGATGGTTACAGGAACTTCAGCAGGTTGCGAAACACTGGGAATGAATTTAGAAAATATAAAGTATGAAGCGCCAACGGTGAACAAAGCGACTCCTAAGTAAGTAGTGAATTTGACGATATTGGTTTTCATCGAAGAGTTAACTATTAATGGTTTTAATTAGGGCTTTGGTTTCTTCTGCGGATAAGGCCGAATTGTCACTTTGCCCATTAACGATGGCCTTGGCATAAACCCGGGTGTTTTCCCGATTGTGCAATGAAGTAATAATAGCACCCGAATTGTTATTATCCAACAGACACAAGATAAAACTTTGATCGCCACCGAGATCTCCGAAAGGATTAAACCTGACTAAGTTGATTTTGTATGGCCGTTCGGAAACAAGTAATTTGCCCGACTTATTTTTTGTCTGTATATTTTTTTTATAGAATAAATAGGTTAAATATATTAATGATAGGGTGTTAAAAACGGTTAACAAGCCAAGTAGAAGATTCATATCTATTTTATTGTAGCAAATAGTTTGTGCTATACTGGCTTTGAAGCTAATGAAAGAGATTAATTTTATAAAAACAGATTTGATCAAGAGTATGGTTTTGAGCGCGGTATGTTTGACAGTGGTCGTCCTAATATCAATTTTTTCTACCCAGCATTAATTATTATTTATTTAAGGAGGTGAAAGTTAATGGCAGTTATTAAATTTTATTCAGTCAAATCGCGAAAATCCGTCGAAGTCGACGTGAGCTTGGTTAAAAAAGTTATGTTGAAGAATGGCCGACCAGCAGCCGAAGCAGTTGATCCTGAGACCGGAACCAAAATGTTCAAGATCCTCTCCGCAGCTGACGCCGCTTTATTAGCGTAGTCTATTTTTAATCTTAAAAAAATTTCCCCCCGTGATAAGTTCAGGGGGGATTTTTTTGGTTTGAATTTTATAAATTTCATTTAACTTACAAAAATATATAAATGAAGTAGAATAAAAAAGTATGGGAATTGATATTGATGTTACAAACCAACGTAAAGAGGATCTTATAAAATTGAAAAATGATATTGATTTAGCATTTTCACAAAGACAAATTCAACATCGAAAAGGCAATACAAATAATAATGATGAACAGATTGCAGAGGCTTTGAGACGAAAGAAATTTTTTGAAAAAATGAGCAACGAAGAAATATATGATTTTGGAGAATTGGAACAAAAGCCGGGAGAATTATTTGTCGAAAATTCACATGAATATTCGACTCTCATATGAATGGCATTCGATAAACTAGTATCAGAGGGTGTCTTTGTAGAAGACAAACCATGGGCAGAGTCCATTATTAAAGATAGTTTGTTTCACGAATGGGAACATGCTATTCCGGTATTAGGGTTAGACGGATTTAAAATTTATTACGGAATAAGGTTTTATCAAATAGAAAAAAACTCTGAAATCGGGATTACACCCATGATACAAATGACAGGAAAAGCACCGGTGGGCGTGTATAGGGAAATAATCAATGGTCCGAAAGACTTATCAGATTCGGATAAATCTGAATTATAATATTATTCTTTCAATAAATTGAAGGATCAGCTCTGGTGTCACAATTGAGTGGTTTTATTTTGGGGTATAATATGGCAAGATCTTTTAGAAATTGAAGGGCTTACTGAGCCCGCCTACGCGAAAGCTACGGCGAGGCGATGAGGAAAGTCCGGACCGCAAATAGCAGGGAAACTGAAAAAGTAGGTACGTCAGCAATGGCGTGGCTCTGCAACAGAGACGAGTTCGCCGTAAGGCGAAGTGAAACGGGCAACCTTCCCGCGGAAATCTCAAGATGAAGCGTTAATATCTAGCTACTGAGAGCTTCAGGTAGAGAGAATAGATTGATAGCCCCTAAACAGAATCCGGCTTATCAATTTCTAAGAGGTCTTATTTTTTTCAAAAAAGATGCGGACCACGGTTTCAATGGTCAGATAAATTGGTACGGCCAAGAGAGCACCGCCGATGCCACCCAGTTGAGCTCCGGTAGCGATGGTCAGAATGGTGATAATCGGGTTAAGACCAACAGTTTCTTTCATGATTTTGGGAGTGATTAAATTGTTCTCGGATTGATGAACAAATAATCCCCAGAGAACAGTGATCAATGCTGTGAGCGGCGAAATTGTCAGGCCAACTAATCCAGCGATGAAAGTGGTAACAATTGGCCCGATGTTAGGAACAATCTCCAACAGACCGGCGATTAAAGCCAAAGGTACAGCATAGGGAAGATGAAGAAATAAATAGCCAATGTAAGACATGACACCAATGATGGTCATCAGTAAAAGTTCGCCATTAACCCAGCTGGCGAGACGCTTTTCCAAATGTTCAAATGTTTTGACCGCTAGAGCTTGACCCTTACTGGTACCAAGAACTCTGAGGGCATATCTCTCAAAGTGGGGACGTTCGAGGAGAAGATAAAAGGTCATGACTAAAACCACAAAGGCAGAAAAAATGTTGGAAACTAAGAGAACCACTGTGGCAGCAACTTCTTGAGGAATGGTTTCGAGGATTTTAAATTGAGATGATAAATCGATGGCGGTCAAACCATAAAAATTAAAATGCTGGAGAGTGGTGGGGAGAATCCGGATTAATTCGCTAGTTTGATCAATGAGAATTGGTACAATCCCGGCAATAGTGAAGGCGAAAACAGCGACAATGACGGCATAAATCATAAAAATGGCCAATGGTCGGGGAATTTTAAATTTTTCTAAGCGACTAACCGTGGGATTAAGCGATTCCATGAAAACGAAGCTGACGAAAAAAAGAATGATAATTTCCCGTACCGACCAAAGTAAGGCGAGCGCAACCAGAAAGAGAACCGAAAAGATAATGGTTTTGTAAGAGATCTCAATTTTTTGAGGTTTCATGATTGATTGTACCACTTTTGAACAAGCGAGAGGACATTTTTTGGATAACTTTGCTTGGTAATATCAATAAATTTGATATGGGGAATTTTTTTAAACCAGGTTTTTTGACGGCGGACATATTGATATTCGTCCAGCTGCCAACGTTTTTTGGCTTGGTTGATATCGGGATTCTGGAATTCTTTGTAGGCCAGGCAATTTAGTCCGGGATCGGACCATTGATATTTAGTTAGGAGAGAATTAATTTCATTGAGTAGACCAACGTCGAGACGTTGTTGGATGCGGTGGTCGATATTTTTAAATATAACTTCATTTTTTGTCGTTAGGGAAATATGCAAAATGTTAAACCCACCCCCAACCCCCTCCCTTGACAAGGAGGGGGCAATTTTCTTATTTGCGAGAGATATTTCTATTTTCCTAATTAGTCTATGAGGATTGGCAGAATCAGAATGATTTAATGATATAAATGTTTGAAAGTCTCGAGTTTTTAAGATTATTTGGAGAGTTTTGAGAGGCAACTTGTTTAAAACAAAACGTAATAAATTATTGGGTTTAATGGAAAAAGTCGGACGAGGGTTGATAATGGCATCGATATAAAAACCGGTGCCACCAACAATAATGGGTAATTTGTTTTTAGCCTGAATTTCGGCAATCTTACTAAGGGCGAGTTGACGGTATTCAGCTGCAGAAAAAGGTTGATCGGGGTTAATAATGTCAACTAAGTGGATTTTGACATCATTGGGGTGATCTTTACCGGTGCCGATGTCCATACCACGATAGATTTGGCGAGAATCGGCGGAAATTAGCTCGCCATTGAATTTTTTAGCTAGCTTTACAGCTAAGCCAGTTTTGCCGGTAGCGGTGGGACCAGAAATAATGAGGAGTTTATTCACTGTTTTTCTTTGGCGTGATAGGAAATTGACTCGAGACGGTCAGTGCGGTCAAAATGAAGTCGCTGAACTATTTCGTCTCTTAAATTTGGTTCGGGGAGAATTGCCTTGGGTTCTTCTTTACGAACGAACTTCCAACTCACAGTTTGGTCAATGATTAAGAGCGGATCAAAGATGGTTTTGTCCATAGATTATTTAATTTTTAAACATTAAATCTAAACTCGACAATGTCGTCGGGGTGCATAGTATAGGTTTTGCCTTCGTGGCGAAGGAGACCTTTGGTTTTGGCACCGTCCCAGCCGTGATTGGCGACAAAATCGGTGTACGAGACAATTTCGGCCATGATAAATCCCCTTTCAAAATCAGTATGGATTACTCCGGCGGCTTGCGGGGCGGTGTCGCCTTGATGGATCGTCCAGGCGCGAACTTCTTTAACTCCAGCAGTGTAATAGGATTGCAAACCAAGAGTTTGGTAGGCCTTTTGAATAACTCTTTCCAGGCCGGATTTATCGACACCCAATTCTTTTAGATAATTTTTTTGATCCTCGAGAGGAAGTTCGGACAATTCAAATTCGGTTTTGGCACAAACGGGGACAACGTCAAAATCTTCAATCTTCAATCTGGAATCTTCAATGTCTTGGTAGGAAATTTCGTCGACATTGGCGACGATAAAATAGGGTTTGAAGGTGAGCAGAAAAAATTCTTTGGCTAATAATTTTTCATCGTCATTAAGATCAGCATTAATGGCTAGCAAGCCTCTCTCGAATTCAGATTTAAGTTTTTCGGCGAGTGCAAACTTTTTGGTTTTGTTTTCTTTGGGATTATTTTTATTTAATGACAGATATTTATCTATTGACTCTAAATCTTTGATAATCAGTTCGGTACAGATGACTTCAAAATCGCCTTGAGGATCGACACTACCCTCTTTGATAATATTAGGATCGGAAAAGTTACGGACGACATGCATGATGGCGTCACAGTCGCGGATATTGGTTAAAAATTTGTTGCCTAAACCTTCGCCGGTAGAGGCCCCTTTAACTAAACCGGCAATGTCAACGAATTCAACAATGGCAGGAACAATTTTCTGAGTTTTAACAATGTCGGCCAAAACCGGTAATTTATCATCGGGAACTTCGACCACGCCGACGTTAGGGTCGATGGTACAAAAGGGATAATTGCTGGCATCAGCGACTTTTTTACCGAGTAAGGCATTAAATAAGGTTGATTTACCAACATTGGGTAGACCAACGATGGCGATCGAAAGTTTGGACATGGCCTATTTTAACAAATTATCTAGCTGCTAGCGCTGGTGTAGTGGCGAAGGGAAAAATGCCAAAACCAAATGGCAGCAAAGAAAAAGCTGTAGGTAACAATAAATGAATAGACGACGCC
>CAIKAI010000147.1 GCA_903825325.1 Candidatus Shapirobacteria bacterium | reverse complement strand
CAGGAGCATCATTTGTAATCACCTGCTGATGACCACCAAAAACCATACTTATTAAAGCTCCAATTGAGATCACAATATTTGAAAACCAATACATAAAATTTAATTGGATTATTGATTAACTGGTCTTATTGTAACAAATCTAGCCTCGGTGAGCATGCGCACATTGTGAACATTATTTGCTATACTTAAAAACCTCAATTTCATCATCTTTTCCATACTAGATTTAACCAATGGATATATCCGATACAGTTCGGTAAAGATGAACTCTGGGGCACATAGGTGAACTTCGTAAAGGCTGTGAATATCCTTCGCTATTTAATACTTGATTATACTGTTACTATTATTAGTAATTTAAAAGACTAATTTTATCTATATGTTTAAAAACTTATCTACATCATTTGGCATACTCATTCATCCGAGTAAATTCATAGAAAAAGATATTGCAATCAAAGAAGGTCTCAGTTTTTTCTATAAAGCAACTATTACACCGATAATAATTGCAGGAATTGTATATATCTTAATTTATTTGAACATAACACAATTAACTTCATTCCTTGGAGGAGAAGACATCCGTAGTTTATTGGGTATCAACGGTATATGGACAGGCCATAATTTAGATGAAATAACCCCTCTTCTAAAACTCATTACCTCAAGTTATTTAGAACTCCTCATCATCGCACCTATTGGCGTCTTTATTAGTGCTGTATTTTTGAATTTTTTTGGTTCAATCATTGCGGGATTTAAAAATGGGTATAGAAAGACCCTGACAGCCTCTTTCTACAGTCTCTACACATATCCAACAATGTGGCTCGTTTTTGTTTGTTTATCAGGTGTAACATTATTTGGATACGCGGGAATCTATTCTCTTTTTCACTCATACGCCACTCATGCAAATTTGGGTACTATAATCCACCACGAAGATCTATCTCTGCAATTATTCTCGTTAATAAATCTACTATTTGCTCTAATATTCTGTGTATTACAGATAAGGGTACTTACAACATCGCTCTCGTTTCATCAAAACGTAAGTAAGGCTCTTGCTTTGAAAGTTGCCATGGTATTGATAATTATTCCAATTCTTTTTTACATCATACTTATTATCCTCTAAATATTCCTAACTTCCCCATCTTTTCCATACTGGATTTAACCAATGGATATATCCGATACAGTTCGGTAAATAGATAGTCTGGGGCACATTTGATACTACTAATTGACATTTCCTGCAAAAAGACTAGATTTTAAGCAGCGCACAGCGTCTGAGAGTAGCTTAGTGGTTAGAGCGCCAGCATACAGGCGTATGCGGAGACATGGGTTCAAATCCCATCTTTCAGACCATGTGTACAACCACAACCCATAGCACAAAATAGTATGATGTGCTCATTGAAATGGAGAAAACTATGTTACATTCCAAAGTTGGTGATTGGGTAATTCCCAAAGAAAACTTCTTGCCGATTGATTCGGAACAACGCGGCAAGGCCAAAAAAGCAGTACAGATTACTACGACCGATGCACTTCAGATCATTGCGATCCCCGTCACAAAAGAAGGCGCGGAACAACTGAAATTTCGCGGAGTAAGAGGACAATTCCTCGCCTGTTTTTTCAAGCCGCTGCATGAGACAGTCGTTGCCCAAAAAGGCGGCGACCAAAAGCAGCAAAACATACTCTCAATCATCGCCGCACACAAGGGGCAGAGTATTTCGACTGAGGTCGAAGTCGAGATCTTTCTCGACCAACGAACCTATACACTACGAGGTTCACCGGAACGCATGCTCGACCTGAGAATGACGATTGTTGAGATTCTCGGTCCCGAGAGCACCTTCCGCAATTACGTCACAGCCAGCACAGCTTCGGATGACTTCGAAAATGCTCTGAGGACGCTGATTACGGAGGGTTCGAGGTTCTATACCGCACTCCGGTCATCGTGGGCTTTGCCTGCACTCTCTTGGGAGATTTGTCCGTAGCACATCGTTGTGCTAGACTGCCCTTTCGACCAAATCCCTTTGTGAACCAATAGGGTCCGGCATGAATACGTAGCGGTCTCACAAAGCCGCTGCGATCACAAACAAGGTTTGGCAAGGAGCCCCTTATGGGAGGCTGGTGATTTTCTCACCGGTCTCCCATTTTTTATTATATACAACTCGTTCAACACTCTTTATTTCACTTGTATAAAACTTCTTCGATGAATAGGCAGCAAGCCATATTTTTTGATAGCTTTGTAATGT
>CAIKAI010000146.1 GCA_903825325.1 Candidatus Shapirobacteria bacterium | reverse complement strand
TACGAAAAAATTATCATCCCAAAAAAAGATGAACTTCGGATTATATTTTTTGACAATAGTATCAATATCTTTAAGAAAGCGCTTCTCAGAGTAAAAAAGGTAAGCTTTGTGATAAAAATTTGAGACGGAACAAAAGGTGCACTCAAACGGACATCCTCGACTGGAACAATAGATGATACTTTTGGTTATGTCTTTTCCATAGCGTCCGGCATAAAGGTCATAGTCATATAGTGGATATTTGTCGATTGGTTGGATATCTCGAATTGGATTTACAATTATTTTCTTATTTGATTTAAGCACTAATCCTTTTATCTCTGTTTGTTTTGTTTTGTTGATAATTGATTGTAATAATTCGACAACAGTTTCTTCGCCTTGGCCTCTAATTACAAAATCAATATATTTATTTTTAATGGTATTCAGATAGTCAATCGTGGCATGATATCCTCCCCAACAGACGGGAATCTTTGGGTTTATTTCTTTGACAGTTTGGGAAAATCTTAAGCCATTAAGAATGGGATCACCGGTCATGCAAGAAACACCGACGAGAACACAATCGGAAAGTTCTTTTTTTAAAATATCAATTGTTCCAGGGGTGTCAATATTCGGAATTAAAACAACCTGATAACCATTTTGTTTTAAGATTGATGAAAGAGCCAGAAGTCCCAAATTGATAGGATCAGTAGTGGTTTTAGCAAAAGGTTTGTTGATACTGTTGTAGAGTATGATTTTTTTGGGCCTAACCATTGTTTATTGTATAACAGTTATTGTAATATACAAAATGAGAATGACTAATAAATCACCTCGGGTTGCTTCGGTAATATTAAATTATAATGGACCACATTTGCTTACAGAAGCAATTAATTCGATGTTGGCGCAGACTTATAAAAATCACACTGTTTACGTGGCTGATGATGCATCGACAGATAATAGTTTGGAATTTTTAAAAGAGAACTTTCCTCAAGTAATAGTACTCCCTTTTAAAAAAAATCGCGGTACTGCCGGTGTGAGTAATTATGCGGCCAAAGAATTAAAAGAAGAATATCTACATTTTGTAAGTAACGACATGAAGTTCGACAAAAATTGCGTATCTGAACTGGTAAAAACAATAACATCTGATGAAAAAATAGGGTTAGTTAGCAGTGTGCTAGTAAAATACAAGTCAGAGGAGGGATCAAACATTCATTTAATAGATAATGCGGGTATAAACGTGGATTTATTTGGATTTATCTATCCAAGGTTAAGAGACTTAGAATACAAAAAGATAGAAAAAAAAGAACGTGAAGTATTTGCCTCGGTTGGTGGGAGCTTTATTATTCGGAACAAGTTGTTTGCACAATTAGGTGGGTTTGATGAAAGTTTTTGGAGCTTATCGGAAGATATTGATTTGTGCTGGAGAATTAGGTTACTTGGCTACAAAATAATGGTTAATGAAAAGTCTTTTTTATATCACCATATATCGGCAACATTAAGTAAACATAAAATGAGCCACACCCGATACTTGAGTGAACGAAATATATTGACAATGCTTTTGAAGAACTATGAATTTCTGACTCTTTTGTGGATCTTACCTTTGTACATCGTTTTAGAATTTGGTGAAATAGTGTTTTTTTTAATTAAATTGCGCCCAGATGTGGCTTTTTCAATAGTTAGAGTTTTCGGAGAGAATATTCGAAGATGGCCAGAGACGGCAAAGAAGCGAAGAATTTGCCAACAAACCAGGGTGATCAGGGACTTTCAAATTATGAAATTACTTTATAAGCCTAGCTATAAATTACAAATGTTTTTAGGTGGAATATTTACCGCTAGTTTTAGATAGATTTATATGCCAGTCGACATATTCGGAAATCGCCGACCAAACATTGTTTTCTACCTTCCAACCCAATTGAATTATTTTTGAGGAATCGGCTACACAACCCATGGTTTCATGTTCGTGAATAGTAATGTAATTGATTTCGGGCGTTTTTCCTAATTTCGTGGCGATATGCTTAACAATATCTTCAACCTTAACTTTTTCGGAAGAGCCGATGTTATAAACCGAACCAGGTAAATTGTTGATTAATTGGGTCATTAGAAGGTTTAGCCCTTTGACCGTGTCATGAACGCTCGTGTAACCAAAATAGGCACTATCAAATGTCTGGTCTGGATTAAATCGCCCATGGAGGTCTACAGCCTGTCCCTGAGAGATTAAATTTGTAAATAAAACCGTTTCGCGACTGGGTTGCATTCTGGGACCAACGATATGAAATAGTCTGGCGATATTTATTTTTAGACCAAATCGGGAACTGTAAAAATTACACCATTCTTCTGATTGATATTTGGCGATGGCGTAAGGACCTTTGGTGTTTATATTTGAGTTTTCGGAAACATAAAACTCATTATCAGCATAGACTTTATTGGTTGAGGAAAAGACGATATTGGTTTTAGGACAAAATTGGCGAACGACTTCTAATATGTTAATTGTGGCTAATAAGTCGTTTTGAAAGAAATCGTAAGGGTAGGCGAGAGAAATTCGGTGACTAGGTAAAGCTGCTAAGTGGAAAATACCATCAAAACTGTTGTTAATAATAAAGTCTTTTAGCGCTTCATAATTACATAGATCGAGCTGATTGTAGTTGATGTGTCCGTACTTTTCTGTAAGTTCTTCAAGTACATATTGGGATCGACTGCCATATATTTGTTTGTCGATGATGGTCAATTTGTGACCAAGTTTAGACAAATACTCAAATAGGTTGCTACCGACACATCCTAATCCTCCGGTAATCAAGTAATTTGCCATTTACAGATAATAATCTATCAGAATTGAAACGTCAATATAATATAAAATATTATGTTTTTTTAGAAATTATAGCCATTTCATCGTCAGCGATTTTTTTCCAGGAATAATTTGACTTGATAAAATCGTAATTAGCTTGACCTTTTGTTCGTAAAAGTTTGGCGTCATCTAAGTATTGAATAATGTTGGCGGAAAACTTTGCAATATCATTTTCAGGAGAAGTAACGAGTTGATGAGGATAGACATAGGAATAGACTGGAAGATTCCATGTTAAAACAGGTAATTTATGTGACATTGCTTCGGCGATAACTATCCCCCACCCTTCTTCGTGTGAGGGAAAAATGAATAATCGACTTTGAGATAATAGCTTAGCTTTTTCGGCTTCAGTAACGAATCCGGTTAAAATAATATTATTTTGGAGTGATTGTTTTACAATTTCTTTTTTGAATGTTTCGACGACATTGGCATTTCCATTACCAACCATAACTATTTTAAAATTTGGACAAGAAGCAACGATTATTTGAGTGATTTTAATAATATCAAATATCCCTTTGGTTGGATCTAATCGACCAATAAATATTCCATCATATTTTATATCTTTGAGAGTATTTCTGGGAAGATCAATGCCAATTTTCGTTTGATGAATTTTTGTTTGGTCAAAACCTTGACTAATTAATTGGGCGGTAGTTAGTTCGTTAATAGTAAAGACAATGTCGGCCTTTTGCTTAATTAATTGGTGAGAAATTTTTTGAATATAATATCCGAAAATGGAATTAAAGACGGAGCCGGGACGGTTTTTCCAATGGGGATAAATATGGAAAATTGGTTGAATCCAAGTGATTTGATGTGGGTATTTTAGTTTCAAAAAATAATCGGGGATGGTTTCCCAATAGAGATCAGAAGAAGCGTAAATAATAATTTTATTCCCCTTGGGGATAAACTTTTTATGGATAAAAAAGAATTTTATAATTAATATAAACGAAAACAAGGTTAGTTCCAAATAATTGTTAAAGGTTAACCTGCTGGGAAAAACGATGGGGATGAATTTGGCTCCATTTTGACGATAGCCGGTCAAAGTTTCTTTTGTACCTACAAAATATATTTTTGCATTTGGGCGAAAAAGTGATATTATTTTTTCAAATCTAGCGCCGCCGCCACTGCGTCCGTGGTATTCTTTTGATGGTCCGGGTACAGCAAAAATGGTAAAGATTTTAAGTTTGTTTATTATTTATTTTAGTATATAATTTGAACAATGTTGAAAGTTGTTTTGGTAAATCCGGCGATAACTGCAAAAGGTTTTAATAGTTTTTCGACCGATAATTATATTCATCATGGTTTGGCCTATATTGATGCGACTTTGACAAAGAACGGTTTTGATAGTGCTTATGTCGACTTGAGAAGGTGTGTTGATTGGAATGATGTGAGAAGTCAATTGCTGAAAGAAAAAGGTGATGTCTATGGGATTACCAGTATGACTGTAGATTTTGGTATTGCGATTAAGGTAGCAAAATTAATCAGAAAGATATTACCTAAAGCCAAAATTGTTATCGGAGGTATCCATGTTACCTTAATGCCAAAAGATGGATTGAAAAATAAATGTTTTGATTATGTGATTACCGGTGAAGGAGAAATTTCTATGGTGAAATTAGTAAAAGCTATTTCAACTAAGAAAAAAATTTCTAGATTAATTGTGGGCGAACCGGCTGATTTAGACGAGATTCCATTTATTAATCGGGATAAATTTTTTCATCGGGAAGGTGAAAGTAAAATGCCTTTTGTACCTGATTTACCTGTACCTTTTGCAACAATCATGACTTCACGAGGCTGTCCTTTCAATTGTGCATTTTGTCAGCCAGCGGAGAAAATGGTGTTTAGAGGTAAAGTTCGGATTCGAAATATTAAAAGCGTGGTAGATGAAATTATTGATATAAAGAAGAAGTATGGCTTGAAAAGCTATTTAATTCATGATGATTTATTTTTGATTAACAAGGATAGGATGATGGAATTTGTGAGATTAATGAAGAAACATAAGCTTAATATTCCATTTATTTGCCAGGGCCGGGCAGATTTAATCACTAAATTACAACCGGAGTTAAAAGAGTTAAAAAAAGTTGGATTGTTTGCTTTGATGATTGGTTTTGAGTCAGGATCGCAGCGAATTCTAGATTATATCGATAAAAGAACGACGGTCGACGATAATCATAAGTCAGCTGAAATTTGCCATAAGTTAGGGATTCATATTTGGGCAAATTATATGATGGGGATTCCCACCGAAACTTATCGAGAAATGTTTCAAACGATGAACATGATTCGAAAAATTAATCCAGAATATCATTCACCATCGTTTTTTACACCGTATCCACAAACTAGATTGTTTGATTATTGTATTGAGAATGATCTATTTATCTTTAAAGAATATTCTGATTATCGACGAGGAATTGAAAATAATAAAATAAAAGGTTTCAACTATGATTTCATGCGAGGAATTCTATTTTTGTATATGCCATGGTCAATGCGTGCGGGAGCGATAAAATATATGTTTAAGAAGCTTTTGTGAGGTATAAACGATTACTTGTAACCGGCTGCGGCGGGATGCTAGGTGAGGCTGTCTATCAATACGTTAAAAGTCATAAAATAAAAGCTTTCTTGAGTGATTTGATTCCTCTGGATGATTGGCTAAATTTGTTAGATGTTCGTGATATTGATGCTGTTGAGGCGGCGGTAGTCAAATTCAAACCAGATATTATTTTCCATTTGGCGGCGTTAACTGATTTAGAACTTTGTGAGCTTGATAAGGAAAATGCAATGAGAACAAATGCAATCGGTACGGAAAATGTAGCCTTAGTAGCGAAAAAATACAATATAGTAGTGGTTTATATCTCAACTGCAGGTGTATTCGATGGTGAAAAGGATAATTATTTTGATTTGGATATACCAAATCCAATAAATATCTATGGTTTAAGCAAATATCGAGGAGAGCTTGCTTGTCAGAGTTTATTAAATAAATATTTTATATTTCGAGCTGGCTGGATGATGGGTGGAGGTGTATTAAAAGATAAAAAATTTATAAATAAAATATATAAGCAAATTAAATCAGGTAAAAAAGATTTGTTTATTGTTAATGATAAGTTTGGGACGCCGACATATACCTATGATTTTATTGATTCGATATTTAAAGTTATCGAAACAGATTGGTATGGTTTGTATAATCAAGTTTGTTTGGGTGACACCAGTAGGTTTGAAATTGCCGAGGCC
This sequence comes from Candidatus Shapirobacteria bacterium, assembly GCA_903825325.1. Lineage (GTDB taxonomy): Bacteria > Patescibacteriota > Microgenomatia > UBA12405 > UBA12405 > UBA2283. The sequence goes on along the minus strand of CAIKAI010000146.1, from coordinate 6,834 downwards.
TTAGTTGAGAACTTGGGGGTTAAAGATGAAATTACTTTTCACGAGGTTAGCTCGGACTATTTTAAGGATAAATATTTTGTACCTAGGCCACCGTCAGAAAGGCTAATTAATCAAAAACTAATTTCTCGAAATATTTGCTTTATGAGAGACTGGAAATTGTGCTTAGAAGAATATTCAAAAGTTTTTCGAGGAGATTTGGAAGGGGTTGGTAAGGAAAGAATATAATCGGTTAAAGAAGAAGAAAGTATAGTATTTGTAAGAATTACGATAGTTTTCCCTAATTGAGAATATGGTGGCAACAATTAGACGCGGAAACAGGGAAAAGATGTTTGAGTTACAAATATTGACCATATGTTGATAGTATTTAATTTTGCGGTCGATGAAATAATGATTGCGATTTTTAGTGCTAGTTAACTTTTTAAGTATTTTGAGCGAATTTATTTTTTGCTTGGCTTTGTCAATATAAAAGGTCGACCATTTTGGTTCAAAGATGGATTTTAAATAAAATTTGTTGGAATTAACCTCGGTGCCAACCATGTTGTTTTGATGCTGACGATAGATAATAAGTGGCTCGTCGATATATCCAATTTGAGAATCAGCCGCCGTAAGTTTAGCGATCCAATTATCATGCATATCACCTTCGGGAATTTGTCTTACCTTAGGAATTAATTCTTTGCGAAACATAAGTGAAATACCCGTGACCTGATTATAATCAATTAGGTTTTCCAGAGATAAATTATGAACATCAAACGAAGCAATTGATAGAAAATTACCCTTAAGTGACCTGGTAAATGAACAAATATTAACCGCTAGATTCTGGTCGGAAACAAAACTGTCGTGAAAAATCATGTCAACATCAGTGTGTAAGTTTAAATAATCAACCTCACGTTGTAACCGGGTGGATAACCAAAAGTTGTCGTTGTCGGCTAAACAGATATATTTTCCCGTCAGCATAGTTAACCCATTTTTAAAACTTTCGATCAATCCGAGATTTTTCGGATTTTTAAATATTTTTACTCGTGGATCATTGCCGACGATTTTTTTGACGATAGATATAGTTGAATCCTTGGAACAATCATCATAAACTAAGAGTTCATAATCTGTGAATGTTTGGGAGATAATACTTTGAATCTGTTGGGCAATAAATTTTTCACCATTGTAACTATTTAAGAGAATGCTGACTGTAGGTGCTTTTTTCATATTTAGTTAACGAATTTTATCATCAAATCTATTCTTTAGGTATTTAGCCGGATTTCCCGCAACGATCGTGTATGGTTTTACGTCTTTGGTGACGATTGATCCAGCACCGATGACAGCACCATCACCAATATTGACACCGCCGAGAATGGTGACATTTGTCCCAATCCAAACATCATTGCCAATAACAATTGGTCTAATAACTATTTCCGTTTTAGCCTTTTGGGGATTATATTTTGGTGAGTTGGGCATGGAATAAAATGGATATTGCATTTTTTTACGATAGTTATGCGATGACTCAGTTAGGGTTTCGATATGATTACCAATCGAGCAATACTTACCAATTCTGGTATGGTGGAACCCGGAAACTATTCCACCAAAACTATTACCTGAAATATACGTGTAGTCGCCAATAGTGCAATCATTTATATAAATTCCGCCACAAATCAATACCTTTTTACCCAGTTTAGTGTTAACTAAAAAACTCCGAGGCGAAATATAACAATTAGGATAAAGAAACATATACTTCAGGTAGTTGTAGATATAGATTAGGGTGTTGGGGATTAGATCTTTAATCATGCTAAATGGTCTGCCTTTTTTGGACATAACCTTGTATTGAAAAAAATAGGCTAGTAAATAACAGCGCGAAATTAACAAAGGGAATAAGAAGGTGCTGAGATTCTAATTTTGTTTGGGTAAACATGGGCCAGGAATAGGCAAAACCATAATAAATAATTAAAGTTAGTGAGACCACTTTTAAATAGGGTATTAGAAGAATTAATAAAAGAATTTCTCGAAAGAATGTCAATAATAATTGCTTAATATTATCAAATCTACCGAGACGCAAAAGAGTACCTTGCGCTTGTGAATATTGTGCCTGTTTACGAAAAACCTCAAGTAAGGTAAAGTGGTTATTTTGCTGATGAAGATGAACTATTTTAGCTTTTGTTTGAACAATTTTGCCAATTGATTTTAATCGGGAAACAATGTCACCGTCTTCACCGGCGCTGTGGAAATGAGCCTCATCAAATAAACCGATTTGAATAAGGCTGGATTTGCGAAAAGCATCAAATTTTCCATCAACACCTTGCTCTAAAAGATTAACTTTTCGGGCAAAAAAAAGTTTCTGCCAAAAGTTAAATTTTTGCCAAATTTTTAAAGGTAATAAAACCTGATGAGTGGAGATGACGACACTTGGATCGCTAAACGGTTTAATTAATTCTGCAAAATCGTTTTGGGTAAAAGTAATATCTTGGTGGATTATGACAATTATATTGCCTGATGAGAGTTTTATGGCTTGATTATACGATGGAGCCAGACCTAAGGTTTTTTGATGATTAATTATGGTGGCTTTTGTTTTACCTATTTTTTTGACTGAGTCGTCGGTTGAGGCATCATTAACAATGATTAATTCGTTAAATAAGTTACGACATGATTCAATACACCTTAGGGTGTCAACAATAGTTGAAGAGCCATTGTGAAGAGGCAAAATAATAGTAATGTATTCTTTCATCACTTTTGATTAATTGAGATCAATACATAAGATTTGTCGATTAATTTTTTATTGTTTGTAAGAGAGTCAGTCTCGACCTTATAAGATTTTTTTGATCCAAAATTCATAAACATCAATTTTATAAACATTGGCAAGTGGCGAGAGATAAATCTAATTATTTCAATTTGGGATATGACCCTTGTTACCTTGTAGCCGATTTGGGTACTTTCACTATGTTGGTAATTAGATGAGAGTTGCCCATATATTTTGGTGTTTTTAAAAGCATGACTCAGTAGCGCAATTAAAGACTTTTGAGTAAATTCGTATTCATGAAAAACCATAATTGGTTTCTTTAGACCGGCTGAGGTAACTTTTTGATTTGGTGTAGCAATAATTAGAATCCCCTTTGGGTTTAAACATTTATATAAATTAGCGACAAATGGTAGATGATCTTTAGTTTTGACATGTTCAATTACTTGAAAACAGACAATTAAATCGTAAGTTTTAAGTGATTTTAAGTCGGACGTAAATTGTAGATTTTTTGCTTTGAAGAAATTAGAGTTCCCATTAATAGTATTTGCATCAATATCATAACCGGTTACTGATTTAGAAGTATGTCTGGCTAAGAATTCGGTACCATATCCACCTCCACAACCATAATCTAAAATGGTTTTATTTTTAGTGTATTTAGCAGAAAATTTGTAAGCGAAAGTGAAACATTCAGGTATTTCTTCAAAATATTTGTTGACAATTGGCCTTTCTCCATTGTCTTTAAACATATTTAAAATTTCGGTTAGATTCATCATATTTTTTTTATTAGTTTGGCCGGATTACCGGCAATAATTGAATTTTTGGGAAATGACATGGTAACGACACTATTGGCACCAACAACGCAATGTTCGCCCAAAGTGACTCCTTTTAGAATAAATGAATGGGCGCCAATAAAGCAATTGTCATTAATAAGGATCGGCTTGGGAGTAGTAAGTAATCCGTCCATGGGAGAGATTTTGGGATCAGTGAGTAAATGATCGTGGTCGATCAAAGAGACTCCGTAAGAAATCAAGCATTTTTTACCAATATGAATTTTTTGGAGAGACTGAATTTGACAGTTACGGCCGATATTGGTGCCGTCGTCAATAATAATTTGGCCTTGGCCAAAAGTCGAGCCAATGCAAGCATTACGGCCAATTAATACATTATCGCCGATTTTTAATCGCGATAAATTGACTCCGATTATGTCGTAACCTGGCGCAAGTAAGCTGTTTTTGCCAATTTTGGCGCCTTTAATAATGGCAGGAAGATTGAAGAGTAATAAAAAGAATTTGTATATATGAATCATTGTTTTATAGTGGTTATATTAATTTGAGTTGAGTTAATTGCATTTTTATACCAATCCACTAAAGGGATTAACACGGCTCGGGGCACAAAAATACAGCCTAAAGAAAAAAACCAAAAAGCAGGTGAAATTAAGTTAAGCGGTCGGTATTTAATCAATAAACATATCTCGCGATATAAGTTTTGAGGTGTTGAATAGTTTTTAATTTGGACTAATCCAACGTAATTAACAGCAATAAAATCGGAAATTATATATGGGGGAAGTTGTAAATTAATCGCCATATCAATCCAACTTTGAAGAGGTGATCGATTATAAATTGAAGATAATTTACGTGTTTGTGATGAAGTGATTCTAACGGCGATATTGTAGTCTCTTAAGTAGATTACAGGATGCTTTTTAAATATTGATGCAAATGGATAGATATGGCTAGGAAAAATATCGGGATGAAAGGGAATATCAAAGTATTCTTTTTTGTAAGCTAAACCAGAAAGCTGATCAAGTGAGTCAAAAACCCGGATAACCTTTTTGGGATCGCCGTCAATAAAAACTTTTTCGTCTTTTTTTGAATTTAGAGCGATTTTATAACGAACAGGAACATGAATGTTGTCGAAAAACCAATAGTAAGGGCGAGTGACCGCACCGATATCAGGATTTTTGTCAAATGCATCAAAAGTGTTTTTAAGTGAATCTTGAGCAAGAATATCATCTTGACCCATTAAGTAGAGATATTTTCCGGAGGCGTATTGACGGGTAACTTCGAGATTCTTTGAATATCCTAAGTTAATTGTATTTTGATATATTTTAATGCGTTTATCATGAATTGACCTGATAATTTTGACTGTATCGTCGGTAGAACAGTCGTCGTTGACGATAATCTCAAAATCAGAAAAACTTTGGTAGAGAATACTATTTAAAGTTTCAACAATATCACGAGAGCCATTATATGTGGTGAGAATAATACTAAATACCGGTGTTTTATTTACTGTGACCATGTTTGACGAGATTGTTCAGTTTTAAATCCAAGCAGAAAAGAACAGGAAATAAAAAGATAGCAATACAGGGTAATTATACAAGCCAAGGGATGAAAAATCCAAGCAATATCGGGTTTGTGAAGGTAACCTCGGACAAGGGTGATGAGCATGGGGATGACGGTGATTGTATACAAAACAAACTTGAGGTTGTTTTTAACTAGAATTATGAAATTGTGAAGAGGGTTGAGATTCAAATCGTTTTTATAATCATAATAACGTTGAGATTTGAACTTATAATAGTCTTTCAATCGTCGAATTTGTTTTTTGTAAAATTTAGGAATTGATGATTCACAATATGTATGAATTATGCCATTTTTGACTTTAGCAAAATATAAGGGTTTTTGGGTATTGTTAAGGATTTGAGTGATAACATCGATATCAAAGAGATAATCTAAATGAAAGTTCTTTTGGAGAAAGTCAGTGCGAAAAACAGTACCGTTGGCACCAATAGTGGGAATTGGTTTTGAAGGTTCAAGTTTAATTTTGAGGTATTGAGGAAAATCTTTTTGAGATAATTTAATGGATGTCCATTTGTAGTCAAGATAATTACGCCGATCGGAAATACCAATTATGTACGCGTATGGATCGTTGGCTCCGATGAGAGCACTGTATCGTTCAATAAAACCACCATCGACACGATAAGTAAATTCCCAGGGTTCTGAACCAATAAGGGTCTTGTCTATTTCTAAAGGTAAAATCATTTGATTTAACCAGTCGTTAGTTGGAAGAATATTATCAGAATCGATGAAAGCAACGAATTGGTCGTGGGTATTTGCTAAGCCGATGGCTTTGGCTGCCTCAGCAGTTTTTAAGGGATTGGAATATACCAAACAGTCGTATTTGGAAATAATAGTTAAGGTGTTATCGGTAGATCCCCCATCAACTATTAAAATTTTTATTTTTTTTTGAGGAAAGTTTTGGCTTCTAATTGAGGTTAAACATTGCTCGATAACTTTGGCTGAGTTTAATGTAGGAATAATAATAGAAATCATAATCAGCCACCGATATATTTATTTTTGTTAACTTGATGGGGTGCAAAGTCTAGGTTTGGTGTACAAAAGCCAACTATAAATAATAAGCCATAGTAAATGTGGGTACAGGGAATAGTTATAGTGGCTAGGAATGAAGTCAATAAATTATCTTTACGAATAAAAATAAAAAAGGTTATGAGGACTAGAATTAAATAGATTAAGAGGGGGATGAGAAAAATCAAATTAATAAAACAAAGAAATGGTAATATAATCAGGTAGATAACAAACAGGCTGGGCATAATATATCCTAAGGTAAGGCTTGTTTTAGGGTATATTCTGGCGAAATTGCCACGATGTAAAGCATAGCGAGTGATTTGTTTAAGGTGAGCCGAGATTACCGGCCGCCGATGGTGGTAGACAACAATTGAAGGATGATAATATATTTGTTTTTTTAACTTGTAGACGAGATTCAAGCAGAGAATGGTATCTTCACCGGGCCAATGATGAGTATCGAAGCCTTTAACTGCATCGAAATCTTTTTTACGAACAATTAAATTGACACTCGGATAATCGTCGACAAATCTATCTGCGCTTACATTGTTGCGATAATTGCCGGCTCCCCCACTACCTAATAATGATGCCCAAACTAGACCAGATGCTTGTTGAGAAATACTATCCAAGGGCGGAGTAAGACAGGGACCACAAACTGCGGCTAACTGGTGATTTTTCTCTAGTTGACTCTGAGCATTTTTCAACCAGTTTTTATCTGGGTAAGAGTCGTCGTCTAAAAAAGCAAGAAATTCCCCT
>CAIKAI010000145.1 GCA_903825325.1 Candidatus Shapirobacteria bacterium | reverse complement strand
TTTTTGTCAATTTTGGCAATAATTATGAAAAAACCCACCGATAAAAGTGAGCTTTCCATCTCCTAAAATCCCCCATCCGCAGAGCGGATACCTCCCCCTTTCAAATAAAGGGGGTACAAACAAGAAAGTCTATTTTCCATACTTTGCTCCACTTCCAAGCTTTTCTTCTATTCTCATAAGCTGATTATATTTAGCGGTTCTTTCACTTCTTGCGGTTGCTCAGAATTTACTATATCCAGTTCCCATACCGACTACGAAATCAGCTATAAAGGTGTCTTCTGTTTCAGCACTTCTATGGCTCACAACAGCTTTTAGCCCATTCTTTTTGGCTAAGTTGATTGCGTTGATGGTTTCTGTTACCGTACCAATTTGATTTACTTTGATAAGGATAGAATTCATTGCTTTGAGATCAATTGCTTTTTGTAATCTAATGACATTGGTGACGGTAAGGTCATCTCAGATGATTTGAATCTTATCGCCTAATCTCTTATTGAGTAATGTTCGAGTAGCTCGGTCATCTTCTGCAAGGCCATCCTCAATGGATGCGATAGGATATTTCGTACATAGATCTTCATAAAATTGTACCATGCCTTCGGCGTCTAATACTTTACCGTCTGCTTTCAAATTATATTTATTATTTTCATAAAATTCTGAAGCTGCTCCATCAATTGCTATTTCCACTTCTTCTCCTGGTTTATATCCTGCTAGTGTAATTCATTCCACTATGACTTGGAAAACTCTTTCATTACTCTTTAGACTTGGTCCATATGCTCATTCAAATCCTACATTGATGTTAAATCCATCTTTTTTCAACACCTTTCCAATGGCATGATAAATTTCTGACCCTATTCTAATCGCTTCTTTGAAATTTGCTGCTTTGTGTGGCATGACCATAAATTCTTGTAAGTCCGAACTTTGATCAGCATGTTTCCCTCATTCCAAAACCAATACCATGGGTATAGGCAGAATGAAGTCTTTGTTTTCTCACAACGCTCCTATGTATTCATAGAGTTCCATTTTTTTTGCTTTTGCTCCAGCTCTACAAACAGCCATAGAAACTGCGAGTATTGCATTTGCGCCAAAATTAGTTTTGTTCTCTGTTCCATCCGCTTTGATCATTGCCTCATCGATTTCCTTTTGTTGTGTGGGATCCATGCCAATAACTATTTTGGCAATTTTCGTGTTCACATTGTCTACAGCTTTGAGAACACCTTTCCCATTATATCTTTTTGCGTCGCCGTCTCTAAGCTCACATGCTTCGTAGGTTCCCGTAGATGCACCTGATGGGACCATAGCAGTAAATATTCCGTCATCGGTAGTGAGTTCTACTTCGACTGTCGGATTTCCTCTCGAATCGAGCACTTCGCGTGCAAATACATTTTGAATCTTCATTTCAATATATAAAAAAATAAAAAAAGGTTTACCCGCCCACATTTTTCAAAACAACAAAACTGGAGGGCTGACTGCTTTCTTCGTTTATACTTTCTCTTCACGTTTTCAAGAGTAATGAATTTTTAAATTAATTTCTCGGTTTGATTCTTAAGGGCCCTCCGGGGGGTAACTTTTTGCTCCCGGGGTCCCGCTGGTGCGGG
>CAIKAI010000144.1 GCA_903825325.1 Candidatus Shapirobacteria bacterium | reverse complement strand
TCAATACCTGTTGAATTTTTTTCGTCCAAGATATCTCAAATAAATTCATATATAGAAAGATTTTTATTTTATTTTTATCTTTTTAACCTTAAGGTTAGATGCTGAAAGCGCTTGGTTTGCGATCGCCTTGAAAGCCGCTTTAACGGAGTATTTACTCAAAGTAGAAGAAGCCGACAAATACACCTGGACGACTTTGGAGCTTGAATTAACTCCAGTCAGAGACATATTGTTTTGACCAACCACAAAAGCAAAGTCTTGAGTAATTTTTTCCTTAAGTGATGCAGGAATCGCTTTAGAAACTTTTATGGTTAGGGTATAAGCCTTCATACTATAACCATATAAGGCACCACAGTTAGACGGTTTCTTCAGTTTTTTCTGTTCTGGAGATTGAGCGCCATTTCCTAAAGGATTATAACCGGCGCAAACCTCTTCTCCATCAATATAACTATCTTTGTCTGTGTCGGAAACCCTCAAACTTGTCTTCCAAATCTTTTCGTAATAATCTGGTAAACCATCTTTGTCTGTATCTTTTTTCTTATTAGAACTGGAGCTACTACTTGAATTGGTTGTTTTAGCAACCGTCGATACTGTCGGTGCCGGAATCGGCGCAATTGTGATTGTGGGCGTGGGCGTTGGAGTCGGAGTAACAGAGACTGTCGGCGTCGGCGTTGGCGATTCAGTAATAATACTAACTGATGCCTGATTACTCGAAATTGTCATTTGTTGTGAGGTCGTCTGATCAAAATATGTTAATGACGCCATATTGCTAATAGTTGAGGCTGTGTCACTCGTGGCCGCGAACAACCGTCTGGCGCCGCCAAAATCAGGAATCAAAAATAAGCTAACTGCGGCGGACAGTATCATTGCGCCAATTATTATTAATAGATGTTTTTTGGGCATTCTTCCTTTGTAATTAATCTAATTATAGCAATAATTATATGAAACTAAAAATTTATTAAATTTTAAAAAAGCACCGATCCTGTTTAGGCCTCGGGCTTTTTTAAATATACTGATTAGCTTTCTTACTTCAACTCTTTGAAGCAAGATTTTCTTACTTCAATTCTTTTTTAATCTGTTCGATCCAGTCACTCGCGGCTTTTTGGCCACCAAGACCAAAAGCTAAACCACCGGCGATAGCCAAAAAGGCTACCAAGCCGATAAAAGCGGTGTTAATCATGGTTTCGGCAATGCCAAGTTGTGCTAGGGCAGCTAAAACAGTGAAAATAATAATGGACCAGCGAGTAACCATAGCTGCGGTATCAGCAAAACCTAATCCGGCTGATTTAACGCTACCCTTGACCACAGCAGCCAAGAAGTGTGCTAAAACCAAACCGATTAAAATAATAGCTACAGCAATAATAACTTGCGGGACGTAAGCTAGAATGCTATTTAGGAAGTCACTCACAGCCGTTAAACGCAAAGCATTTGCGGCCGCGATAAAAGCGACTAAATAAATAATCCATTTTCCAACAGCAGCTAGCAATGCCGTGGCATCTTGCCCAGCATTGGCTTTTTTCAAAACTTCTTCAACTTTAGCTTTTTCAAATAAAGCTTGAAGTCCAACTAAACGAAAAAGTCGATCGATGACAGTGGCGACAATCATGCCCACAATCCAACCGATGACTAAAATCAAAGCGGCGCCAATAATGTTTGGTAGAAAATTAATAAATCTCTCCCAAATCGAAAGCCAAGCGTCGCCAGTGATAGTTAACCAATCTTTAAAAATCATACATACTCCTTTAAGTAAAAACTTCTTTTTGGGATAGATCGACCGCGCCTGCCTTTGCAGAATCAGCTATCCACACCACAAAGATACCGCAATGCAAGAAAACTTTCAACTTATTGTCAAGTCTCAAGAGGCAGCCAATTATTTATCGGTCAGCTCAAAGAGGTAAACATTACCAACCATTTTACCAGTCGGATCAGTTTTGTTTTCCAAAACAGCTGTCAGCTGGAAACTTTTACCATCAGATTGATACCCATAAAAACCTTTTGGCGAGAGCGGATCAACCGGCAATATACTAATATATGTCGGTTTTAATAATCCAATCGATGAATTGATGTCCAGCGTTTTTACCATAGTCGTAGCAACCGGATAAGTATGATTAATTTCATAATATTTTTTTAGGGCAGTTTTAAGATTAGTTAAATCAGCTTTTCGAATACTGTCATTTTTGTCGGCGGCCATCACGCTGACATTACCAGCGTTCATGGCTTGCATCAGATCGTTTAAACTTTTGGTGTTAGTTGGAGCCGAAAACGTAACTGGTTGATTAAAATTTTTTAATTCCAAGCTGGAAGTAAAATTACCATCAAACGGAAGCGTTGGACTAGATGCTAAAATGAAACTAAAATTGACTTTTCTAAGATATGAGTCAAAAATCCCAATCCAAACATCCCCACTCAAAGCCGGGAGGCTAC
>CAIKAI010000143.1 GCA_903825325.1 Candidatus Shapirobacteria bacterium | reverse complement strand
TACTTTTTATTCCGAATTAAAACGTCTCAGTCTCGATCAAAAATATACCCTAGCCCAATTTTTAAATCGTCTCGACTTGTTAGTCGAAAATAATTTATCACTCCCCTCACCACCACTTTCTGCTGACTTAAGCGAATCGGTTCAGTTAATGACTGTCCACAAAGCCAAAGGTTTGGAATTTGAACATGTATTTTTAACCCAGGTTGTCGACAAAAAATGGGGTAATTCCCCCGATCGCTCCACCATTCAACTTCCCCCCGGCATTATTCAAACCGAAATTGCTCAAAATTTAGCCGACCCTAACGAAGACGAGCGCCGCCTTTTTTATGTTGCTCTTACCCGGGCCAAAAAACAAATTTATATTTCCTATTCTGCCAAAAATGACACCGGTAAAGATATTTTACCCTCAGTTTTTTTATCGGAAATCGACCCCAAATTAATTCAAATAGCTTCTGTCACTGCCGACACCCGCACCCAAGCTCTGACCACTATTTTTTCGCCACTGCACACCTTCACCCATTCGTATGAAGAATATCTCAAAAATTATTTGACCACCGATTATATTTTTAATGTCACCCATCTAAATTCTTATCTCCGTTGTCCTTTTTGTTTTTATCACAATACTATTTTACGAGTTCCTCAAACCAAAGATAAATTCAGTAGTTTTGGAACGGCAATCCATGCCGCATTGTCACTCGCTTATACCGGCCAAGTAAAAGTCTTTGACAAATTTGTTTCGGTATTAAAGCACGAACAACTATCGGCATCTGACTACCAAGAAAGCCTAGCCAAAGGCAAAATCTTACTAGAGGAATATCTAAATAATTATCCAATTGAAAAAACGCAGAAACATTTGGTCGATCACGATTTTAAATCAGACCATGTTCATCTTGATAACATCCCCCTCACCGGGAAAATCGATTTGATTAATATTTTGAGCGGCCGTGAGGTTGAAGTCATCGATTTTAAAACCGGCAATCCCGACAGTAAGTATAAAGAATTATCTGAGGATGGCGATTATTTTCGCCAACTAGTTTTCTACAAATTATTGTCGACTCTCGACCCTAACTTTGATTACATTGTTAAAAAAGCCACCATCGACTTTGTGGAGAAGAGCAAACAACGGGGTACTTTTGTTCGCAAAGAATTTGAGATTTCCCCCGAGCACCTCGAAAAATTAAAGTTACAAATCAAAGACGTCTATCAAAAAATTCTTAATCTAGAATTTTTTACGATCTGCGAAAACTGTAAAAACAAACACAATTTACATTATTTGTTAAAAAATAAGTGATCTTACAAAAACCAACTATTTCTGATTTAACTATAATCGAAGATATTTTGAAATATTGGACCGATCCCGAAGAGGCTAATAAATATGTTACTAGAATTCAAAAAGAAATTGAGGGATTAATTGAGTTTAATACTCACTTTTGGGTAATTCAGAACAAACACAAAACTGTTGGAATTACTGGTATATCTAACACTTTGCCAAAAATTCAACAATTCGTTACCCTACAGAATCCAATCGAATTAAAACTATTATATTTGGATAAGAAAACGCGAGGATTAGGCTTAGGAAAACTAACGATTCTAGAATTGGAAAAAATACTCAAAGAAAACAATTACGATGAAATCTTGATCCGTTCAGCCGTTCGCTACAAAGACACTGCTTGGGGATTTTATGAGAAAATGGGTTTCACCCAAGTCGGGTTTATTGATCAAGACATGGCAGTTTTTAGAAAAATTTTAACTAAATGAAATACCTAATTTTTGATTTTAATGGCACCATTGTTGACGATTTACCTCTGGTCATGGAAATAATGACCGAAACTCTCAAGCCAAAAGGTGTTGATTTATCAAAGTATTCACTCAATTATCTCCGTCAACAGGGTGTCAAGAATTTTATGAAGGAAATTAAAATTTCCAAACTCGACCTGCTATTTATTTACCAAGATATAAAGTCAAAAATAAAAGCCAAGCAATCAGACTGTCCACTTGTCGACACTCTTAAAGATTATTTACCAGCTTTATCGAAAAAATATACCCTTCTAATATATAGTTCCAATCATCCTCAAACCATCGAAAATTATTTGCAGAAAAACAACATCGACCAATATTTTTCTGATGTCTATGAAGATGACTCATATTTTGGCAAAGAAGTCGGGCTCAAGAAAATTATCAAAGAACTAAAAATTCAAGCCAATAACGCTGTTTATTTTGGCGACGAATCGCGTGATATCGTCGCTGCCAAAAAAGCTGGCTTGACTGCAGTCGCCGTTACTTGGGGATTTGAAGGCAGCACTCCGCTTTCCGCCGCGCGTCCAGATTTTATTATCGACAAACCAGAACAATTATTAAGTTTAGAATTATAACTATGCAAATTAAAATCAAACGCTTTGACAAAACTTTACCCCTACCCGCCTATAAAACCAAGGGTGCCGCTGCCTTTGATTTATGTTCTCGAATTGATATTACCGTTCCTCTCCACCAAGTTACCATCATCCCGCTTAATGTTGCCATTGAAGTTCCCCCCGGTTATCACTCTCTGTTAATGTCTCGCAGTTCCACGCAAAAACTCGGACTGACTCCGGCCAATGGGCTTGGCTTAATGGATCGCGATTATTGTGGCGACAACGATGAATGGCATTTTGCCGTCATCAATCACACCGATCATGAGGTCAAAATTGAGAAGGGGACGAGACTCGCCCAAGTTTTAATTCAAAAAACTTTGGCGGTGGAAATTGTCGAAGTCGACCATCTCAACAATATTGACCGCGGCGGTTTCGGCACAACCGGGGTAAAATAGTTTATGACCCTCGTTTATGTCCTTCTTCTCCTCATCCTCGCCACCTTGGCCTATTTTATTTATCTTCAAAAACAGGTCAAACCCTCGGAAATTGATATTAACAAAGCCCTCAATACATTAATTAATTTAAATAATGAACAACTTGGTAAAGAAAAACAAATAATTCACACAGATCTTTCCAACAAAAAAGATGCCATCGAAAAAATGGTCAAAGACATTAGTGACAATTTGTCCAAAGTTGAAAAAGACCGTCTGGGCAGTTTTACCAATCTTAAAGATGCCATCGAAAATAACGTCAAGCTTACCAAAGAGTTATCCGCCACCACCGAAGGCTTAAAGCGAGTTTTAAGTAACAATCAACAACGTGGTGCTTTTGGCGAAAAAGTTGCTGAGGATTTATTAAAAATGTCCGGCTTTGTCATTGGCACCGACTACACCCGTCAAGAAACCACCGGTGACGCTCGTCCCGATTTCACCCTCTATCTTCCCGATAAAACCAAAATCAACATCGACTCCAAATTTCCCTACGCCAACATCGTCAAAATGAGCGAAAGTTCCGATGCCGATGCCCGCCTTCAATTTAAAAAGTTGTTCGAACAAGACATCAAGAAAAAAATTAACGATGTTACTTCCCGTAACTACATTAATCCCGAAGACAACACCGTCGACTTCGTCATTTTGTTTATTCCCAACGAAATGATCTTTAGTTTTATTTATGAAAGTTTTCCCGATGTCTGGCAAGATGCTCTTAATCGCAAAGTGGTCATGACCGGTCCTTTTAGTTTTACGGCCATTTTACGCATGGTCAAGCAAGCATACGAAAACTTTCGCTTTCAAAAAAATGTTCAGGGGATTATCACTCAAATCAAAATCTTCGGCACTGAATTTGAAAAATACAATGAAGAGTTTGTCAAAATAGGCGATCGCATCGACAGTCTTCATAAACAGTATGACGAGGTTAGCAATGCCCGGACCAAAAAACTCCAAAAAGTTGTCGATAAAATAAATATTGACGATAGTCACGCCCTACCGATCCATGAATAAATTGCAGGCCTTTCTTCTTTGGATTCTGGTTTTGGTTTTTGTCAATTTAGTTCCTCCCACTCAGTATTCAATCATTGCCTTTTTCGTGATTATTTTCTTCGCTCTTTTCGCCACCGCCAGAATTTACATTGCTAAAATAAAACTTTGTCTACTTCTTTCATTCTTTTTGATTAGTATTTTAGTCTTGATCTTTTTTCACTTGCTTAATATCCTCAATGTCATATTAGTCATTGCTTTATATTC
>CAIKAI010000142.1 GCA_903825325.1 Candidatus Shapirobacteria bacterium | reverse complement strand
TCGATTATATAAAGATATTAAAGGCAGTACTTTAATTATTGTTTCCCACCGTTTTTCCACTGTCCGCAATGCCCAACGAATTATTGTTATCGACAAAGGTAAGGTGGTCGAGCAGGGGAGTCATCAGCAACTTTTAGCCAACAAAAGTGTCTACGCCCATTCCTTTAACCTCCAAGCCAAAGGATACAACTAATTATCAAGGCCAAAATCAGCCGACTCCAAACCACTCTCTTTAAATTAAATTGTCTCCAGCCGATAAAAGGCAAAGCAATGCTAGGCGTGTCACCCCACCAATCATCAAATACCAACTTTCCAAAAATAACATCCCACTGAATTATCAGAAATATTATCCAATATATTCCTAGATATCTCCATCCGCCCAGCCAATACGCGACTGCGCTCGGTAAAACCATCGGCAATATCACCAATAAAAGTAATCCGATTCCTTGCCATTCCCAATTCTTATAAATTATTTGTTTTTCTTTCGCAGCATAAGGCAGTTTTCTAATTTCTCGAAAAATAAGCCGATTAAACAAAGCATCAATCAAAGCTAAGCAAAAAACATATATCATCGAAATAACCACAAACAATGTCATTTGATCAAGTATATTCGATCTTCTGCCCGAAGACTACAATTAATTCCATATAAATGATAAAATAACAGCACTTTAACCGGCTCCTTCGTCTAGTGGCCTAGGACACCTGGCTTTCATCCAGGTAATCGGGGGTTCGACTCCCCCAGGAGTCACCATCAGGTATTGAATGGTTTTGAATGTGATCTTTTAGCGTAATATATGGTTGTAATTTGGGGGTTCCAAACTGTAAATCTTTATAGGTAGGTGTTTGCTCAAAAATGAGGCCAAAATAGGCTGCCTTTTTTAGCGGATCATCGCAACTTATCATCAAATCATCAAGGTGTTCCAAAAAATATCCAACATTCTCCATAATTACTGCCATGTCTTGATTACTTTTTGGTTCACTAACCTTCTCTTCTTGTAATTTATCGATTTGTCTTTGGAGTTGGATAATATCGTCTTCTAGATACTTTATGGCTGTTTCAGAGTTTAAGAATTTGATTTTATCAGCTGTGGCTTTGGCTTGAATTCTAAGCTCGACAATCTTGTCTTCTACTTTAGTATTATCGACGACAATTTCACCTTGTCTTTTATTCCACATATCGAGCACAAATTTTTTAAGCTCTTCGACATACTTTTTGTCGATGTTTAAGTTTTTAACAAAAGATTTAACAGTGTCCTCAAGTTCTGATGAAGGTACTCGAAAATAATGTTGGTTTCGGTCGCAATGATAGGCCGGATAGTATTTACCCAACTTGCCTTTAGAAGCACTCCCATAAAGCGGCTTATCGCAATATGGGCAATGAACAAATTGTTTATAAGGGAACCTTGGACTCTTAGATTGTTTTTGGAGTAAATATTGCGGGGTATCTCTTTTAATAATCTTTAGTACTCCGTTTTGCTCGATAATTTTTACTTTTCCTTTATTCGCCTCATTATAAAGATCAATGGTTACAATGCCGTTAAACTTTGATTTTACCGGTAAACCATTAGTCCATTTTTCGACATTTACCCCGGCATATATTGGTCTTTCCATATATCTCAAAAACTGTTTAAGATCTAATTGTTTGCCTCCTCGTTCACCAACAATCTTAGTTCTATTTTTGGGATCCCTGAGATATTGCTTTCGCGATTTATAACCAAGTTTATTAATCTCATTAACTATTTGGGTGTCAGTCATTGTGCCTCTGAGTCGTAGATCGTACATTTTAAGAATCCATTGCGATTCCTCTGGATGAGGTTTTAAAATAACTCTTTTGCCATGTGAGGTCTCGACCTTTTCGTTAACATAACCATATGGCGGTTGGCGGACTCGGAAACCTAACTTGACGTATCTAATCTCGGCACCAATCATTCTGGACATAATATCTCGCATCTCATCTTTAGCCCGTTCCGCTTCGAGGATTTCGGCTTTTTTAGTGGGGCTATAAACACTCCAGTTATATTCAAAACCAAGATGTTCAAGGGTGTTTACGTCTTGACTACCAATAATTCCATAGATATCGATCAACTTGACGTTTTCTTTCGTCAATTGCATCTTTAAGTGGTCATATAAATAAGATCCTCCTCTGGTAAACCGGTCTATTGATTTAATAATGAATAGTTGAATGTCGTTACTGGGATTTTTACAATAATCGATGGCTTCTTGGACTGGTTGAACTTCTTTTGAGGCCGACTCCATAAATATGAAAAACTTTTTTATGGTGATGTTTCTCGTTTTGGCAAACTGCTCAATTTGTTCTTTTTGAGCTTCCGGTGAATCTCCTTGAAGTCCCTGTTTAATCGATGAAATTCGGATAGCGGCGACCGCATTTTCGCTTTTAGTTTTGTATTCCATTATTGTCGCCTCCGAGATGAATAATCCCCTTCTGTTGGTTTTCAATGATTCTGTCGATAATTAAATTAGCAAATATTTTTAGTTTTTCTTCCAATGTTTTATCCATCATTTCCGTGTTCTTTTTAGATACGTATTTTCTCTTCATTTTCATATATTTAGCTTTGAACTATCCGTATATGGATAGTATATCAGACCGACAAAACCTGTCAAGAGTTTATGACTTAATTATTCACACTAGACAATTTCACAGTGTTTTTTAGGTGAAAAAATAGTTTTAGACGATAATAAATTACTGGAATAAAAAATATTTGAGTAGTAAGAAGCCCGATGAAAGCATCGTATCTAGTAGCCATTAATCCAGCGACATACATAACAAAGGTAAAATAGATACTGCTACCAAGAGAGTTTAACGAGGCAATAGTTGCTCGTTGTTTATCTGTAAATTCTTTTTGGTTTAAGGTCTGAGTGGCAGTGTCCGCTGCTCCGAGAAAAACAAAGCCACTAATAATAAAAAATGGTGAAATAAAGGACCTTGCAATCACGGCTAAAATGCTCCCAAACCAGGAAAAGACGGTTTGAAAAATGCTGGTGTTAAGAGCTCCAAGTTTCTTGATCACCTTGTCGGAAAAGTAATAACTAATAGTACAGGTTAATTCCTGCATTGCTCGGGCGATACCAATAGCCCACAGTGGCCAAACGGCACTAAAAACTGCCGCATGGAATTCATAAGCTGCACTTCCCGCACCACCAAAAATACTCGCCATACTCAGGTAACGTAAGTTGATATTACCTTTCACTTCAGCAAATGATTCTTTGAGATGGGCGAATATATTCGTGTTTTCCGATCTAGCATTAGCGACTTCCGGCAATATGACAGCAACGAATAAGGAAAAAAATTGGGGAATAGCACTTAGCCAAATCATCAGAGAAAATGACCAGCCAGCCAGAACTCCACTTAATAGTGCAGTCACGAAAGCGGAAAATGATAATAAGGAGTAAATTCTACCGTAAAACGCAGGAAACTTGGTTTCTTTTTCCTTCTCGTCGACTAAATCATAAAGATAGGCATCATTATTTCCACTATAAAAGGCTCTGGATGCACCCTGAAGAACAGCTCCAAGGGCTAATAACCAATAGTTGTTGGCTCCAAGAGCATACAAAACATAGGCTAATGAAATAGAAGCTGCTCCCCAAATAATTGTTTTCTTTCGACCGATAAAGTCTGAAAATATTCCGGTGGGTACTTCGAATAAAGCCGAAGATATCCAGATTATTGAAATCAGGCTTGCGGCTAAGGTATAAGACTGGGTTGCCTGCTGGAAATAAACGATCCTAATTGGTGCTAAAAAATCAAAACTTTCAAAAATGTTGAATAGCCCGAATAATTTAATATTTTTACTGTTTTTCACCTGAAGTAGTTTAAACTAAATCTGACAATTTTGCCTATTAATTAACTCCACCTATTTTGATGTGTTAAAGGCTATTATGTAGTATTTTGTTATATAAACTTGTAATATACTCAATTACTTCATACATTTCGCCTTATTTCAAATAATGAACCTACTAGAAAGTGTCTACAAACTAGTGTTGGTGATAGCGCTTATATTTGCCTTGGTTGCAGTGATCAGAATTGTTGTTAAACTGGTTCTTTTCTGGAGAAAATTACACGACAAACAGGTAGTTTTAGAAATCATCCCTTTAAGGAAAACTGAACAGATTCCGTATAGTACTCAACAATTATTTTTATTGCTTCACGGTCTTGCTAAACAGCAATCGTGGCTACAACGAATAGTAGGTGAAACAAAAAATTATTCATTTGAAATAGTCTCTTCAAAAGAAGAAGGTATCCGCTACTTGGTTAGGGTGAGCGAGGAAGATGCGCCAATTGTTAAACATGAGTTCTTGGCTTATTTATCGGGGATGACGGTTAAGGAAGTCAAAGACTACATAAAACCCAATAATATTGATAATCAATCGTCAATAGTTTCGTTTTCTTTATCAAATCATTTCGCTCTACCGCTTAAATCACAAAATTCTTTAGAAGATCACGATCCGATCGCCTACATTACCGGAGCAATGACAAAGTTGGATTCCGCGGAGATGATAGCTTTTCAAGTAACCGCCACACCATTGAAGAAATCTCAAATTAAAGACATTAAAACGATAACCAACTTAATTTACAAACATAAGGAACTTTATTTTAATTTTAAAAATTTGAAATCAAATTCGTTACCGGAAAATATTTTAAAGCTATTTGTTTCAATCTTATTAAATACCCTATTTTTACCATTTGGTTTGCTAATATTTATTTTTTCCGAAGGAAGACAAGGCCCGTTTTTTTCATCTTTATATAAAGAAGGACAGATAAAAGTGGAGAATGCCTATCAGCAAGAGTTGGAAGAACAAATTAAGAAAAAACTCGATCAGCAATTATTTAAAACGTCGATCAGGTTATTGGTTAAAAGTAAGAATAAAGCACATAGGAATTTACGAGTTAGAGAGGTGGTAGCGTCTTTGGCCTCCTTTACTAATTCGACTTATCAAACGTTAAGAAAAGAGCGACATTTAAATCTGCCGATTATAAAACGGATCTCACTTTTCTTGTTTAAGACTCGGTTACATGGTTTATCTAATAGTCCAATTTTGTCAGTGACTGAAGTAGCTGATATTTATCACTTACCCTTTTCTTCAACCACAAAAACTGAGGATATTGTTAAGCAGCAAAGCAAAGAATTACCAGCACCATTGTCTTTGAAACAAAAAGAGGCTCTAGACATTTATTTCGCCAAAAATACTTATGGCGGAACAACCACCATGATCGGTTTGACTGAAGACGAGAGAAGGAGACATGTCTATATCCTCGGGGCTACTGGAACCGGCAAATCAACGATGCTTTTATCGATGGTGAAACAGGATATCGATAATGGCAAAGGAGTCTGTGTTATTGATCCGCATGGCGATTTGGCTGAAAAAGTATTGTCATTGATTCCTGAAAATAGGATCAAAGACGTGATTTACTTTAATCCCGATGATCTTGGCTACCCGATCGGTATAAATTTATTGGAGCTCTCAAATATAGGTAGTGAGGATGATAAGGAAAGGGAAAAAGAATTTATCACCGAAAGTATTATTTCTTTGTTTCACAAACTTTACTCGGACAAATATTCGGGTCCAAGGATGGAATATATTCTGAGAAATACGATCCACACCGCTTTCGTTTTACCTAACCCAACTCTATTTACAATTTACAAACTTTTGATGAATACTCGTTTCAGAAAAGGAGTGGTGGCGCAGCTGACCGATGAGAACCTGAAAGATTTCTGGAAATATGAGTTTTCTAAAGCCGGTGATTATCAAAAAGTAAGTATGATTGGCCCAATTACCAATAAGATCGGTCGCTTTTTGTTTTCTGCTTCAGCCAGAAGAATTTTAGAACAGGACAAATCGAGTATTAACTTTGATGAAATTATGGACTCAGGGAAAATTCTTTTGTGTAATCTGTCCAAGGGAAGACTAGGTGAGGATAACTCAGAAGTGTTTGGAATTATGGTGCTGACAAAGATTCAGCTGGCGGCATTAAAACGCGCTAGACAGCCAGTAGATGATCGGAAAGACTTTTATTTATATGTCGATGAATTTCAAAACTTTGCCACACCTTCGTTTGCTCAGATTTTGTCAGAAGCGAGAAAATATCGGCTCAATGCCACTTTGGCCCATCAAACGACTTCCCAGATAGAAGATCCGACATTAGTTAACATTACCTTGGCAAATACAGGTACTGTTATCTGTTTTAGGACCGCTAATCCGGAAGACGAAAAATTGATATTGCCACAATTTAAACCTTATGTCGATCAGGGTGAAATATCAAATTTACCTTCATTCCATTTTTATATGAAGATCGCCGCGATAAACCCAGAAGAACCATTTTCTGGTGAAACGATCCCTATCAACATTGTTGTAAATTCTACTAAGGTTAATGAGATTGTAAATTCATCACGGCAATTGTTTGCAAAAGAATATAAACCAATAAAGCCTTTAATTACGAAACTTCATGAAAAATTTGCTAAAAAGAATCCAAAAGATATCTTGCCCTAATTTAATAGACAGCTAACTACTACAACCTATAATGTTGACAGGTAAAAATTGCCTGTTATAATAACCTTCATGACATCAATGTTAAACAACAACGGTCGTACCCGAACAAGTACGAGACTGGTGTTTAACATGTCAAGATTTTAAAAACTAATTTTTGATAATCAAACGCCAGTCGCAAGACTGGCTTTTTTTTGTTCTTTTTATAAATTATCAAAATTATGTTTTTAAAATTAAAAAAATTTGGCAATGTAAAGCTATTTTCCTGGTTTTACGTTTTCAACAACTTCAGACTATATACAGTATTGGCAGTGATTTATTTTTATCAAATTACTCACTCATATACTTTGGCATTGAGTCTATTTTCGGTGGCGCAAGTTAGCCAAGGATTGTTTGATATTCCTCTGGGCTATTACTCGGACAAATATGGCCGGAGTAATTGTTTACGAGCGGGTGCCGTGGCTAGTTTAGTGGCGATTAGCTTCTATGCGGTTGGCTTAAATTACTGGCTATTGTTAATTGGCGCAATATTTGATGGGATTAGTTTGGCTGCTTTTTCCGGAAATAACGACGCTTTATTGTATGAAACTCTAGATGAGGGTGGACAAAAAAACAACTATCACCATGAATATGGCAAGATGAATTCATGGCTGGAACTGTCGGGATTCGTAGGAGTGTTTATCGGTGGATTGCTAGTGACAAAATCTCTACCAATATTGTTTGGGCTATCAATTATTCCTCGTTTTGTGTCCTTGATTCTCAGCTTTGGGTTTACCGATCCAAAAGCCGAAAAGGAGCACAAAAGTATAGCTTTACATTTCAAAGATTCTTGGGAAATGTACAAAAAGAATTTGAAAGTTCGACTGTTAAGTATTACCGACATAATCGGATACATTGGTGGGGTAACATGGAATTTTCAGGCGGCTTTTTATAATCTATTTTTGCCGGTGTGGGCGACGACCATGGTCATGTCGGTGAATTTTTTTACGAGTTTTATCAGTTTTAGATTAAGCGGTAAATTGATTAAAAAGTTTGAGGCAATGAAAGTATTATTTTATGCAGAAATATATGACAGAGCGTTGACCATTCCAGCTTTTCTGTTCCCATCGGTGGTTTCGCCATTCTTAATGGCCATTGGCTCAGCGTCATATGGCCCAAGTGTGGTTGCCAAAAGCACGATTTTGCAACAAGAATTTAACAACAAACAACGCGCAACCATGTCATCAATTAATTCATTTGTGGGAAATATTGTCTATGCTATTTCGGCAGTGTTGGTGGGTATGGCTGCCGACAGGTTTGGAGTAGTTAGGGCATTGCTAACAGTCCAGCTACTAAAAGTATCAATTTTGGTTATTTATTACAGATTATTGAGGATAAAATAAGATATGCAACAACTATTTTTAATGTGTGGATATTCATTTTCAGGTAAATCTTATATTGCTAATTTAATTTCGAAAAAAACAGGAGCGTTAATTATATCTTTGGATAAAATTAATGACGAGCGAGGATTTGATAATAATAGTGAGATACCACGAGATGAATGGGAAAATACACAGAAGATTGCCCTTGAGAGATTAAATAGTTATCTAAACGATGGCAACACGGTAATAATAGATGATACCAATCCTTTGTTTAAGCTACGAGAAAGATTTCGCAAATTGGCCTCAGAAAAAGAGATAAAGACTGTAATAATTTACGTTGATATATCAAAGTTAGAAATAGAAAAACGAATCAAAGAAGTTGAGTTAAATGGTACACGTCACATTGCGCCATCAAAAGCTCGAGAGGATTTAATTTCAATGTTTGAAAAACCTGACCCAAGAATTGAAAACGTTATTGTTGTGAGTAGCAGTGACAATATAAATAAATTGATTGAGCATAACTTAAACATTTAAAAAAA
This sequence comes from Candidatus Shapirobacteria bacterium, assembly GCA_903825325.1. GTDB lineage: Bacteria > Patescibacteriota > Microgenomatia > UBA12405 > UBA12405 > UBA2283. The sequence goes on along the minus strand of CAIKAI010000142.1, from coordinate 366 downwards.
TATGATATTTAAACAACACGATCCAATAAAAGTTTATACGGCAATAAGATTTGCCTCGGCATTATTATTCTCAGTAATAGTCACAGTCAATTTGGTATATGAAGCCACGGTAGTGGGATTAAACCCACTGCAGTTGGTATTGGTAGGGACAATGCTCGAGACTGTTTCGTTTTTGTTTGAAGTACCGACGGGAATAGTGGCGGATGTTTACAGTAGAAAGCTATCAGTGATTATTGGATTATTGTTGATCGGTTTGGGTTTTACAGTTGAAGGGTTATTTCCCACATTTGCGGCAATTTTAGTTGCCCAAGTTATATGGGGCATCGGTTTTACTTTTGTTAGTGGCGCACGAGAAGCTTGGATAGC
>CAIKAI010000141.1 GCA_903825325.1 Candidatus Shapirobacteria bacterium | reverse complement strand
GGTATTTACCACTTGGGTTACCTCATTTTCTGACATTAATTCATCTTATCATAAACAGGCACACCATTTTGCTATACTACGTCATCCTGGAAGGATGCGGCGAATGGTAAGCCACGGGTTTGCTAAACCCGCGCCCGAAAGGACATGAGGGTTCGACTCCCTCTCCTTCCGCCAAGCAGAAATAACATAGTCAAGACTGAGACTTTCATCAGTAAGTTCGACAACTTTTCCAGGTTCTAACTTTCTTAAATATTCCAGTATCTCCTCTTTGCCTTTCTTAACTAAGAAGAACGGTTTTTGGGCGTCGATATCGAGTATTTTATCTTTGACAAAAAGGTTCTCACCAAGCACGTCCAGAATTAATCCTTTAGCCTTTTTATCACCATGCTCTAACCAATACCGAGCGTTGCAAGCAAAATCAAAGGTCTTTTCACTAAGTTCGAGCCATTGTAATTGATGAGCGTCGGCGGCTTTAATTTGTTCTAGTAGACTATCCCGTTTATTCAGTAAATCTTTCCTTTGGTTTTCGTATTCAATTTCAGTTATCAAGTTACCCTCAACATTATCTGGTGAAATTTTAAGTTTAAGCAGGTTATCAATGGCAGTTAAACAATTTTGGTGTTCTTTATGAAGTTTTTGCCTGATTAATTCTTGATTGACATGATCGAAATCGTGGTTTTTGTTGAGGTACTTTATCGCCCAGTCCCTAAATGAAACTGGGATTTTGTAAAATATCAACTGTTCGTCGATTTGATCTTCCAATTTCTTAACTTCCACGCCACCTTGAGAGCAGTTATGGCGTTTGCGGTGGTTAATGCAGTAGTAAAAAAGGTAGTGCAAAATCTTGGCGTTTTTCATGTCCTCTATTTTGGTGTGACATTTGGGGCATGCGATTACGTCTTTACCCTTATTAAATTTTTCCTTACATGTAGTACAAATTACTTGCCATTTTTCGTCAACTCCAAGCTTCCCATGACACTCGCCACATCGTAATATGCCCCTGTAAGCGAATTCCTTGGTACTTACATAAGGTTGTTGAGCATGTCGACCAACCCTAATAAATAGCAAATCAAATTCTTCTTTAGTAAACATAGGAGTAGTATCAGTGTCCGAGAATGAAATCACCCCCGCCATTTTTCTTCTCATTACACCCTTATAAAATGGGTCTGACAAAAAACGATAAAAGGCAGATTGTGACATGGGTTTACCACCCAGTTTTCTTGATTGTCTGGTTTTGTATTGCCATTCGTCGTTAAGTTTATGCAAAGCCTCCATTGGCGTTAGTTCACCGCTGATTATCATTCGTCCGGCTTTTTGAAGAAGTGCAAATCTTTCATTGTCGACCTTGATATGATTTTCTTTACTTAAGGGATCGGTATAATTTAAATAACCTGGTTTAGCCACTCCGCCCCACTCTCGAGCTTCCCAAAATTTACGTCTATTGCCACGATGGACATTGGTACTCAAGTCATCGGAATACTTTTTCGTCATCGTAAATTCGACATTTAGCATCATCTTGTCGTCGCCAGTGTTAAGAAATGATTTTTGAGGGGTACGAAACTCTTTAATGAAAAATGTGTCCATCATATAAATAAAACGGCCACCGTCTTGACTGTTACGGGCAATTCGGGAAGGGTCCCACGCCAGCACGGCGT
>CAIKAI010000140.1 GCA_903825325.1 Candidatus Shapirobacteria bacterium | reverse complement strand
TTGCCCCGGTAATTGCTGATGCCAACCATATAGCATAACCAATACCAAACACGATACCACCTGAAACAAGCAAAGCCAAAACAAAAGCGGTCATAAAAACTATTGAGGCAGCAATCGAGATTAAATAAATAATAATAACCGGGCCAAGGTGACTCCGCACAAATTTTTTACCTTCAATTAAACTTGCAAAAATACTTTTGTCTTCAATCACCAAGATTTGGTACGTATAAGGTAAAATTAACGCCATGGCGATAATTATCGCCAAGAAAAGTAGAACTGCGATAATACCCCAAACAATAGCCAACCAAACAATTTTTCCGACGATAAGTAACCAAAGAGGCAAACCCAGAATAAATAACACTAACAAAACAAAAACCATTACTAACAGACTCAAGCCCAAAATTCGCCAAAAATACTTAAGACCGATTATCAATCCAAGGCTGAAATTCATTTTTTCAGCTTGATTAAGCCGGGCTGCACTGCCAATTAACGCACCTTGAGCTAAAGTTGAAATAATAATTATAATAAGAACAAAGACAGCAAAACCAATGGCAATATGCATAATGGTCGAAAGGTGTTGATAAATAAAATTAGTGACTTTATCTTGATTAAGGCCAATGCTATTTAAATCTTTTTTACTAAATGGTTGAAAATTACCAAAACCAGTCATACCACCCAGAAAGATGCCGAAGATCCAGAGAAATCGATTCTTAATGGTTAATTTAAACGCACTTTTAACTAGTTCGGAATAATTCACTTTTACCTCATATTTTACTTACACATCTATAATAGCACTTTATGTTTTAGTTGTCAAGTACCCCGTTTTTAGACAAGTTGTCTTAAAGATTGGGAATTGATTTTTAAGCTTTTAAGTTGATATTGTTGGCGGAATTTCATAGGATTTGTTTTTAAGCTGGTATGAATTCGGCTAGTGTTGTAATAATTAATTTGTAAATAAATGGCCTCGATCAGCTCTCCTAGGGTCTCGAATTGATCTGGTCTACCAAGATCTAATTTAAATCCGGAGTAAAACGATTCTTGGAATCCGTTTTCCCACGGATGACCTTTTGCGCTCATAGAAATAATTATTTGGTTGTCAATTAACTTTTGAAGATAATCCTCAGAATCGTACTCACTACCTTGATCATCGTGATGATATTTTGGTTTGGATTTTGTTCTCATAAAGGCCATTTTCAAGGCATCCAGGCACATAAATCGATCGTGGGTCTGGCTTACCGCAAAGCCGATAATCTCGCGGGTAAATAAATCCATAATGGTCGCCAGATAAACGAATTTGCCTTGAAATGGGATATAGGTGAAGTCGGCCACCCAAATTAAATTAGGTCTGTCTGGTATTATTTCCTTAATAAGGTTCTCGTAAACTGTTGGTGTTTTATTGATATCATCGGGCTTAATAAATCTTTTTGTTCTCCTCCGATACGGTTTTAAGTTAAACTTTTTCATGACGCGGAGGATTTTCTTTTTGTTCATTTGAAGCTCGATGGCGATTCGTTTGTGGCCGTAACTTTTGTGTTTGGCCATAACTTTTAAAATAATCTTTTTTGTTTCCAGATCACGGTCTGGTTTTTTTGGTTTGTAATAAAGCGATTGGCGGGAGACGCCCAGGGATTTGGCGATCTCGGTTTTAGTCGATTTCTTGTTAATATCACTTGTGATCATCTCGGCAATTTCCCCCTTTTTTGCTTCTCGATTTCAGAAGTTAATTTGCCGATGATTTGATATAAGCCTTCGTTTTCGCGCTTTAAACGATTGATTACCAAGATATTAGGATTGCCGTTACGAACTTCTCTGGCCAGCCAGCCATAAACGGTTTTTGGGCTGACTCCGGCATCGTTGGCGGCACGATTAGCATTGACGCCATCGTTTTTAATGCGCGCTAAAATCTGGTCTTTAATTTCCTGTTTTATCCGTGGATACATGTTTAGCCTTTCTAGTTTGATTTAACCAAACTTAGAGACTACATGTCTAGTTTATAGGGTACCTACCAAGTTTACTATAATAAATTGTAAATAGACTTTTTCCCTTGACAATTTACCTAAAAAAGAGTAATATATAGAATATTCGAAAAACAGTACCTAACAATTAAACAAAAGGAGAAATACCATGATTGAAGTTTCTGGTGTCCCCGTCCCAGATGGGATTTC
>CAIKAI010000139.1 GCA_903825325.1 Candidatus Shapirobacteria bacterium | reverse complement strand
TGTTATTGGATTGACAAGAACTACAGGAATAAGTGAAGGAGGTGCAGGGTTGGTTAGTGGTGTATTCGTAGGCGCCGATGTCCCAGGTTGTTCTTGTATTTCCCGAAAAATCATCAGTAAAGCTAGCTGATAAATCTTCCCCCTTCCCTCGCAATAAAGCAGAGTCAGCTGTTAAACTTAAATCTAACAAACAATTTGTACGACTCCCCCAAGCTTCTATCCAAGCGTTATCCCCAACTGGTTCGCTTAGCGCCGGACTAAAAGTAATATAATGATTGGTTGCATCTTTTTCGGTTATTGTTCGACAGACTCCATCGCCATTGAGGGAAATTTTTGAGCCGACTGTTAATGCATCGGCTTGAGCAAGTTCATATTGAATTGTATTGGTCGACATATGCAATAAATTTGCATCCACATCATCAATATAAACTTCCGTATTATCAGCCGTAGCTTCAAAAATAAAATATTCGCCAAATGTTTGATAAGTAAAATTACCAGACAGTTTGATCCATGAGCCGGTCTGCGTCGTGCTTCCAATATCTGTCACATTGCCATTTTTATCTTTAACATAAAATTTAATTCCTCCCGAAACAAGCTTCACCCAAGCTTCCGCAGAAAAAAAAGAAGGATAGAAGCCGGCATAATCTGTGTTGGTTATCGTGCTTCCATTTGCTAATTTTTGTAAATGCAAGCTATTATTTCCCCCGTGTTTTTCTGCAGTGGAAATATCAAATTCGTCCGTTCCTGGCGACCACCAAACACTCACTTGCCACAACCCAGAGCGAAAATCATTGCTCGGTGTGATTGTTAGTGGTGCAGTAGTAGTTGGAACAACATAGGAATCTGGACACCATCCGCTAGCCGCTATATTTGAAGTATTACATTCATCTCCACTTTGCCCACCCAAGGTTGGAGTAAGACTCCCTTCCATTGCAACCGCCCCATTCACCATCACTGGACGCATTAAAATTCCATATCTTCTTCCCACTACCGGCGTGAAATCATTATAAACTAAAGTCCCTGTTCCATTTGAAGTATGCGCGGCATAAAACTGAGTCCAATCACTACCTCCACCATGATAAGCCCACGGACTATTATATGTCCATCCTGTATTCCCAGGACTATACCACATCCCCCCACTAATTCCCGTGCTTGGACCAGGCGACCAAATAGCATTATCAATATAGGAAGATGGATTAGCAAAATTTTCAAAATTCCACCCAGTTCGGCCAAAAACTGTTGAAGGATAAGCGGAAGCAGGAAGATTGGCAAATTTTGGATCACCTCCATTGATATTTCCATCATTAGTATTAAACCCATCCATGGCCGAAAAAGAATCTGAAGGCCAAGCCGTCACTAAATTATGTCCTTCTACTAAACCCGTCACCCCTGTATCACTGGCGCTTAAATACCATCCGCCTTGATTAGTTATCCCCTCTGTAGAATTGCCAGTAAATATATTATTTTTAAAAATAATATTATCTGTTGCTTGCCCAGTCGTGGCAGAAATCGGATGAGCTCCAGTCCCCATAGCCGCAAAGACAAAAGTATTATTATACCAATGCGAATTACACCCAGCATAATTAAAAGGATTGGTTACGGCATAAATTATATTATTGCGAAAAGTAATCCCATCCCCTGGACAACCCGCATCATTATTGAAATTTCCAATCTGCACTCCCGCCCCATACATTATTTTGTTTCGTTGCACCAAAAAATCCGTCAATTTAGATGACCCGCTAGTGGCTAAATTTTGAAAATAATCCGCGTGATGTCCTTCGTTGCCCTCAGAAACAAATTTAAAAGTAT
>CAIKAI010000138.1 GCA_903825325.1 Candidatus Shapirobacteria bacterium | reverse complement strand
TTGAACCTACGACCTTCGGCTCCGCAAGCCGACGCTCTATCCAGCTGAGCTACGGGTGCAAAACATAGGGCCACACGTAAACGCGCAGCCCTACACTTCATGTAACTAGAAGGTGCTTTCTGTCACAATATTGCGACGAACATAAAATATTGTAACACAATCTGACGACAGGTGATAGGAGGTGGTAGATAGTAGGGGACGACTAAAGTTTAAGTTTGCGAACGATAGTGTCGATAAAATCAAGTTTCATGTCTCTCATAGGAAGTCTGGCGCCAAATATATCAACAATTTTTTCGCCAGATTCTTCCGGGAAATAGACTGATACACCGAGCGAAAATCGTTTTACTGGAATTAGTAGTATCGAATGTTGGCCTTGGTCTTGGATTAATCCAAATTCCTTGAATTCATTAAAATGATACAGTTTTTCACCAATATATAACCCTTGCTCGCCACTTAAGGTGTAATCAATTACCCTTGAGGGACGTTTTGAAAAAATGATAATGACCGCCGTCATCACAACCACTAGGACCGAAAATGAAAATTCTTTTAGCCAAAATATATCGCCGGCAATCAATATCAGTGCGATGACAATTAATGCGATAAACCACAATCCTCCTTTTTCAGCGTCGATTGTTTCGTTGGCGCTCCAGTGAACAGGTTCAGAATTATCTGGTTTCAGAGTTGGATTTTGTGATTCAGTTGGTCGGGTTGGTGCCGGTTTGACCTCTTCTTCGGCAACATTCGGAACATACATTTCGGTTGGCTCGTCCGAATTAGGTGCATTAGCCTCTGGATTAGTTGGTTGTTCCGGTTGCATGAATTAATTATAGCATGAGGGGAATGGGGTTAGTACTAGAGGGTAGATAGTGCTCGATAAACCTCGCTCCCCGGGGATTCGGCGTAGCGAAGTGCAGAAAAGAAAGCGCCGTAGGCATATTCTTTTCAAGCTAGCGAAGGAGCGAAGGCTTTAGCCGAAGCGATACTCCCGCATTTTGGTGGTGATAGCCACAAAAATTAGCGCGTAGTTTGAATTTCCCCACCATCGGTAAATAAATAACCCGACCTTCCGGTCGAGTTATTTATTTTGGCGGAGGAGGGGAGATTCGAACTCCCGCTCCAGGTCTCCCCAGACTAACGATTTAGCAAACCGTCCCCTTCAACCACTTGGGTACTCCTCCTCGTCAACAATAACTCTCGGTTCTCACTTCCGAACAAGTTCGGAAGCTGTCACCTATCGTTTTGTTTCCTCTCATTTTTATAAACAGCCATAGGCTTGGTTTGTAAAAATGTGCGGCTTTGCCGCTTAATTGTAGCATAACAAGGGGTACGACGCCTAGATTTACCAACTTCAAAAAAGTCTGTCCTTTTTATCCACAGAAAGGACGGACCTTTTAGGGGATAAGTCTGATCATTCAAGATGGATGGACTTTGTTCTGACTTTTAATTATATTTATTTCTCTGCGCAGTTCGACACTGTTCGGCAGGACTTTTGCAGACAATACAAATGCCAGTAACACCGCGAATCCGCACATAATCGACGGTATACCTTTAAGTGTTGAAGGGTCAATAATATTGAAAAATGTGGTCGGGACAAGGAATACCAAATAACCCAGCATCATTGAATGCAATACGTTTTTATTTTCGGGCTGTTCAATTCCCCATTGCCAAGCCAAATACACCCCGATAATTAACCAACCGTAATAATAGCCGGTATACCAGAGGCTACTGGCGTGTTGGGTATAAAATACCGCATAATTTGCGAAACATTGTTGGCCGGTAATTGCGCTACTACCTATGACGTAAAAAATCACAAAAGCTAAACAGCTGGCATAAGCGCCCCCAACTAGCAAATTATTTTTTTTGTCAGCAAGTTTAACCAACATATGGATACCAAGGGCGGGCAAAAGAGTAATTGCAACATATCCAACTCTGGCCCATTGGATATTTGTTAATCCAAGTCCCCCACAAACCATATACTCGGCAAGTTGAAAAGTGCCAAGTGACGCTAGCATTACAACAGCCAGCCTGCTGATGGTTGTCATTTTATATCGCCATAAGGTGTAAATAGCTAATCCGAACTCTATCAAAAACGTAGCCAGCATAACAGGCGGCGAAAAGCAGTAGAGTTTATTTGAATCGTATTTCGATAGCATTTCTTATTTACTACGATTAATTATTAGCG
>CAIKAI010000137.1 GCA_903825325.1 Candidatus Shapirobacteria bacterium | reverse complement strand
TTTTAGAAAAGACGATGGTGCTTGTGATGGCTGCTTCCACACTGGTTTTACAGTTGATGCTAAAGATCAATCCATCCGGGTGAGAAAATCAGTCAGAGTTGGGAGGTGCTTTATGCCAGACTTTTTTGAGAATAGAACCTAAACATTTATTTGTATATAATTAGTAGTGGCGAATAATAAATATAAAGTTATCTCAATCAGGGATATTTCTAAAACAGCATTTGTGTTGAGACTGGAAAGAAATGGTTTGGAATTTGTGCCGGGACAATGCGTGACTCTGGGGATTCCAGAATTAGCCACTAATAGGGAATATTCGATTTATTCTGGTTTAAACGATAATTATTTAGAATTTCTGGTTAAAGAAGTATTAAATGGAGTGTTTTCACCGCATTTGCGAAAACTTAAAAAGGGTGATGAGGTGACTGTGGACGGGGCTTACGGATTGTTTAATATAGGTGATTTAAAAGCTAAATACATTTTTGTGGGTACGGGCACGGGAATTGCGCCGTTTCACTCGATGATCAAGTCTTTTCCTAAATTAGATTATGTGGTACTCCACGGAATCCGCAGCGAGACAGAAGAATATAATAATAAAGATTATAAAAAATATATCGCTTGTGTGTCGCCAGAACATGTCACTGATTATTTAAAGAAAAATAAAATGGTTGGGCAGTTTTATTTGTGCGGCAACAGCGCCATGATTAACGAGGTTTATGATATTTTACGAGAGCAAGGTATAAATGGTAGCAATATTCATTCAGAATCCTTTTTTTAAATGAAAATTGCTTTTTCGTATCCACCAATTGTTAATCGATTAGGCCAAAAAGCGATGGTGTCGCAAAATCGCAATGTGCAATTTTTCAAAACGCCAACCTATTTGCTGCCAGTGGTATATGCTCAGGCAGCGACTTGGTTGAAGAAATTAAAATATAAAGTTTTGTGGGACGATGGCAATTCGCAGTTAAAATCATACGAGAAGTGGTTTGACGATTTAGTTAAGTGGCAGCCAGATATGATAGTCATGGAAAGCACCACGCCGGTGATGAAATTTTATTGGCAGGCAATTGATGAATTGCGAGCCAAATTGCCCAAGACAACAATAGTGATGACCGGTTATCACTCAATGCGGCGACCAAATGAGACTTTGGAAAAATCGGGCACAGATATGGTCATCAAAAGTAATCATGTGGATTTCGCCTTAGTTAAGGTACTGCCTTACATCGAGACACACAAAAATTGGCGAAAAACTATTGCTGTGGAAGGTTTGACAATTCGGGTCGACAAAAAAACGATTCGGGACACGGGGGCTTTTCGCCAAACGGAAGATATTGGTAACGCACCATTGGTCGATCGCGATCTTGTCAAGTGGAAAAATTACGCTTACGAAAATGGCAACTTTTTGCAGACGCCAGGAACTTATGCGACCTCGGTGATTCGCGACTGTATGTTTGGGATGTGCACTTTTTGCCGGTATAACGGGCCGGGGATGACCTTTTCGAAAATGCCCGTGCAAAAAAGTTTGGATGAATACGAAATATTAATTAATAAATATGGGGTCAAAGAAATATTTGATGATTCAGGAGTATGGTACCGGGGGTCAGATGCCCGGGAATTTGCCCAGGGAATCATTGATCGCGGTTTGAATAAAAAAAGGGTTTATTTTGGAATTAACACCCGATTTGAATATTTGGACGAAGAAACGATTAAATTGATGGCCAAAGCGAATTTTCGATTTGTACTGATTGGGCTAGAATCAGGCAGTCAAGAAACATTAAAAAGATTAAATAAAGGCTACGAAAAAGAGGCAGTACTAAAAAGTTTGCAGTGGATGACTAAATATGGTTTGCATCCGCATATTACGATTATGGTGGGCTACTATTGGGAAACGCAGAAAATGCTAGATGAAACGGTTGATTTTGTACGCAAAATTATGCTCAATGGTTGGGCGAGAACACTGCAAGTGACCTTATGTACGCCATTAGATTACACGCCATATCACGAAGAATGTATTCGGGAAGGTGTATTACTAACCGATAATTACGATGATTTTGATATGAGCAAATTGATCGTTAAAACACCCATTCCGCACGAAAGATATTACGAAGCAGTGCGCAAAATGTATTTATATAGCTTTTATCCACAGGTATTGTGGAGCCACTTTGCTTTGATGTTTAACCCGAGATTTGGGCCAAAAGTGCTGCTAGCCTATGGCTGGAGAGCCATCCGCCGGGTACAAAATCACCTTTTTGACTTAACTGAGGCATATAAGAAGTAATTACGGCCTATAGTGTTGATTATACACATCTGATGTGTTATAATTTGTGCATGAACGTAGAAGATATATCAGAATTCCCAAAGAATGCCCAAAATAATTGTAAACGGTGCGATGCCTTTGTTAATGCAGGTCCCAGTGGTCGATGCAAATTAGCTGTGTTCGCTAATTTCATTGGAGTAAATAGTTTAAGTCCTGTGGCAATAAGGGAATATCTCTCTAGAACAAGTGGTAAAAACAACCCCAGTGTTCAAGGTGGTTGCTACAATGGATATAGTTCTTAATTTTGTTGATAGTCAAGATTTTTCCTGTAGCCAAAGAGTATTTTGATACAGAATGTTACAATACTCAAATGAATGAAATAACAGTGGGACAGAAGTATATTATTCCGGGAATTGGGAAAGGTATGATGCCAGAGTTTGCGCGAGTTGAGGTGACGGAAGTTTCGCCGACATTATTGCCTGTATTAAATAAATTAGACCATGCAGTTCGTGTTCGTTTTGCAGATGGTAGTGAACAAACTATAAGTGGAATTTCGTTGAGAATGGGTGGAAGATTAATACCGTAAGCAGGTCTATAAAATTTCTATTTCTTTAATTTTGTCCCTTAATTGGATGGCGAGCTCGAACTGAAGATCAGAGGCGGCGGAACGCATTTCTTTTTTCAATTTGCTAAGATAATTTTTCTTTTGGGATGGGGTTAAAGAATTGGGATCGACAGTGAGAATTGGCGTTTCGACAATTTCTTCAGGTCGCTTCATAATTTGAGGACGAATCGACTTAATGATGGTTTCTGGAGTAATATTATGTGCCGTATTGTAGGCGATTTGAATTTTGCGTCGGCGGTTAACCTCCTTAATGGCCTGAGTCATGGCATCGGACATGGTGTCGGCATATAAAACTACTTGGCCACCGACATTTCGGGAAGCCCGACCCATAATTTGAATAAGAGAAGCCCGTGAACGGAGGAAGCCGGCTTGATCGGCATCTAATATGGCCACCAAAGATACTTCGGGCAGATCTAAACCTTCGCGTAGTAGATTAATTCCGACTAAAACATCAAAATCACCATTACGTAATTTGTCTAATATCTCTGAACGTTCCAAAGTTTCAATATCGGAATGAAGATAAGCAACTTTGAAGGGAATAGGCGTTTTGGAAACATCAGATAAATAATTAGAAAGCTCTTCGGACATTTTTTTGGTTAAAGTGACCACTAAGGTACGTTCTTTTTTAGCAATACGTGTGGCGATTTCGTTGATTAAGTCAGGAATCTGATTTTTGCTAGACCGGACGGTAATCGGCGGATCAATCAGACCAGTGGGACGAATGATTTGCTCGACAATATGATTTTTAGAATCATCAATTTCAAATTTAGACGGTGTGGCCGAAACATAAATGGCCTTGGAGATTCGCGAATAGAATTCGTCAAATTTTAAGGGACGGTTGTCGTAGGCACTGGGAAGTCGAAAACCAAAATCAACCAAAGTTTTTTTGCGGGCGACATCACCCGCATACATGCCACCAATTTGAGGAACGGTGACGTGAGATTCGTCGATAACAGTTAAGAAATTATCGCCCCAAAGATGGCGAAAATAATCGACTAAAGTATAAGGAGGATCACCGGTTTTGCGGCCGGGTTCGAAATAAAGAGAATAATTTTCAATGCCGTTGACATAACCGATTTCTTCAAGCATCTCCAAATCGTAATCTACACGTTGTTGTAGGCGGTGGGCTTCGAGAATTTTATTTTCAGATTTAAATTTGTCAACTTGAATTGTACAATCAGCCTTGATTTGGGCATAAATTGATTTGATGTCGCCGGAAGCCCCGACGAATTGTTTAGCAGGATAAAGTCGATAAAAGTTTAGGGGAGTTTCTTGACCGGAAAAAGGATGACGTTGAATGATTGATTTGAGATTGTCGGCAGTGTCGAATTCGACGGTCAAAATCGTGTCGGTAGACGAGGGCCAGATTTCAAAAGTTTCGCCCCGAATGCGAAATTGGGACCGTTTGAATTCCATTTCGGATCGCGAATAATATAGTTTGACTAGTTCTTCGGATAAGTGGCGACGAGTCCAATTGTCGCCTATTTTTATATCTAAGGTTTTGTTACCAAATTGGTCGGGGTCACCAATGTTGTAGATGCAAGAGACTGAGGCAACGACGATGTTGTCGGGTCCATTAAATAAATTAGAGGTGGCTTCGAGACGAAGTTTATCAATGAGATCATTAATTTCGACTTCCTTGGCAATGTAGGTGTCGGAGGCAGGAATGTAAGCCTCGGGTTGATAATAGTCGTAGTAGGAAACAAAATAGGAGACTTTATTTATGGGAAATAATTCTTTAAATTCTTGATAGAGTTGACCGGCGAGAGTTTTGTTGTGAGAAATAATTAACGTGGGGAGTTGAGTTTGTTGAATGACATTGGCAATAGTAAAGGTTTTGCCAGAACCAGTAACACCTAAGAGGGTTTGTTTGGAAAGACCAGTTTGCAGGCCATCAACTAATTTGTCGATAGCTTGGGGCTGATCCCCGGCTGGGGTCATATTGGTCGTAAGCTCAAAGGGCATTACCTATTGTATCAAGTAAAGAGTATAGTGGAATGTGTCGGCGCTAAAACCAGAGATATCCATCGTTCATGAAGTAATTTCTAAACAAACACTCGTTTGCATCAGATGGCCTGATAATGGAGTGTCAGGAGTACGAAAAGATTTTGTACAACTACTCCAACCTGATGGTAAAGTAATTTTTGTCCAAAACAGCGACGAGCACGCAATTTATTGTCGTAAATTACTAAAGGAATTGAACATTAATATACTTGATTAATTGACTTCGGGTAATGTTGGGGTGTAAATTTATTTTATGTTAACCAAAGTTAACAGTGTGGCGAATTATGGATTGAAGGCGGTTGACGTTGATGTTGAGGTAAATGTGGCGGAACGGGGGTTTCCTGGTTTTGGAATTGTGGGACTATCGAGCAAGTCAGCGGAAGAAGCCAAAGAAAGAATTAAAACGGCCTTAATAAACTCGGATGTCGAGTTTCCCACTGCCAAAATCACCGTTAACTTGGCTCCAGCAGATTTACCAAAAGATGGATCGGGTTACGATTTGCCTATTGCCGTGGGTATTTTGGCATCTATTGGGGAAATTAATTTACCAAAAGAGAAATCGTATTTTTATGGAGAATTATCCCTTGATGGGAGTTTGCGCCACACCAAAGGTATATTTTTATTGGCGGTATTGGCTAAAGAGCAGGGCGTTAAATCTATTTTTGTGCCCCGGTTATGTGCTAATGAAGCCTGTGTAATTGAAGGAATTAAAGTTTTTCCGGTAGATAACTTGCGAAGTTTAATTCGGCATTTAAAAGGAGACAAACCAATCGAACCTTTGGCATTTATCAACACTGATGATGTTTTGGGGGATATTCACCCTGATTTCGATTTTAGCGAAGTCTTAGGGCAGGAAATGGCCAAAAGGGCTTTGGAAATTGCGGCGGCGGGAGGTCATAATATTTTTTTAATGGGACCTCCGGGGAGTGGCAAGACGATGTTGTCGCGGGCTATTCCGGGTATTTTGCCGGATCTAACGGAAAGAGAAAGTTTAGAAGTCACTAAAATTTTTTCAATTACGGGAAATATACCAGCTGGAGGTTCACTCGTCCGACACAGACCATTTCGTTCACCGCACCACACCACGTCGATGGTGGGTTTAATTGGCGGTGGATCAATCCCCCACCCGGGAGAGGTATCCATGGCTCATAGAGGGGTACTATTTTTAGACGAGTTTCCTGAATTTGGGCGAAATTCGCTGGAAGCGTTAAGACAGCCATTGGAAGATGGCAATGTAACAATTTCTCGTTCGGCAGGGTCAATTTCCTTTCCGGCACAATTTATGCTGGTGGCGGCAGCCAATCCTTGTCCGTGTGGGTTTTTAGGAGACTTAAAGAAAGAATGTAAATGCAATGTGCACCAAATTTTGAACTACCAAAAGAAATTGTCTGGGCCGATTATGGATCGGATTGACTTGCATTTAAATGTGCCAGCGGTGGATGTTAATAAATTAATGCTGGATTCAAATAAGAGCCAGGGTGAAACTTCTGCAACCGTAAAAATAAGGGTTAGAAAAGCCCGAGAGATTCAAAGATCACGATTTGATAAGATTAGCGGAGTTCATTGCAATGCGGACATGAAAAATAGTCATTTAAAGGATTTCGCTAAACTATCAACAGAAGCCAATCTCTTTTTGAAACAGGCGGTAAATAAGTTTTCGTTATCAGCTAGAACATATTTTCGTTTGATTAAAGTCGCCAGAACAATTGCTGATTTGGCCGAAGCTGAGGTAATCTCAGATAAACACGTGGCCGAAGCACTACAATATCGGGTACGGAGTGAGTAGTATGGTATAATATAGGATATGTTTAAAAATAAATTTGGACGAGAAACCCGCGCCAGCGATATCATTGGCGCTCTTGCAGATCAAATTTCCAGTTCAAAGAGTGATGCTGATTTAATTGCTGCTCGAAAGGCGGTCGGTCCAGTTGTGGCTAAAGCTATAAAGTTAACTAACAAGGGTTCTGGAGATCAAAGGACAAATTATGATGTTGAGAGAGTTGGATTAGTTTTTGACCAGGTAGAAAGAAACGTTTCTGAAAAACCAAAATTGGGCAAATCTGGATTAAAGATCAACTCAGCTCAAGTGGCACAGGCATTTGATGATCTTTTAGAAAATCCTCGTCAGTGATAATATTTTGGAGTGAAGCAACTAAATTACGCTAAGGGCAAGTTTGGAGAAGAAGAAGCAAAGCAATTTTTAATCGATAAAGGTTTTTGTTTTATAGAAGCAAATTTTAAAATTGATTTTGGGGAAATTGATTTAATTATGAGCGACAATAATTGGCTGGTGTTTGTTGAAGTCAAATATAAAAGCGATAATTACATGGGGATGCCTGAAGAAATGATTGATAAGCGAAAACTCTCACAAGTAAAAAGGGTGGCTGAATTTTATTTAATGACTCATCCGGAGATGAAAAAGTTATTTATCAAATACCGAATTGATGCGGTGTGTATTTTGGGACAAGATTTTAGGTATTATAAAAATATCTATGCATGAGTGGAAAAAGTGGCCAATAAAGCAACAAGATAAATTATTTTATCGGGGTGAATGGAATGAGGAGCTGTTTAAAAAGACACTGGTGGTGGTAGGAAGTCGGCGGATGACCCGCTACGGTCGGGAAATGGTGGCTAAGTTTATGCCGGATTTTGTGGCAAATGAATTTACAATTATTTCCGGCTTTATGTATGGTGTCGACACTGAAGCACATCGTCAGTGCATTGAGATGGGAGGTAAAACAATTGCCGTATTAGGTAGCGGACTGAATTATTTAACAACAATCGATAATGATGGGCTATATACAAAAATATTGGAGAGCGGCGGATTGGTAATATCCGAATATGAGCCAGAATTTAAAGCCACAGTTTGGACATTCCCGCAAAGAAATAAAATAGTGGCAAGACTAGCAACAGAAGGAATTTTGGTGGTGGAGGCTGGGTTAAAATCTGGCAGTCTTATTACAGCCAGACTAGGGAAAGAAATGAATAAAGCTGTTTATGCATTGCCCGGGCCGATCAATTCAATTTCCAGTGAAGGTTGTAATTGGCTAATTAAAACTGGAGCGGCTAAAATAGTGACAGAAATTGGAGACATAATTGGCGGAGTCGTCAAACAAGACAAATTATTTGAGATAGATTTGACTAACGAAGAAAATATAATTTATCAGTTGTTAAAAGCGGAGCCGATGACGGTCGATGAAATTGCCAAAACAATGGACAGGACGGTGGTAGATATTTCGAGTTTAATAACCACGATGTCGATGAAAAATTTGGTGAATGAGGAAATGGGAAAAGTTTATTTAGCGGCTTAAAGATATGGCGTCCAATCAGCAATTGGAGCAGTATTGCCAACTAAGAAATTAATAGCATATAAAATAATGGCTGGTAAAAGCAAAATAAAAATAAGTTTGACTTTTTTATTGGTTAAAAATTTCGAAAATGCCAATATAAAGAAGGGGTAGACTGGAGCGATATATCGGCTAATATCACGGTGAGCCACAAATACGGCAGCCACTGTATAAAGTAAGGGGAAAAGAGTAATAATATTATATCGGTACTTTTTGATAAGACGACTAACGCCATAAAAAGATATTAGATAAATATATATGACATCTTCAAGCCAAATGGTATTGATCCAGGTATGGTTACTGATAAATACCATGTAGGGCAAGAAACCGAGGTGAATATTATCGCCACTATGAAAATACGCAAAAAAGTCGCCGGTTTGAAGATAATAAACATAAAATATGGCTAATCCGGTGAGAGGTATAAGTAGATAAGATAAATAGTTTATCTTTTTGTTTCTGAAGTAAAGAACGAAATAAACAGCAAACAATAAAATTCCTGGGCTTTTAAGTAATAAGGAAGCAGAACCTAATATGGCGGAAAGAAAATATTTTTGTTGCTTATAGAAAATAATGGAAAGGAGAATCGCGGCCATAAACCAAGTTTCGGGAGCGCCAACTAAGCGGAGAGTGAGCAATCTGGCGGGAAAGAAAATCATGAATATCGCCAAATAAAAGGCGTTTTTCTCTTTTACAAACATTTGGAAAAAAGTATAACTAACCAGAGTAAGAAGAATTGATCCAAGCAACGAAACAATTAGCATGGCTTTGGGGGTAGTGGTGAAAAAACTGAAAGTCTTTATTAAAAGTGGAAAACCAGGAAGATGGGCAGGGTAGTATTCTAGAGGTTGAGGAAGAGAGTAGTCGGCGGCAATGCATTTTTTGTTGTAACCACACTTACTGACAATCATGTAATTGGGACCATCATAGTTGGCAAAAATAGTTTCCAGAGAAGTTGTGGGAAATCCAAGGCGACTGGGAACATTGGCATAAAAGCCATACCAAAAAGCCAGAGAAACAAGGGTAGAAATGAGCAAAAGGACAAAATATTTAGAATATTTGGTAAAATTCATCTGCCTTAATTGTACTACAAAATATTGGCTCCTTCGTCTAGTGGCCTAGGACACCTGGTTCTCATCCAGGTAATCGGGGGTTCGACTCCCCCAGGAGTCACATTTATTTTTTAATCGTAAACTCGGTAATAAGCTTTTTTTCGGTTTCCGCAGTAACGTAGGCTTTAACAGTGATCATTTCTTCAATTCCTGAGCCTTTAATTTTTTCTTTGAGAAGTTCATCAACTTGAAACAGCCCCGATGAGTTGTTCATGAAAATGTTGATATTTAAGAACTCTGGTCCATCTCCTGGCTCGATTTCTACCGAATCAATGGCATAAGCGGAAAGTGAATGGATGTTTATGTCACCTTTTTCAAAGGGTATGCGGGAACGGCCTTCAGACATATCCAGAGCGTCAGCAATTCGGACGATGGCAGCTTCGACGGTCTTGGGTTGACCATCGTCACGATGGTTAATAATAGTATGTAAAGTTTCTCCGCGAACAATCACTCGCTCCCGTGTTGGCAAGAACCCAAGGATATCGTCGATGACCCGAAAGGCGATAAACAAACTAAATTCTTCATGACCTTGACGATTGATGGTCATCCCCAGGTCGTGAAAGATGCTACCTAAAATAATAATTAGTTCAGCATGATTGTTGGTTAAACCGTAATCCTTGACGACACCCATTTTGACGTCGTGTTTGAGTAATTCGCGACACATTTTTAAAGCAATGTTGGCGACAATTTGAAAATGTACCGGGCCATGATCGGAATAACCCATGCGATTCATAGCATTGGTATTGGTCATTTCCCACATGACGGCAATTTCTTCATTGGCATTAATGTTGGCTAGAGCTTGTTCTAAAATAGGGTTATGACTATTGGGAACGCGAATAAGAGGCTTGTTAGTTTGATCCATGAGGTATTTTAACTTATACTTATGTCAAATGAAAATAAGTCTTTGGACTGATTTGTGGAGAATGACGATGTTATCTTTTATTAGTTTGTTTTATTGGGCGGTGGTGGCATTTTTGTTTCCAGGATCAGCCCCTTGTTCACAAACAAATTGTAATGTTTTCCGATTTTTTATCTATCCTCCAAGTGTATTTGTTTATTTAGGAGTTTTACTGACATATGTTTTTTATATCCATATTGTTCTAAAAGATAATTATTGGAAGTTACTAGTTATGGCGTTAATCGCACCATATTGGGGATATTTTTTACTAAATATTTGGAATTGGGTAAGTAACTTATTCCAACATTAATATGAACTGGAAAAATAGATATATTTTTGGAACCATTTTTATGGCTATTTTTGTCGCTTTAAATCAAACCATTTTATTTTTATATTTATTTTTATTGCCGATTATTTTCCCAAGTGTGACCAGATTGGGCAA
>CAIKAI010000136.1 GCA_903825325.1 Candidatus Shapirobacteria bacterium | reverse complement strand
GCGAAATGTACAGTATTTTATAAATTTTTCAAGAAATTAATCTGGGAGATGTTACGTTTTTTGCTGCTATTTCTACAAAGCTAACGTCCAAGACTGGATTGCCGCGTCGCAAAAAGCGCTCCTCGCAATGACGGTACAATAATGTTAATATTTTCAGTATGTTGCGTTTTTCTTATATAAGATTGACGTTAATTAGCAGGCGGCTGGGGAGTTACATTTCAGCTTGAGCGGCATCGTACGCCTTTAACCCAACTTCAGATTTGTGCTGACAAAAGTTACATTTAATCAATTAGTTAACGTGTGCAAAAAAGCGTTTGGGTCACTACAAAAGTGGAATTTTGAGATAATTTTGGTAACAAGCTAAAAAGCAATTATTGCAGTAATACCCTAAGAATCGTCATTGCGAGCGCTTCTTGCGAAGCAATCCAGAAAAGCATTGAAACTGGATTGCCGCGGCGCAAAAAACGCGCCTCGCAATGACGAATGCGCGCTGAATAATTGTGCTAAAAAATACTTTTTTCAGTTTTTCCAGGGGATGCGGTTATTCTAAGAGCATGATATATCTCTAACTGTCTTGGAGTTGGCGAGCTGGTTTTTCTAATATGAATTTTTTTACCATCTTGGCAATTCATAGTACTGGTAATGCGACACTGCATGCGTAAATCTTGCTTTATTGTTTCCCAGCTAGCATCAATGCCATGTTGTTTTAATTTATAGCGTATGGTATGCAAAATATGATAAGCCAGTACGCTAATAAAAATGTGACTATCTACGCGCGCGGTGGTTTGATGATAAATAGGTCGCAGACCTAGTTCTGATTTTAAACAACGGAACGCTGCTTCTAGTTCGGTTAGCATTATATAAGTATTCCAGAGAGTCTGCTCGTCTAGATCATTGCAATTACTGCGCAAGCAATAAGTGCCAGCTTGTTTTTGTTTACCTTCAATACGCTGCCAAGTTATATCAGTAGCATTTTTCTTGTTGGTATCAGCAGTTATTTCTACATCGTAGCAATAACTAACGCTGCGGTATTTTTCTTTTAGCCTACCAAAACGCTCTAGTATTTTTGCATATTTTTTAGAGGTTTTTTTGCTTTTTAGGCCATCGGCTAGCTTTTTCAATCCTACTTCATAGCGCACAGCTGATTGATTGCGCATTCCTTGTTCTTTCTTTTCCTTTAGCTCAGAATAACAATAAAGTTCGGTTTCGGCAGTTTCTGGATTTTTTATTAATGTAGTTTTGATTAAATACTTTTTCTTATGCTCTAAAATACAACTTGGACTATCAGGGATTAACGGCTTATTTTTTTTGCTTACTACTATATATTTGTAGTTATTGGTTTTTAGCCAAGTTAAATTTTCTTCTGATGCTATACCAGCATCCATGACTACAGTTGGCTTGGTGTTTATATCAAGACCATGAAGCATTTTTGCTAAAGTCTTTGCTTCGCCAATATTACCCTCATAGATTTCACTTTTCTTCGGGAAGCCTGAGGCATCGAGCACCAATGCTAATGTTACTATTGGGCAATCTGTGCGCTTTTCTTTAGATCTACCAAATGCCGCTTTGTCATTACTTAGACTTCTACCTTCAAAATAGGTATTGGTTAGATCATATAAAGTAATTACTTCTTCAAAGCCAAATAAAGCTTTTTCATTAGCAAATAATTCTGCTTCTATAGTTTTTTTATGATGTAGGATTTTATCAGCTATTGCATATAAGCTATCTAATTTTAATTGTTGAAAATCACAACCAAGCAATTCATCCAAGGCGCTTTGAGTTTGTAGATACTTGTGGGTTGCGCGCTCGCTGCCAGGAGATACTAATCTGCCAATAATACTGCCCAAGGCAGCATTAATTTGTTTTTGATTCAGACCTTGTTGTTTTAATAATTTATCTAGTTTTAGCTGTTTTATGGTTTCTACGCAAGCATGCTCTGGTCCAACTTGTCTGATTTGTTGATAAGCGAGACTATTTATATCTACATGGTGATAATTATCTTCTGTGGTAGATAATGATTGAGCTTGGACTGGATCAGCAGCACGACGCACTACACGCTTGGCAATGCTTTGCGCTAATTCTTCAACAGTTTTTTCTGGTAGTATTAATGATTGCTGACCGCTAGTTATTTCCTCAATACGATCAGCCAATTGTTTCCATTGCTCAATTGGTAGCGCAAAATTAGCGCCCAGATTGAGTAAAACCTGCTGCCGAGCCTTGCCATCGGCATTGCGATATGATTCTACCAACCGGTGCGTAAAGTACTCTTTGCCGGTTTCTTTATTTTTTTGTGACATTTTTCTGATGTACATAAAAACTATTTTACACGTAAAAAAATAAAATTCAAGAGGGGCAATTCATTTTCTGTCACTACAAATCACTTTTTTGCTTGACTAAATTTATAACTAATTGTTTTTTAAGAAAATATTTTTTAAGAAAAATTGAAAAAATGGTGTTTTTTAAGGTTTTTAGACAAAAAAATCTGAAGTTGGGTTAATATATCTACCAAGATACTTTAATAATTGCTTTGGACCAGCAAATGGATGCTTGGAATAAGCTACCCAAGATTTTTTCATTAAACCGCTAAGCAAGATTTCGAAATTTGCTTTGATACTCAAGCTAGTTTTTAAATCAGGATTATTCGGAATTTTAAGTTTGTTATCATTATACAGGGCTCTTAAACCCTTAATAAAAATGCCGCGAAAGACGATAGACATGGCTTTTACTGAAAATAAATAATCAGGTTTTGACGGCTGCCATTTATTATCCTTCTGAAGGCTACCACCGGGAATCATGCAATGCAGGTGGTTATGAGCCGATAAAGTC
>CAIKAI010000135.1 GCA_903825325.1 Candidatus Shapirobacteria bacterium | reverse complement strand
TATAATTTCGAAAAATTTCCGCGACAAATCTATTTGTCTATATTTAAATTTTACCAGTTTTTAATAATAAATCCCAGTCTTTACAAAACAGACCAGATAAATCCGGCCTGTTTTAAGACGATCTCTTGATTTGAATATTTTACCTGTCGTTTTTAATAATCGTTTTGTAAGTCGCGAAAGCTTTTTTAAGCGTCCCAAATGTATAGGTTCCGTCTGGAAGTTGCTTAAAATGAATTAAGCCATAATACTCGGGTATCTTTGACGAAGTCTGAGTTGGGGGTTGATCAGTTAACTCCAAAACAAAAAAACCTTTAACCACATTTTTATTAACCCAAGCAAAATCAGCCATTTTTTGGATAAAATCAGATTGAGCATTTTCATCCATACCCTTAACCGAATCTGGTCGCTCGTTAACTTCGGTAAAAATAATCGGTTTATTGAAAGCCTTTATGTGATCAAAAACTTTAGTCCCGTCAGCCAAGGTTTTATCACCAATAAAGCCCATATCTGAAAACCAGTTCCAACCCAAGATATCGTACTTGACTCCGTCACGATTAATCATGTCAAAAAAGGCAAAATGCGTCCACTGATCATTGATAACAATTTTAGCTGTCGGATCTGTGGCGCGGACTCCATCTGAAGCGCCTTTAAGCCAACCCATGATAATTTGGTATTTAGCTGGATCATAATCACTTTGGCTAAGACCAGTATATTGCGGACCTTTAAGCGCGGTTGAACCCGGTTCGCTCATCAACTGATAGTAAGTCACCTGGCCTTTTAATTTGGTTGCCAATTTTTTGCCCAAACTATAACCATCGTTATAAGGATCCTTAACTGTTAAAACATCGGCCGGCGCAAACTGGAACAGGACATTGATCCCTTTAGCATGAGCAGCTTGGACCATTTCCACTGAGCGTTTATATCCGGCGTGCGCATCATAGTCAGCTTTAATCCATTTGACGCCCAACGCTTGATCTTGGGTTAACTCACTATTCCAATAAGCCAAAGTATAGTCCTGAAGAGACGCTTCGCGCGTCATCACGCCCCACATAAAAGATGGTTTTTTGGAAAATACGCCACTGGCAATAAAAATTCCCCCGATTATACCTAATATTAGAATTAAACCAATAGTCAAAAAGGGCCAATTTTTCTTTAAATTCATTAATTTCTCCTTAAATCTTAATTTTTTAAATTTTCTTTCCCCGACTTCAGAAAATTTTTAATTAATTTAATATTAACACAAACTCAAATTTTATTAAAGCAACATCAATGCAAACAAAAGCCAAAATAATAAACTTAAATCGTTTTTAAAGTAAGGAGTATCTACCAAACCTTGAAGGAGTAGGACCATCATACCGGTCATAAGAATCATGGCTATAGGTTTTTTCGCTTTTTGTCCACCGATTAAGAAAAAATTGATCAAAAGCCAAATAAAAGAAACTAATCCCAGGAGACCGGTCGTAAGCCAAAACATGAAAAATACATTATGAGATGAAAGGGCTAGTGGAGTAATGTAGGCCGCGAAATTCACTCTATTTTTGGTTAATTGGTTGAAAGCATTTTGATAATTAGCTAAACCTAAACCTAAAATCGGATGTGCGCTACCTAATTCCCAGGAAGTTTGCCAAATTTGCCACCGAACATTATCAGATGAAGTCACTCGGCCTCCAATTGAAGGTGAAAGTGAAAAATTTGGCCGGAAAACAGACCAAGCAGCAGTAACTGCAAGGATTACAATCATAACTAACCCGATTTTTAAAACTAAACTGGACTTAATTTTTGGCCAAAAACGCAGCAAAAAGTAGAAAGCCAAGCCACCGAGTAAAGCAAGTAACCCGCCACGAGAGGCGGAAAAATAGATAGCAACAAGGCCTAAAGTAGCTACCAACCAACCTATAGTTAACTGGATAGCCTTACCTTGTACTACCACTTTTTTAGTCATTAGTTCTAAATTATGAGCTAAGATCATGCCGACAATCGGACCTAAAAATAAAGCCACATAATTGGGGGTGTAACCAAAGATCCCCACGACTCGATTATCAACCGTCACCTGCCCGGTCAATTTCTCAAAAATACTATAAAGACTAACAATCATGGCCGATCCAGCTAGACCGGAAAATATCAAGGGGAAATCCTCTTTTTTAAGATAGGCCAGTATTAGCCAGACAACAATAATCGGGTCGAGAAATATGGCCTTGAATTGACCCAAAGCCGCAGATTTGGCTGGAGAGATAAGTACCGAAATTAGTGCCGCCAATAATAATAATCCGGCCGGCAACCAAAATTTGGGAGAAACTTTTTGCGCTTTTTTAAGATTTAATAATCCCCAAATGAAAACCAAAAAAATTAAAATTTCTAAAAAAGTAGTTGGAAGCCCTAAAATCGAAAAACGGACTAGATATGAGGGCAAAGCTAAAGCAATAATAACAATTAGATAATTCAAACTGATTCCTTGTTAGTTTTAAAAATCAAATTCTGGACACCCACCATCAGACCGATCAAAACCCATATATGAATAATATATAGAGTTGAGAAAGACAGATACTGAATAAATATTCCGGCAAAGGCCGCGAGCATACCAATGAGTGTTAATCTTAGGAATTCGTCTTTAGCTTTCCAAATAGCCCAAAAAGAACGTCCGACTAGTGCTATTATAATTAGAC
>CAIKAI010000134.1 GCA_903825325.1 Candidatus Shapirobacteria bacterium | reverse complement strand
TGTCTTGTGACCAGTCATGTGCTGCCGGTAACATCCCTCGCAGGTGATATTGCAAATGTCCGTGACTTCGAGCCAGGCGATCGGGTTGTCATTCATTGACCACGGCAGACGGTATAAATTCCGTTTATCTTTCGCCGCTTCCAACTCAATCATTTTGAACTCATCATTGTTTATTTGAAAATCAACATCCATAGGTTACAATTATATACCATAATCAGTCGAATAATCGGATACTCATCGATTACACATGATATAATATCCAATTATGTTTCACCACATCAAAATCGGTAAAAAAGCTCCCAAATTAGTTAATGTTATCATCGAGATTCCCAAGGATTCTCACAATAAATATGAATATGATGAAGAGCTTGACCTCATTAAACTTGATCGTGTCCTTCACTCGCCCATGTTTTATCCCGCCGATTATGGTTTTATCCCTGAAACCCGTAGCGACGACGGCGATCATCTCGATGTTTTAGTCTTAACCAATGCTCCAGTTTTCCCCGGTTGTTTGCTTGAAGTTCGGCCGATTGGCGCTCTAATTATGTCGGACGAAAACGGTCGCGACGAGAAAATTTTGGCTGTTCCTGCCCGGAATCCTAACTATCATCACATCAAAAAACTTCACGATATTCCCGCTCACATGCTCGAAGAAATTGAACATTTTTTCGCTGAGTACAAATTCTTAGAGAAAAAAGAAAAAGGTGTCAAAATCAACGGTTGGATCGGTCGGGTCGAAACCTACAAGCTCATCAAATCCGCCTACAAGAAATTCCAAGACGAGCTAAAGAAATAATCGCTTTATTCGACGATAATACGCTAGAATTAATCATGAAATTTATCGACGAGCTTCGTCTCGGTCACGGCACCGTTTGGCGTTATTATTTGTTCAACTTTTTTTCCGGATTAACCTTTTACATCGCTGTTTTGGTTCCTTTTTATACACAATGGGGACATTTGAGTTTAACTCAAGTTCAGCTCCTTCAATCTTGGTTGATGATTTGGGTTTTTATCCTCAATGCTCCCACCGGTGCCATTGCTGACATCGTCGGTCGCAAGAAAATCGTCGCCATTGGTTGTCTTTTAAACGCCATTTCGACATTAATGTATGTCTATTATCCCGGATTTTATCCTTTTTTATTGGCTGAATTTGTGGGTGCTGTCGGGCTATCATTTATCTCCGGCGCTGTGTCTGCCCTAATGTTTGATTCACTAATGGCAGATAAGACCGAAAACAAATATCAACATGTCTTGGGCCGAGCCACCGCCATTAACCAATCCGCCGCCATAATAGCCTCAATTTCTGGTAGTTTCCTGGCTGCACGTATGGGAATCCAATACCCGATGTTATATTCCGCCATTCCTATGATCATTTTAGGAATAATCATTTTAACTGTCCGCGAAGTCAAAAGTAAATCTTCCCGTAAAATTAACGATGTTTTCAAAACCACTCAGGAAGGCTTGTCTTATCTTCTTCACCACTCTGTCTTAAGAAAAATTGTTATGAACGATGTTTTTACTTATTCCAGTGCTTATTTTTTAATGTGGCTTTATCAACCAGCTCTTCAAAAATTGGGTTTAGCTATTTTTTATTTCGGCTTTATTAGGGCGGTTTTCTCGTTATCTGGAATTTTATTTAATTTTGATCTTTCAAAAGTTGTCAAAATATTTGGTTCCCGGGATAACTTTTTGGCATTTTCCTCTTTTATCTGTAGTCTAGTCTTAATTCTAATTGCCTTTTTTAATAATATACCCCTGATAATTTTAGGCATAATTATTCTTGGCGGTTTTGGACTGGCGCGAACCATGGTCGTCAATGGCATCATGAATCATTTAATTAAGTCAGATATTCGGGCTACCGTTCTTTCCGGAATTGTCATGGTCAATACTTTAGTTTATGCCTTAATGAATCCATTGGTTGGCTATCTGGCCGACCATTCCGTCCGCTTTGCTTTCCTCTTAATTGGCATCATTCCGATCATCGTCCAGCTGCTAATTCCTATTAAAACCTCTCACTTCGAAAATTCCACTTGATATTTTTCTTCGTCTGCCAACAATTCATCCAACTGTTTCAAAATATTATCCCCAGCTTGTTTTAAATGTGGTTTCTGACTGTAGTCAAGAATATTGTTAATTTCCGCCCACTGTACTTGTAAAAAGCGTCGCCTGTTTCTGATCGCTTGTCGAATCATCTGCCATTTCATCATTCGGCTCAACTTATGCCAATCTGGAAAATTTGCCAAATATTCCGGATCATATTCACCCATATCAACGGCTTTTTGCAAAGTAATTGCATCACTATTTTTGGGTGATGCTCCCGAACTGGTACTGGTTTCGATTATGTCTTCAAATTCTCCGGCCATTTCGATCAAAATAATATAAATACTCGCTGTCGGGAATACTGGATTCGAACCAGCAACCTCACGCACCCCATGCGTGCGCGCTAGCCAATTGCGCCAATCCCCGGGTTGATCCTCTATTATATTATTTCTTCCCTAATTTAGCCATCACTAAGCTATACTAGTTTTATGCTCAAACGTACTAAAATCATCGCCACTCTTGGCCCCAAATCCGAATCAGCTGAAGTTATATCCAAGTTAATTCTCGCCGGCACTAACTTATTTCGATTTAATCTAAAACATAATGATTTAATTTGGCATGAATTAATTATAGGCAGGGTTCGCGCTGAATCTGCCAAATTAAAGACTCCCGCCCCTGTCATTATGGATTTGCAAGGCCCGGAACTTCGTTTAGATATTCAAGACGGTACTTATTTTGATGTCAAAGAAGGGGACTTGATCAAAATTAGTGCTGAATTCATTAATTCACCAAAAAGTTTTCGGATTATTCAAAAACAGGTGGCGCAAGAGTTGGTCAAAGGCGATTCGGCCTTTATTGACGATGGCAATCTTGAATTAAAAGTTGTTTCCAAAAAGGATGGTGTGGTCACTGTTCAAGCTCTCCAAGATGGGGTTATTAAAAATCGTAAATCCGTAAATTTACCCGGCAAAAATATTGACCTACCTCTCTTAACTCAGCGTGATCATGATGCTATTGATTTAGCCGCCAAAATTTCTGCCGATTTTGTGGCCTTATCTTTTGTGCGAACTGCCGACGACGTCAATCATTTAAGAAAAGAACTTGATCGCCGTGGCGCCAGTTCCAAAATAATATCCAAAATCGAAAATGCTACTGCTTTAAAAAACTTAGAGTCAATCGTTCAAGCAAGCGACGCTATAATGGTGGCTCGCGGTGATTTAGGCATTGAAGTTCCCCTTAAAGAATTGGCCATTTGGCAAAAACGGATGATTGATATGTGCCGCCAACACAACAAACCGGTCATTGTTGCCACCCAAATGCTAATGTCTATGGTTGACCGCGGTCGACCCACTCGTGCCGAAGCCACCGATGTGGCTAATGCAGTTTTTGATGGTACCGATGTCTTGATGTTGTCCGACGAAACTGCTGTCGGTGTTAACCCGGTTCGGGTCGTCAAAACCATGGCCGAGATTGCCTCTTACGCCGAGAATCTTGGTGAACTTCGCCATGTTAATATGATTATGTCCAATCTTTCCGATGTTTTAATCGACTCAGTTGCCAAAATTATTTCCACTTCGCAAAATTGGCCTATTTCAGCTGGCATAGTTTTCACTAAGTCCGGACACAGTGCCAAAGTTCTTTCCACTTATCGTTTGCCAGTTCCTATAATCGCCGTTTCCGATGTTCCCGAAACGTTGGCCTTATTAAGCCTATCCTACGGCGTTGTTCCCTATTTATCAAAATTAACTACCGGCACATTCAAATTAGACGGCAATGTATTTGAAAAATTAGTTGCTGGTAATTTAATTGAATCAGGCTCACAAGCAGTGATTATCCATGGTTCAAATTGGCTCACCTCCGGCTCCACCCGAAGTATCAGCATCAAGCAATTCTAGTCACTTCGCCTTTTCTTCGGTTTGATACCTTGACTTGATATAGTCGCTCTTGTTATTACTATGTTATCTAATTAGACATTAGAAATTAGACATTAGAAATTTTATTTAACTATGGCCCGTAAATCGAATCCCGCCAAAAGCGCTGCTCTTAAAAATACGTTAATTAAAGGTACTGCCAATCTTCAGGACAAAAAGATGGAAGCTGTCCGTCTCGCCATGGAACAAATCACCAAAAGCTATGGTGAAGGTTCCATCATGAAAATGGGCGACAAACAGGCCGATATGACTGTTGAAGTCATTCCTACTGGCTGTTTACCCGTCGATATCGCTCTCGGTGTTGGGGGTTTACCTCGCGGACGTATTGCTGAAATTTTTGGGCCGGAAGCTTCAGGTAAAACCACTCTTTGTTTACATATTATTAAAGAGGCTCAACGTCTTGGTGGCACCGCAGCTTTTATTGATGCTGAACACGCTCTTGATCCCGCCCGGGCCCGCACCATTGGTGTCGACCTTGATAATCTTCTAATCTCTCAACCAGATAATGGTGAACAGGCTCTCGAAATTGTTGACACCTTGGTTCGGTCTAATGCAGTTGACGTTATAGTCGTTGATTCTGTGGCTGCCCTCGTCCCCAAAGCCGAAATTGAAGGTGAAATGGGCGACTCCATGATGGGCGTTCAAGCCCGTCTCATGTCCCAAGCGCTTCGAAAACTAACCGGCGCTATCAGCAAATCTAAATCAGTGGTTATTTTTACCAATCAAATGCGCCAAAAGATCGGTGTAATGTTTGGCAACCCGGAAACTACTCCTGGCGGTTTAGCTCTCAAATTCTATTGTTCAGTTCGTATCGATGTTCGTAAAATTGCCAATATTAAAACTCCTGCTGGTGAAGCTATTGGTTCCCAACACCGAGCTCGTATTGTTAAGAACAAAGTCGCTCCACCCTTTAAAGAAGCCGAATTCGATATTATGAATACTGAAGGTATTTCAGTTAATGGTAGTTTAGTTGACTTGGCTGTCACTCATGGCCTAATTGTCAAAGCTGGCGCCTTCTTTAAAGTCGGTGACCAAAATATCCAAGGCCGCGAAGGCACCATAAAATATCTTAATGACAATCCCAAAATCGCTGACGATTTGAAAGCCAAGATTTGGGAAATTATTAAGAATCCCATCGTTAAGAAAGCCGAAGATGCAAATCCTGACGATTAGTCATAGTCGCCAACCCCAAAAAGTTTGGCTGAAGTTTGATGATGATTCGCTCTTGCCTTTCAAAATTGATGACCTCGTCATTTTGAATGTAAAAAAGTTTGTCGAGTTTGATGTTGCTGCTTTGACTAAAATCCAAGCAGCTTCATCTAAATTTGTCATGACCGAATATGCCCTTCGGCAAATTGCTATCTCGCCAAAAACGTCCAAATTGCTTTCACAAAAGCTTGCCAATTATCAGCGTCTTATCCAAAAAAAATATAATTATGCTTCCGAGGCAACTTCAGGATTAACCGAAGCCGTTATTCAAGAAATTTCTGCTAAAGGCTTGCTTGATGACAGTAAGTTTATTGAATACTATGTCCGTCGTCATTCTAAAATGTCTCAAATGCAATTGAAATACAATCTTCGCACACTTGGGCTTGAGTATTCCAGTCAAGAATCAGACCACGACAAAATTGCTAAGATCATTTTCCAAAAATCAAAAACTACTAATTTGACCGATTTTAAAACCAAAAACAAACTAATTGCCTCATTATATCGCAAAGGTTTTGCCATAAATTTGGTCAAAACTGTAATTGACGAATACCTTACTAATTGTTAAAATATCACTAGCTCAATAAAATTTTTTATTATTTTTTAGCTTTTTACTTTTAATTCGATCTTTATGCATTTATTCTCAAGCCAAATTGGCTTCTCGATATTTTCCTAAGGGTTTTTCGGTCGAATTTTGGGTAATCGGCATGGAGGTATTCTATGTTTAATTCTTTTTTGTCCAAGTTTAAGGTTATTTTTTCGAGTCCAACTAAGTCGGACGAGAACCCCGCCACTGCGGGGTCGGACTCTAACCGCGTTGTCTTTACCCCACCCAAAAGTCCAAAAGCAGCTAAAGAACCCGTAGCTAAAGCCGCCAAACCCGTCGCAGTGACCCCCGCCGCTCAAGCCGCGGTTGATGCTGTCGTTTCCAAACAAGCTGAGGCTGCCCTCCAAAATGCTAAACGACTTGAATTAGATGCCAAAACTAAAGAAGCGGAAATCTTCCAACGTTTAAAGTCTCTCGACGATAAAGAGAAATATCTCCTCGATAAAGAAAAATTATTGGACGCCCAAAAAGCCTCGGTACAAACTAAAACTGATCAACTCGATGAAATGTATCGCAAGCAGCTTGAGAAATTAGAAACAATTTCCGGTCTTGATGTTGAAAAAGCTAAACAGCTCATCATTTCCAGCACCGAGAAAAAAATGAGCACTTGGCTCGCCAAAAAAATCGAAGAAGCCAAAGATAATCTTCACCAGCAAGAAGAAGAATTATCTAAAGAGATTTTAGTCGAAGCTATTCAACACGGCATTACCGACTACGTCGCCGAGTACACTGTTTCCACTATTTCTCTACCCGATGAAAAAATTAAAGGTAAAATTATTGGTCGCGAAGGCCGAAATATTCGCGCTTTCGAAAAAGCCACTGGGGTCGAGCTTGAACTCGACGAGACCAATGATATTCGGATTTCCTCTTTTGATTCCACCCGTCGCGAAATTGCCCGTCTTTCTTTGGAAAAATTAATCAAAGATGGCCGCATTCAACCCGTTAAAATTGAACAAATTGTGGCTCAAACCAAAGGTGATATGGATAAAATTTTACTTAATGAAGGTAAAAGAATTTGCCAGGAAGTCGGCGTATTCAACTTACCTATTGAGGTTATTAAACATGTTGGTATGTACAAGTTCCGTTTTTCCTATGGCCAAAATTTAGCCAAACATACCATTGAGGCTACTAAAATTGCCGTCAACATTGCCCAAGAACTTCATGCCGATTTGACCACTGTCCGTTTAGGCACTTTACTTCACGATATCGGTAAAGTTATCAACGATCAAGAGGGGACTCACATTGATTTAGGAGTTGATTTACTCAAGCAACACCATTTACCCCAAGCCGTTATCACTTGTGTTGCTGAACATCATAGCGATGATTTCTCCTCATTAGAGTCAGCCATCGTTTACGTCGGTGATGCTGCTTCAGGAGCTCGTCCTGGTGCCCGTTACGAAGTCCACGAGGAATATCTTAAGAGAATGAAAAACATTGAAGAAGCCGCTCATGGCTTCCCAGGCGTCTTAAGTGTCGCCGCCTATCAAGCCGGTCGCGAAGTTATGGTTATCGTCGAACCCAACATGGTTTCCGACTCCGATGCTCAAGTCCTAAGTCAAAATATTGCCGATAAACTCGAGGAAGAAGCCAAATGGGCCGGGCAGATTAAAGTCACCGTTATTCGAGAAACCCGCACCAGTTCCGTCATTGTTGGCAGTAAGATCAATAAAAGTGCGGTTAAAAACGACGAGTAATGCTTGCAATTTGCCGATATTTGGCTAGAATGATAGTTGAATTATAAATTAAGCAGATAAAAAATATGACCAAAAAAGATCTAATCGAAGTCGTCTCGCAAAAAGCAAAGCTTTCCAAAAAAGCCGCCAAAGTGGCCGTGGAAACCTTTTTAAATGAAATCATGAAAGCCTTGGGCTCAGGTGAAGTGGTTAAACTTTCTGGTTTTGGAACTTTCAAAACCAAAATGTTCAAAGCTAAAACCATCAAAGCTATTGGTAGCAAAGAATCTAAGAAAATCGTTGCCCGCCGAATGCCTCGTTACATTCCCGGAACCAAGATCAAGAAAATGGTTAAATAAATTTCTTTTCGAAATTTCAAAACTCCCTCAGCAATGGGGGAGTTTTTTGTTTTATAATTTGTTTATGAAACATATCTGGCTGACGTTATTCATCGCTTTTATCGTTATCATTCCTATTTCGTATATTATCAGTATGGTCTACGGACTTGGGTTGATTGCTCCGCTCGCCTGGCCTTTATTTTCCAACAATTGCCGCTCTGGTCTTCCATTCAGTTTTGATGGTTTTATTATCTTTTGGATTTTATACACTTTGATTTCATTCGTTCTTTATTTACCACAGTTCTTTCAAAGAACCAAAAATTACAACCATCTACCGCAACTGATTATTACCCTTTTGGTCATGGCTATTATCGCCCTAGTGCTGCCCATCATTACCACCACTCCAATCCCCGTCGGTTCACTTTGTAATCTTTAAGTGCTGTCGAGTATAATATTTCATGTCCACAATTTCCGTCAAGCATTTAACCCGCTCGTTTCAAGTTTTTGATAAACAACCCGGTTTAGCCGCTTCTGTCAAATCCATTTTTTATCGTCCCGAGCGGACCGTTCACGCCGTTGAAGATGTCAATTTTGAAATTAATCAAGGTGAGTTAGTCGGTTTTATTGGCCCCAACGGTGCTGGCAAAACCACCACTTTAAAATGTCTCTCCGGGCTTTTATTCCCTACCTCCGGCGAAATTAACATTCTCGGTTTTCATCCCTCCGATCGCCAATATGACTATCTTCGCCAAATCGGCTTTGTCATGGGCCAAAAAAACCAACTCTGGTGGGATATTCCCCCTCAAGAAACATTTCTTTTAAACCAAGCTATTTATGACATCCCCATATCTACTTACAAAAAACGTCTTGGTTTCTTTGTCGACATCCTCGACATCAAAGATGTCATTACTGTTCAAACCAAAAAACTTTCTCTCGGTCAACGGATGAAATGCGAGTTTGTGGCGGCTCTGCTTCACAATCCCAAAGTTTTATTTTTAGATGAACCCACCATTGGTCTTGACGTCATTGCCTCGCAAAAAATTCGCCAATTTATCCGTCAAGTTAATCAAGAATTTAAAACTACGGTTATTTTAACTAGTCACAACATGAATGATGTTGCCGAATTATGTCGTCGGACAATTCTTATTGATCGTGGTCAAATTAAATTTGACGGTCTCTTGACCGATTTAACTTCCAAATATACCGAATTAAAAATTCTTCGTTTTACTTTTGAAACCAAAATCCCCACCACTACTATTAAAAAATTCGGTGACATTGTCGACAACGATGGCTATCGTTATACCATTAAAGTCGCCAAAGATAAATATCTCCAAGTCGCCAGCAAAATTCTTTCCTCTCTTCCCGTCGTCGATTTAAATATTGAGGATACTCCCATCGAAGATGTTATTCGCCAAGTTTATGCCGACAAATAATGGTTAAATATCTTCGCATCGCTATTAATACTCTTCAAGAATATTTTGTCTACCGTGTTAATTTCTTTTTTTGGCGCTTGCAGGTTTTTATCTTTTTTGTCATGTTTTTTAGCTTATGGTCGGCAGTTGCGAACGGTCATAGCAGTCTTGGCACCTACTCAATTCCTCAACTTTACAGCTATTTTGTCGTTGGTTACATCATCAAGGCCCTTGTTTTTTCTACCCGCACCCAAGATCTTGGCGGCGACATTCAAAATGGCACCATTTCCACCTTACTCATTAAACCCATTAGTACTCTGAAATATTATTTTAGCCGCGACCTCATCGACAAATTCTTTAATTTGTTTTTTATGTTTTTTGAATTTATTTTAATTTTAGTTATGTTTAAACCAACCCTATTTATCCCTACACTGCAAAACTTTATTATATTTTTATTGTTTTTAATATTGTCGATTATCACTTTCTTTTTCTATAGCCTTGTGATTTCTTTTATCGCTTTCTGGTCTGACGACGCTTGGTCGGCGAGATTTTTGTTTGGAGTTGTTTTTACTACCCTATTTTCCGGCCAATATATTCCACTTGATTTTCTTCCACCTATCATTGGCAAAATCCTCGATTACACTCCTTACCCTTATATGTTTTACTACCCCCTTAAAATTTGGTTGGGTCAAGTCGACCTCCAATCGGCAGTACTTCATTTGGGCGACGGCATTATAATTTGTCTGTTTTTCTTTTTTCTTTCTCAATTTATGTGGTTAAAAGGCAAACACAAATTCCAAAGCTATGGCAATTAAACAATATCTTAAAGTTTGGAGTATTGTCGCCAAAAACAAACTTCAAAATCGATTTTTGACACCGGTTTCATCAATTCTATTTATCCTTGGTAAGCTTTTTAACTTTGGTTTTTCCTTATTAATTATTTTTTCCATTTTTAACCAAGTCAGCAGTATTAAAAGTTACACCTTACCTCAGGCAGTTATAATTACTCTAGTTTATGGTTTAATCGATTCCACCACCCAATTTCTATTTCGGGCTTTATATTCTTTCCGGCCAATCCTTATCAAAGGTGATTTTGACTTGGATCTTCTCAAACCCATTCCTTCCTATTTTAGACCAATTTTTTCTGATCCTGACTTTCTCGATATCCCCATGCTTATTATCCAAATTTCTGCTCTTATCTACTTTTTGATCTATTACTCATTATTTCCCAATATCCCGACAATTCTGTTTTTTATGGTGATTTTCTTCAACGGCGTAATTCTAACTTTTTCCATTCATTTAGCTGTCGCTGGTTTTGCCATTCTTACTGCCGAAATTGACAATCTAGTCATGATCTATCGCTCCCTCAATCGGGCGGCCGTTGTTCCCACCGATATTTATAATAATGTTTTTCGTTTTGTCTTAAATTATATTGTTCCGATTACCGTTATTTTTACCGTCCCCGCCAAAGCCCTTCTCAACCTCCTCAGTTTCGACGGCGTCGTCTATTCATTTATTGTTACCTATAGCTTTTTCTTTGCCGCCA
>CAIKAI010000133.1 GCA_903825325.1 Candidatus Shapirobacteria bacterium | reverse complement strand
TCTCCCCTAACCCCTCTTTGACAAGAGGGGGACAAAATCCAAAGAAATTCTTACACTTTGATTTGTATAGATTAAGTGGAAAGCATGAATTTGAGGAAATTGATTTTTTAAATCAATTTACCCCGGAAATAGTATCTTGCATTGAATGGCCGGAAAACATGGGCAAAGAAAATTTTGAGAAATTAAAAGATAAGACAAATTATGTGGCAATTGAATTTAGATATGTTGATGAAAGTACTCGAGAGATAAGGTTTTAAAACAGTTTAAAAGACTTGAGGATTTGGGTACATTCAGATTTGATATTGGCTAAACCGTTATGGACACACTGGAAGGTAAAGTCTTTACCATTGAATTGAAAGTCAGTAATTGTTTGAGTAGGAATGTCGTAGACATAGG
This sequence comes from Candidatus Shapirobacteria bacterium, assembly GCA_903825325.1. Taxonomy (GTDB): domain Bacteria; phylum Patescibacteriota; class Microgenomatia; order UBA12405; family UBA12405; genus UBA2283. Next base: position 2,277 of record CAIKAI010000133.1, on the reverse strand, counting down.
TTGGTTGGTTGGCAACCATTAAATCGTTAGTGAATTTTCGGAGGGGGCTAGTCCATGACCAAATTTTGCCAACATGAATAGCGATATTGCCAGCAGACGAGTATAGTGTATAACGACGGCCGCTAAATTCAGTGTCTTGATAGAGTTTGCGACTAGAATCATAACTGATAGAAAAATTATCGTCGGTACTGGTGAAAGATTGGGAAGATGGGCTGGGAGTGGCTTGGGCAGAATTAGTGGCGGTAGGAGAAGCTTGTGTTGTGGTTGTTGGAGAAATGGTTAAAGTCGGCGAGGGAGAACCTTGCTTGACAAAAACTGGCTTTTTGATGGGGTATTTGAGAATGTAAAAAGTGGAGGCAATCAAAACTAAAGCCAGGAAGAAGTAGGTAATATTTTGCTGCATATACTCTATAATACGCCTATTATGATGATTTTGGCAATTGAAACCAGTTGTGATGATACCTGCGCAGCAGTGTTGGAAAATACCCGAGTATTAGCAAACGTAGTGTCATCACAAACTGATTTGCACAAAGATTGGGGAGGAGTAGTGCCAGATATTGCTAAAAGAGCGCATCAAGCCAGAATCATGCCGGTAATAATGACAGTGTTGAAAAGAGCAAAGGTCAAAATTGAGGATATTGACGTCATAGCGGTGACAAAGGGACCGGGGTTGGCAATTGCCTTATCGGTGGGCGTCAATATGGCCAAAGAATTGGCAATAAAATATCACAAAAAATTGGTGGCGGTAAATCATGTAGAAGGACATTTATTATCAAACTGGGCGCAAAATAGAGAGGGTTTACCAGTGAGAAATATCGTTTTCCCAGCTTTGTGCTTAACGGTGTCGGGAGGACATACAAAATTAATACTGATCAATCTTCAATCTTCAAACTACAATTTTCAATATGAAGTTGTTGGGGAAACGTTGGATGATGCGGCGGGGGAAGCTTTAGACAAGGCGGCAAAATTGTTGGGGCTGGGCTATCCAGGTGGACCAGTGATCGAAAGGGTGGCGATAAATGGTAACAAAAAGTTTTTGGAACTCCCCCGTCCGTTAGCGGACAAAAAGATTTTAGATTATAGTTTTTCAGGATTAAAAACCAGCTTTTATTACAAAATTAAAGATTGGGAAAAAGAGAGAATTAATAAAAATTTAGCTAATTTGGCAGCAACTTTTCAAGAGGCTGTATTTGAAACATTAATTAGAAAATATAAATTGGCGATCGAAAAATATCAGCCAAAAACATTGTTAGCATCGGGCGGAGTATTGGCGAATCAAGAACTAAGAAAAAAATTGAGAAAAGTGGCTAGAGAAACAAAATTGCCGATTTTTATGCCGGCGAAAAAGATTTTAAATACTGATAACGCGGCGATGATTGGAGTGGCGGGATATTTTATGGCCAAAAGAAAAGAATGGGCGGATCCAAAAACGTTGGATCGGGATCCGAGATTGAATTTTTAATATGTTTTTGACAATCGAGCTGGTTGGAGTCAGAATTTACTGATGGATATGTCTAAGTTGCAAATTGTGGCTTTGGTAATTTTAACGACGATTTTGACGGATAAATTTCTGATCAATCATAATACAAACGCACCGGTACAAAACCCAGTAATCCAAAATGTCACAGTTGCGCCAACCCCGACAACAAATCAAATCGGGACAACATCAAGCCTGCAAGCAACGACTCAGGTGGGATCAACCTCAACCCAGCCAACAACTCAGTTAACAACTCAAAATGAGTTAATACTCAAAGAAATTCAGAACCTAAGGAATGATATGATCCAAGCAAAGTCTGTAAATCAAGACACCGGGACAACTTTAAGGTCTTCACTAATTGGGGGCATGGTGAAAATAAATTCGCCTCAGTGGGATAAAGTGGATGTTCATGAAAAGCCAAGTGCTTCAAGTAAGGTGATCAACTCAATCGTCTATGACGCAATTTATTTTTATACTTCAAAAACAACGGATTGGTACCAGCTAAACCTAGACGGTGGCCAAGTAGGCTGGGTACAAGCTCAGTTTTTGAAAGAATATCCGTAAATATGTTAAAAATAAAATCAGTATTTTTCTACTTTGATGTTTTCTTTATATTTTGCTTGTTAATTATTGGGGTGTTTACCAGAAACATTTTTGGGCTACCGGCACTACTAATTGTAATTTTGCCATTGGTGATATATTTTTGGGGATATTTAATTTTCAACTCACGAAAGTTCAAAACACCTCAAAGTAATTTCTTCTGGGTTTTTGTGACGATGTTATTGATATTTAATTTGCTG
>CAIKAI010000132.1 GCA_903825325.1 Candidatus Shapirobacteria bacterium | reverse complement strand
TTGCCACTACCGGTTGAACCGATGAAAGCCGTGGTTTGCCCGGGGCTCGCTGTAAAGGAAATATCTTCTAGTACCGCTTTGTCTCCCCCGGGGTAACTGAAAGTGACATCCTTAAATTCTACTACTCCTTGATGCTTGTTAGTTAAATCAGCTGGATTTTTAGGATTTTTAATAATTGGTTCGGTTTCAAGGACTTCCATGACTCGATTGGCTGAAACAGAAGCGCGGGGAATCATAATAAAAATAATAGAAATCATTAGAAATGCCATAATGACTTGCATCGAATATTGCATAAAAGCAATCATGTCGCCAACTGCCAAGTTTCCAGAACCGATGAGTCGTGCGCCGGCCCAGACAATTAAAACCGCAGTCAAGTTAAAAATAAGCATCATCATTGGCTGCATAATAATCATCAAACGGTTAACAAAAAGGTTGACATTAGTTAAATCCACATTGGCTTTTTCAAATTTTTCTTCTTCAATTTTTTCATTATTAAAAGCACGGATAACTCTTAGACCGGTTAAGTTCTCCCTAGTGACCAGGTTAAGCTTGTCGACCAATTTTTGTAAAATGGTAAATTTAGGAATGGCAATCGTAAAAAGGACAATGATGATGCCAATGAGTACTATCACGGCTAGTGCAATAACCCAAGAAAGTGACGGAGCCAGGCTATAGGCTTTAAAAATTGCCCAAATGCCGGTAATTGGGGCTTGCAAGACCATCCTTAGTAACATGACTAGAACCATTTGAATTTGCTGAATATCGTTTGTGGAACGTGTAATAAGCGATGCGGTTGAAAATTTATTAAATTCTACTAAAGAAAAGCTTTCCACCTGTGAAAAAACCTTGTTTCTAATATCTCTGGAAAACCCGGTGGCAATCCTTGATGCTAATAGTCCTACGCCGACCGTACAGGCTGCGCCAATTAATGAAAAAAGTAACATTAATAGACCGTTACTATAAATAACCGCACTGTTTTGGTTTATAATACCGTCGTTGATGATTTTGGCCATGTAGTCCGGCAGTTGCAGGGTCGTAGCGACAGAGATAAAGATCAGAATCAGTAGAATAACCAGAGAAAACCAATAATTTTTGAGAAACTTTAATATTTTAAGCATATTGTATTTTAATTAAACCCTTGAAAATTAGACATTTTTTTAACTATTCGGACTAAACATTGGGCATCATCTTCGCCTAAAAAATCGACCAAAGCTTGAATTTTTTGAGCAAATTCTTTCTTTAATTTTAACATTTGCTTGCGGCCTTTGCCAGTTAGTCTGACTAAAACAATTCTCCGATCTGTGCTGTCGGGAAGACGCTCTACTAGATTTTGCGTTTCTAAAGTATTGATTTGGTGAGTGACGGCCGCTAAGGTGACACCGATTTTGTGAGCAATTTCCGTAATTGTAACCGGCTCACCATTCTTTAATTTGTAAATCAAAAGCATGATGTGCTTTTCAGCGCCTTTTAAATTTGAGTGGTTATACTTTAAGATATTTGATCTTTTGAACTGGCTGAATGCATCTTGCAACTCAGAAGCTAATTCTTGATTTTTTTGCATTTATTTATCCTATAAACTATTTACTAAGTAAAGTATATAATGTTATGGAATATTTGTCAAGAGAAAAATACAAAAAAACAGCCATTTTCGCTGTTTTTTAATTTACTAACTTTTCTTATTTTTATTTATCTTTGGCAATAATATCTTTAAGTGTGTAGTAGGCTGGTCTAGGTGCTCCAATGTTGGCATTAGCACTGCCGGTTTTGACTGGAATAGAATTAACCAGACCATAATAATCGGTATAGCCGCGGCCGGTATTTGTCACGTCCATTAATTGCATGACAATAAAGCCATTGATTACATCTTTATTGGCATAGGCCCAATTTGCCATTTGGCCGACAAAAGTATTTTGTTTTTGTTCATCCATGCCGAGTTGACCATTGGGTCCATCTGGGGCCTGGTTAACTTCGGTTAGCATAATAGGTTTATTAAAGGTCTTTAATTCATTAAATAAGGTCTGTCCATTAGTTAATTTTCGAT
>CAIKAI010000131.1 GCA_903825325.1 Candidatus Shapirobacteria bacterium | reverse complement strand
AATGATGGTTTTGATCTTGGAGCGCAAAGACGTGCCAATGATAGAAATGATTTACCATACGCTCTCAAAACTCTGCAAGCCCAAAGCATTGCGATGCAGACTGGAAGTAAAAATACATTGCTGCAAGAAAATAGTTTATTTGCCCGGACTGTAGATAAAAGTAAAATTGCCGAAAATGGTGATTACAATCTTTCCGGCGATCGTTATCGTGTAGCCATTGATTATTCGCATGCAAAATGGCCAATGGTGGAGTTAGGGGAAGTTGTTATAGCCAAATCTGGTAACGGAAAGATTAAAGGTGGGTTGTCAAAAGAGAATAATGGTTCGTTGTTCCCAGCTTTTAGTGCGTCAGGACAAGATGTTTTTTCGGAAAGCTATGACCACGAAGGAGGTGGCGTCGTGGTAAGTGCCGTTGGCGCGCGTTGTGGCAAGTGCTTTTTGGCGACTGGCCGATGGAGCGCTATAGCTAATACTCACGTTTTATTGCCAAAAAATGGAAGAGCTATTTCAAAGTTTATTTGGCTGATAGTAAATGATGAGAATTTTTGGATTCGTAGCGGTGTTGCGCAACCCTTCGTTAAGATGAGCGATTCATTAAAAAAACTGATCCCGCTCCCACCTGTTGAAATTCAAGAGCAAATCGTTGCAGAGCTGGATGGTTATAAGAATATTGTTTCCGGGGCTAAACAGGTAGTGGATAATTGGAAACCAAAAATTGATATCGATCCCGAGTGGAAGAAAGTGAAGTTGGGGGAATTGTGTGAAGTGTTTGGTGGCGGGACACCTTCGCGAACAGAAGAAAAATATTGGGGAGGTAATATTCCATGGCTTTCATCAAGATATTTCTCGGATGATCACAGGATTAAAGGTTCAGAAATGATTACTGAGCAGGGCTTGAAAAATAGCTCAAGTAGAATTGCTCCAAAAGGTTCAACAATATTAATTACACGTGTATCTGTTGGGAAGTTCGCGATAGCTGACCAAGATTACGCAATTAATCAAGATCTAACCGCCTTGGTGCCAAAAGGAAAAAATCTCGATTCAAGATACCTGTGGATTATTTCCGAAATAGTTGCAGAAAAAATAAAAGACAATGCCGTTGGTGTTGGCGTGACTGGCGTGACTAGGGATTTTGTCGTAAATCAGGAAATTCCGCTTCCACCTATTATCGTTCAAATACAAATCGTGGAAAAAATTGAAGTTGAGCGAGCGTTGGTCGAGTCAACTAAAAAATTAGTTGAAATCTACGAACAAAAAACGAAAGAAACTCTTGCTAAACTTTGGGAGAAATAGTTATGCACGAAGAAGCTGCGGAAATACATAAATATTTTCCGATTCGCAAAAATCCCGTAGAGGAGGAATACATAAAACACTTGTGGTATGCATTTCTCACCCTAGATTCTGCTGGCGAATTCGTACAACCCTTTACGATGATGCCCTTCCATTTACTTTTTATGTTGGCATTGCAGTATAAGGCGTTGCGTATAGCGAAAGAGATGGGGCGTGACTATGCCACAGCATTTACTATCAGAAATATCAGAGATATAGAAATGTTGCGCCAGCCAACATCTGTATTTGATTTTTCTTTGTTGCAAGAAAGAACTTTGCCGGATCTGTTTAGGCTGGTTAATTTAGATGAAAAATTAATATCTAAAATAAAAAAGTTGGTCTCATATCGTAATGAGAATTTGGCGCATGCAAATGGAGGAATAGCTAGGGAATTTAATTTAAAAATTATTGAATATCTAGAATGTTTAAGGTTGATACAGAAAAAATTTATATCCCTCAATGATAATTTGGCCGATATTTATAAAGGCAAGATAACTGCCGAGGACGACAAAAACGAATTTATCGAAACAAGACTATTCGATTCGCTTTTATGCCCGGGGGATTTTGAGGAGGGTTCATTGAATGGTGTGTTTGGTTTGGTTGGTAGCTATGTATAACTAAAATTATATTTTTCTATGGACAACAATTCCATCACAGTACTTAGTTTATTAATTGGTCTATTCGGTTTAATCGCGACTTTAGTCGGAACATATTTTACTTATATTTCTTTTGTTAACCCCATAATTAGATTTAAAAAGTATTTAAAAAAACCGAAAAACTGGGAATATTTTCAAGGCGTAGAGCAATATCTCTATTTTTATCGTTATAAAAAATATCCCAATTTTCAAATAGTTATTGATTTCAGTAAAGAAGTTGTGGAAAATTTTCACGAAGAATGGATAAACGATAGTCTTTTCCCGAACAAGGAAAATAATGCCTCTTATTATATCAGGCTAGAGGCAGCGGGAATTGTGTTGAGCAAAGAGCTATTTGTTTCTTTGGATGGTCATAATTATTTTGTTCCGGTGCCAAGCATAAAAATTTTTCAAAATGGCCAAAAAGAATTTTATTATAGTGAACAGCAAACTAGACTTGCCGATATTATTGGTAAATACCATTTTGGGGAAGGCATTTATGAGTTTGCCAAAAAACAAAAGAGGCCGATATTAATAAAAAAATCGTGATTTATGACAACCCAAGAACTAGAACTAAAAATTGATGGACAATCCGAGACGCAAACCTTGGACTTCAAAACGGACACGCCCTGGGACATCAATTCTTTCGCTAAGGATATT